>JANNXS010000417.1:0-14226 GCA_031409695.1 Hyphomicrobiaceae bacterium
GGGACCCCGACGTTGGGAGTGAATGTCTCCTCAGGGTCTTGGTCGTCGCCTCGCGGCTGGTGGTGGCGGCCACCAATGGCGTCGGACGCAAAATCGCAGACATCGGGCGTGAGCGTATGCTATCTGAGCGCTGATCCGGACAGGGGCTCTGCCCGCCAATGACCGGCAAATGTCGAGATAAGCCACAGGACCTCTCCCCATGCCTTGGACCCGTGAACAGATGGCCGCCCGCGCGGCGAAAGAGCTGCAGGACGGCTTTTATGTGAACCTCGGTATTGGCTTGCCGACGCTGGTTGCGAATTATATTCCCGCAGGCGTCAACGTCATGCTGCAGTCCGAGAACGGCCTGCTCGGCATCGGCCCGTTCCCCGGCGAAAACGAGGTCGACGCCGACCTGATCAATGCCGGCAAGCAGACCGTGACGACGCTGCCTGGCTCATCGTTCTTTTCGTCCGCGGACAGTTTCGGGATGATCCGCGGCGGCCACATCAACCTAGCCATTCTGGGCGCCATGCAGGTGTCGGAGCACGGTGATCTCGCCAACTGGATGATCCCCGGCAAGATGGTCAAGGGCATGGGCGGCGCCATGGATCTCGTCGCCGGCGTCGAACGCGTGGTTGTGCTGATGGAGCACACGGCGAAAAAGAAAGATGGCACCCTCGACCTCAAGATCGTGCCGAAGTGCACCTTGCCACTGACGGGCGTCGGCGTGGTCAATATGATCATCACGGACCTGGGCGTCATGGAAGTCAGCGCGAGCGGTTTGAAGCTGCTGGAGTTGGCACCGGGCGTCAGCCGCGAAGACTTCAACGCAGCAACCGGCGTGACGGTGCACTAATGGCGATGCACTAAGGACGGTGCATTGACGGCCTCATCGGCCATCGATTGGACCATACGGCTTGCGAGCATGGACGATCTCGATGCGCTCGCCGCCGTCGAGATCGGCGCGTTTGCAAGACTCGCGGCGGCACTTGTTGCCACTGCGGACACGGCCACGCATCGCGCGCCGAATGAACATTGGCGATCACACTGGTGGCAATCAGACCCTGGGCAATCAAACGGGCCGTTCGGCCAACACGACAATTTCGCCCATGATGGCGTTGAGGTCGAAGTTCTTCGGCGTGTAGACGGCTGAAACGCCATAGCTCTTGAGCGCGATGGCATCCTCAGGCGGGATAATGCCGCCGACGACGACAGGAATGTCGGCAAGCCCCTCGGCCTTCATGCGCGCCATCACGTCCTGGACGAGTGGCAGGTGCGAGCCTGACAGGATGGACAGCCCAACCACATGCACACTCTCATCCACGGCCGTGCGAACGATCTGCGCTGGCGTCAGGCGGATGCCCTCGTAGACAACATCCATGCCGCAATCGCGGGCGCGCACAGCAATCTGCTCGGCACCATTTGAGTGGCCGTCAAGACCAGGCTTGCCGACCAGCAGCTTTATGCGCCGGCCCAACCGTCCGGACGCGGCCTCGACGGCTGAGCGGATTATTTTGACATTCTCGTACGCAGCGCCTGTACCCGCATGTCCTGAACCCTGGCCAACGCCAGTTGGCGCGCGATATTCGCCATAGATGCGGCGGAGCGTGGTGCCCCATTCGCCGGTCGTGACGCCAGCTTTTGCGCACGCAATCGAGGGTTCCATGACGTTGGAACCGTCTTTGACCGCAGCTTCAAGCGCGGCGAGCGCGGCGGCCGCCGCCTTGGCATCGCGCACCGAACGCCAGTCCTTTAGGCGCGCAATTTGCTGCGCTTCAACGGCGGGATCAACGACCTCAATGGCATCAGCCGCGTCGGCAAGTGGCGACGCTTCGCTTGCGGTATACTTGTTCACCCCGACAACGATCTGCTCGCCGGCTTCGATGCGGCGTAGCCGTGCCGTGTTGCTCTCAACGAGGCGCCGCTTCATGTAGTCGATGGCCGCGACCGCGCCGCCCAACTTGTCGATCGCTGCAAGCTCAGCTTTCGCCTCGGCCTTCAGTGCTTCGACCTTCTTGGTCACCTCAGGCGCACCGTCAAACAGATCGCCATATTCGAGCAAGTCCGTTTCGTAGGCGAGGATCTGCTGCATGCGCAGCGACCACTGCTGGTCGAACGGCCGCGGCAGGCCTAGCGCCTCATTCCAGGCCGGCAGCTGCACCGCGCGGGCCCGGGCGTTTTTTGACAGCGTCACAGCAAGCATTTCCAGGATGATGCGCGTGACATTGTTTTCGGGCTGTTGCTCGGTCAGACCCAAGGAGTTCACCTGGACGCCGTAGCGGAACTGTAGAAACTTGGGGTCCGAGACCCCGTATCGCTCGCGGCCAATTTCCGCCCAAAGCTCCGTGAACGCGCGCATCTTGCACATCTCGGTGACGAAGCGCAGGCCAGCGTTGACGAAAAACGAGATGCGCCCGAACACCGCGCCGAACTGATCCGGCGCCACTTCACCTGACGCCTTGACCGTATCGAGGACGGCAATTGCGGTTGCCAAAGCGAAGGCCAGCTCCTGAACCGGCGTCGCGCCGGCCTCCTGTAGGTGATAGCTGCAAACGTTGGTCGGGTTCCACTTCGGCAGTGTCGTGGTCGAAAAAATGACCGTGTCCTTGATCAGTTTCAGCGACGGCGCGGGCGGAAAGACGTATGTGCCGCGGGAGAGATATTCCTTGATGATATCGTTTTGAATGGTACCCGTAAGCTTGGTGCGCGGTTGGTTTGTCTCATCTGCCACGGCAACGTAGAGTGCTAGGAGCCACGCGCCCGTCGCGTTGATCGTCATGGACGTGTTCATGGTGCCAATTGGGATGCCGTCGAGCAATGTGCGCATGTCGCCGATGTGGGACACGGGCACGCCGACCTTGCCCACTTCGCCGCGTGCCAATTCATGATCGCTGTCATAGCCGGTCTGCGTCGGTAGATCGAAGGCGATGGAGAGGCGCGTCTGGCCCTTGGAGAGGTTCTTTCGGTACAGCGCGTTGGACTTTTCAGCCGTCGAGTGACCGGCATAGGTGCGAAACAGCCAGGGGGCGTCGGGCTTGGCGGTCATGGGGATCTCAAGGAGGCTCGCAGGGGGCAGGCGTCGGCGGACATTAGCGTCAGTCAACTAACGATAGCAGAGTTTTGTGCACTGCGGGAGGGTGGCCAAGGCGAACACGCGCTCGACCCACCACCACCACCCGCACCAGGTTGCTCGATTTTGCCTGCAACAGCCCTCTCATTGGTTGCGTCTGACGATCGTATTCCCTACGATGCGGCAAAACAGAATTCACTTCTGGGGGCATTAGGACCAAATGTGGGGAGAACCGGCACGTCCAACGGATCCATCAGAACTCATCACTGCGGTCTACGCCGCGCTTCGCACGCGGGACTACGACACCCTGAAAACTCTTTGCCACCAGGACTTCGTCTTTTCATGCAACGTTCACCCCGTAAAACTTGACTGTGCGGTGCACAATGTTGGCGCGGATAAAATTCGTGAATTCCTGGAGCTCGTGAAGCAGAACTGGGAAGTTCTGAGCAACAAGCCTGGAGCACCAAAGCCGCAAGTGCTTGAGCAGCGCCACCCGCAAGAACAGGGTTACGTGTACAACGTGACCGTCAAGATCCATATGCGCAATCGTCTCTCCGGGCTCGAATTTGCCGGCAGCAAACGGCAGGAGTGGTTGATCCAAGATGGACGGGTCAGTGCGATGTCAGAGTTTCTGGATATCCAACAGATCGACGCCATGAAGCTTCAGCACGTGTTTGCTTAAGGCCGCCCGTGTGGCAGCTGGTACTCACCCCTGCACCTCGAAGCGGGGCTGCCAGCGCAGCAGATAAGCCTGAAACCGGCGGACAATGAACGCGAGAATGATACCGACGATCATCATCACGAAAATAGCGACCATCATTTCAGCTGCGTTGGCGCGGGCTTCAGCTTCGATGATCAGCTTACCAAGGCCACGTTCGGCGCCGATGAATTCGGCGACGATCACGCCGATCAGGGCGAATGAGACGGCCGGTGTCAGAGATGCGAAGACCCAGGCCAGCGCGGACGGGATGACCACCGTGCGCAGGACTGTCAGTTCGCTCGCGCCCAGCAAGCGGGCCGCTGCGATCTGGTCCCGGTCGACGGAGCGGGTGCCCTCAAAGGTGTTGAAAAACACAACAAAAAACACCACGATGCCAGCCGCAACGATCTTTGATAGGTCGCCGAACCCGAACATCAGGATGATCAGCGGCACCAGAGCGATGCGCGGGATCGAGTTCATGGCGACGATATAGGGCTCAAAGATTTTCGACAGCACATCAGAGCGGCCGAGAATAAGGCCCGCCAAAAGACCAAGCCCGGTGCCCCAGGTGAAGCCCCAAAACATGTTCTTGATCGTGACCATCGTCGCGATCCACAGATTGTTGGAATTGCCGTCGAAGCACGCCGTAAAGCCCTTCGGATCGGAAAAGCAGCCCAGTTTAAGGAAGCTGGTCCAGATGGCCGTCGGCTTGGAGACGAAGTAGGGATCCAGGATCTTTGGCACGTAGGCCTTCGTGACCAGCCACTTGGCGACATCGAAACCCCACTGCCAGATGGTCAGTGTCACGACCAGGATTGCAATCTGCCAAAACAGGATCGCGCCGCGGGATCTGGATTTCATAAAGTTTCGGCTCGCTTGCATGTAAGTCGCCTGGGCAGCGGCCGGTGTCTCAACGCCGCAAATCAAACCATCACAGCCAACGATCTTAGGCCACTGGTGATATCAACGCAAAGTGCGGACGTCACTTTACGACCCGAGCATCACTTGGACGCGGCCCGGCCCGCGCAGCGTCAGGCCATCGTTCCAGCCGTCCGGCTCAGCTGTCAGTGACATGCGCGGAAAGCGCGCGTGCAGCTTCGGCAACGCAAGCTGCGCCTCCATCCGCGCGAGTGGGGCACCGAGGCAAAAATGTGCGCCGAACCCAAACGTGACGTGCGGATTTGGCGTGCGTTTCAGATCCAGTTCATCGGGCCGCACGAAGGCCGCGGGATCGCGATTGGCCGCGCCAATAAAAGTCCATACCCGATCGCCGCTCTTGATGGCATGTCCGCCGATATCCGTGTCTCGCAATGCGATCCGCATCATGGCAGGCGTCGGCCCGTCAAAGCGCAGAAACTCCTCGACGGCCACCTGAACGTCCACAGGTGAATACAAGCCGAGAAACGTTGCGCGTGCAGCCTCATCCCGCAGTAAGGCGACAGAGGCCATGGCAATCAAGCTCGCCGTCGTCTCGTGGCCCGCGAACAGAAACAGGATCGCGGTGGCGATCAATTCGTCGTTTGAGAGACGGCGGTTTTCAGGCACGCTTGAATCCGCATCGTTGGCGGCAACCAGCATGGCCAGGATATCGTCGTGCGCCCTGGCACGTCGGGCCAGGATCAAGTCGCGAAAACAGTCGGCCATAGCCTCAGTCCCGCGGCGCGCAAGTGCATATTTGTCAGGGGTTTGGCGGGAAGAGCCGATGAAAAGCTTGATGTCCTCGGACCAGGCGCGCATGTCAGGTAGCAGGGCTCTCGGCACGCCGAGCATATCCATGATCACGTACGCCGGGAGTGGATTGGCAAAATCAGCGACCAGATCTACTTCGGATTTGCCCGCAAGGTCGTCAATCAGCACCGTAACGATGCGCTCGACGTTTGGACGCACGCCCGCAAGTGCCGTAGGCGTGAATGCGCGCCCAATTAGAGAGCGCAGCCGCGTGTGCACTGGTGGGTCCTTGAACACCAACCAGCCCCCAAGATACGTGATCAGCACCTCAACCTGGGATTTCTGCCCCTGCGGCAGGGCCGCATAGAACGGCGTCATTTTATCGGCTGACATTTGGGCGTCGCGCATCACGCGCTGAACATCGGCGTGGCGGAGTACGGCCCAGCCCTTCAGCGCCGGGGAGTAATGCACCGGTTGGCTGGCGCGCAGATCGGCCAAAACCGGGTATGGATCCCGCGCATACGCGGCGTCTTGCGGATCGAAATGCGGGGTCACGATGCGGCTTCCTGTGCGGCTTCCTGTGCTGGCCGCATCCTTTGCTGGCCATTGCGACGATAGGGTCGAGAGCGACCGACGTCAAAGACAGCCGCGCGGGCGATGCCGCACGTTGCCCACAGGCGTTCCCACAACCGTGTTCACAACAATCGCTTCTTCACTCAAAGGGGGCATGGCGGCGCGGCAATGGTTGACGTGCCGCCACCCCAGTGCCAGATTCGGTTCGTATTTGAAGCGATATTACAAGGGACTACCCCACTAAATTTTTATATGTTCCATTCTTTAAGTTCGGATAATGTTTGTCAAACTGCGCCACAAGCCCGCCCGCACAAGCCGAGCCCGATGACACGAATTGCCGCCCTGATCGTTGCAGCTGGCCGTGGAACGCGCGCGGATACTCGCGGTCCAAAACAGTATGTGTCGCTCAACGGCGTTGCTGTGCTGACACGCACACTCAAACCGTTCATCGATCATGACATGATCGATTTTATAAAAGTTGTCATTCATGACGATGACCGCGAACTGTATGCAAAAGCCATCTCAGATTTGAGTCAGCATCGGAAACTGCTTGATATTGCCATCGGCGGCACGGACCGCCAAGCTTCTGTCTTTCATGGATTGGAAAGCTTGAACAATATCCGGCCAACCCTCGTTATGATCCATGACGCAGCACGCCCCTTTATAACCAAAGCAATGATTTCGGCTGTTATTGGCGCCGCAAAGACGAATGCTGCGGCAATATTGGCAACAGCGTTGACCGACACATTGAAACGTTGCTCTGCGCCAGGCTTGATTACGGAAACGATTTCTAGAACTGATTTATGGCGCGCTGAAACGCCTCAGATATTTCGATATGAGCAAATTACCTCTATTCACTGCAAGGCGGCTATGGAAGGACAGCGCGATTTCACCGACGACGCGAGCATGGCCGAATGGGCCGGGATTCCCGTTAAAGTCGTTGAGAGTGGCGGCACGAACAACAAAATCACGACGTCGCAGGATATCGTCATGGCCGAACAACGCCTCAAGCAGACTGAAATGCTAATTCCTGATGTGAGAGTTGGGCAAGGCTTCGATGTTCATAAATTCAAAGACGGAGACCACGTGTGGATATGCGGGGTCAAGATTCCGCATGATAAAGGCGTTGATGCGCATTCCGATGGAGATGTGGGACTGCATGCTTTAACGGATGCGTTGCTTGGGACGATCGCCGATGGCGATATCGGCGTTCATTTCAAGAATGACGATGAGCGCTGGAAGAACGCCGCCTCGGGACAATTTGTATTAGAGGCGCGACGTCGCGTCTCGGCGGCTGGTGGCCACATTTCGAATGTCGACATTACAGTCCTAAGCGAAGCGCCAAAGATATTTAAGCACCGCGACGCCATGCGCCAAGCTATGGCAGACTTAGTAGGTATCGATATCTCACGGGTGAGCGTCAAAGCGACAACGACAGAAACGCTCGGTTTCACAGGCCGCCGCGAGGGGTTGGCCGCGATGGCGACCGCGACGGTCTTGTTCCGCTAAGCACCTAGCGTTTCAGGCTGGTGCGGCCCGCCTGTTCGCCTTGTCGCCCCCTTTGTCGCCCCGTCTCTGCACCTTGTGGCGCTTTACCTTGTCGGGCTGGCGAAAACCGTTCATGCCCGCTTCAGTATGGTGGTCGTAGCAGCGGCGGCATACGCGGGGGAGAGCCATGAGCGCGCCGGACGGACAGGGCCCTGAACAGGCAGGGGGGCTTGATCAGGAGGGTGGCGGATTCCATCTCGAGCCACACATTGCCAAAGCGTTCCTGGGTCTCGCGAGCGGGTTCTGGATCGGGAACACTGCGCGCCGCGCTTGGCTACTGACGCTTGGTCTCGCAACCAGCCTCGTGCTCTCGACCTACATCACCGTGCAAATGAACCATTGGAACCGTTGGTTCTTTGATGCCTTGGAGAAGCGGGATGTAGCGACAGTCAAGCAAGCCGTAATCGTGTTCTTTGGCATCGTCGCGTGCATGGCCGCGATCGGTGTCGCGATCGTTATCACACGTGAGACGTTGCAAGTGCGGTGGCGTGCCTGGCTGGTTGAGCGCTTGCTCGATGTTTGGCTCGACAAGCAACGCTTTTATCACATGAACGCATCGGGCAAGGAGCCACCTAATCCTGAGTACCGCATTTCAGATGATACGCGCTGGGCAACGGAAATCCTGGTTGATCTCGGTATTGGGCTGCTCTCGGCCGTCATCGGCGGCATCGCGTTCGTCTCAATCCTTTGGAGTGTCGGCGGCGCCTATGGGGGCGTGCCCGGTTACATGGTCTGGCTCGCGCTCGCATATGGAATCACGGCTTCGCTGTTCATGGCCTGGATCGGTCGTCCACTCGTTGGCCGCGTCGGCCAGAAAAACGAGGCCGAAGGTTACTTCCGTTTTGCCATGATGCGCCTGCGCGAAAACGCCGAGACAATCGCCCTGATGAAAGGTGGAAACGCTGAGAAAGTGATCCTCGGTCGATCCTATCACACGGTCGTCGGACGGTGGCTGAAGATCGTCAAGAGCCACGGCCATGTGACTTGGATCACCAACAGCTCCGGGCCGATGATCCCTATCATCCCACTGCTTTTTGCGGCGCCCAAATACCTCGCCGGCGACTTGACACTTGGCCAGGTGACGCAACTGGCCGCGGCGTTCATTCAGGTTCAGATTGCGATCTCCTGGGTCGTCGACAACTACAATCGTATTGCGGAATGGTATGCCTCGGCGCGCCGCGTGATGGACATCGTGGACGCCAGCGCGGCGGTCGATGCAGAGCCCGTCCGGCCCCCCCATTTCGCGCTGCCTCAGGTCGAAGCCAAAGCCGGGACTTGGCTTCACATCGTCGGTGACAGTGGCGCTGGCAAAACCATGATTGCACGCGCACTCTCGGCTCAAGGCGAAACCCTGGCGACGCAAGGCGAGACCCCCGGAGAAAAATCATCGGGCCGCGTGATGATGCTGCCGCAACGCGTTTATGTGCCGCTCGGCTCATTACGCGGCGTCCTGTCTTACCCGGACCCGGACCCGACGCGCCGCATCGATGATGCGGCGGCGCGGTCGGCGCTAACCTCTGTCGGGCTCGCGCATTTGGCGTCTCGCCTCGATGATACCGCGCGCTGGGATCAAGTGCTCTCGGCGGCCGAACGCCAGCGGCTGGGTTTTGCGCGTATTCTTCTACACGCCCCCGATGTTGCCGTGCTGGACGACGCGCTCTCGGCCCTTGATGAGCCGGGGCAGGTGACGCTGTCTCGCGCAATTCGCACCGGACTGCCGAAAATTGCCATTATCAGTCTTGCGCAGCGTTCACTCGCCGCCTCTGTTGCCACCGAGGAACGACGCCTGACGCGCACAGACGATATGGCCACACTTACGACCGCTAAATCGCTACAACCTGCGTAACTCGATCCGCCTACCTTCACTCGTCTCCAACGGGACTGCCTCCAGAGGACCGGCCATACGCCGCGCCACACCCATGACCGCGAAGCTGAATTTCTGGAATGCCACCTGGGCGCTCGATGAGAAGCAGTGCCCGTGCGACATCCACTTCCTGGACTATCTCAAAGAGAAGAAAGTCACCGGGAAGGACATCTTCCACATGGGCACCGGGAGCCACCACATCGTCGGCCTTGAAACAGCCAAATCGGGGACCGGGAACCACGTGCTTGGCATCACGGCCTCAAAAGAGGAATACGACGACTATGTGAAGCTGCTGATTGCCGATGCGCGCCTCGGCTTCACCTACAAGTGTTACTTTGGCGATATTTATCAAATCGACCGTCGCCTGATGCCGGCGCTCGACTATGCAACACTGTTTCATATCGGTGAGTACCGCACCGCCGAAAACGACAAGTATGGTGCGCTGACTGACGATGAGATGACACTGACACTGGCAGACAGCCTGCGCCCGGGCGGCGAAATCCATTTCTACACGGGCTCGTTTGCCTACGACCGCGGCGTCGCCGCAGGCAAAGGCCTCGTCGCCCAAAAAGGCTTTACCGACGCTGGAACCTTCAAGTCGCTGCATATTTTCCGCAAAGGGAAGTGAGGGGTGCCGCGGGGGCTTATCATCGCAACTTCGCCCGCAGATCCTTCAGCGCGCGGACAAAAGCATCGTCCAGGTAGGTATCTAATCCGTGGACTTGCGACACGACGCTGTCGGCCCAGTCCCCATATTCAGTCATGCGTTGGCGGGTCCAATCCATGGGTGGGGAGCGGATGATAGAGGCGACATTGGCCGTCTTGTCGGCAACCGCAAGAAATTGCGCGCGTGTGGATTTAAGGGCGATGCGCTCCACCTGCAGGCGCTTACGGTCGTCCTTGCGCTGGAACTTTTCGTCGGTCACTTCGGCAACCACGGCTGCGACCTCAACCCCAAAAAGGCTGACCAACTCGGCGTTTGTCGTGTCGGTGTCTTCGACCGTATCGTGCAAAAATCCGGCCGCCAGTAAAATCCCATCGTCGGCACGTGACGAGTGGGCGAGGTGGCCGGTCACTTCAATGAGATGGTTGACGTAAGGCTCCTGATCACGCCCTTTGCGGCGCTGATCGGCATGCCTGGTCGCGGCAAACTGTGCCGCACGCATCACCAAACCGAGATCAAGTTTACCGACCATTCCTTTTCCCCAAAGCGCGTTCAACTATTGCACGTTAATCATTGCCCTTTAGCGCCAGGATTTTCAGCCGCATTTCGGCCAACTCCGCATCCAGTCGTGCTTGCCGCTGATCCATGGCGTCCAGTCGAAATTCGGTCCGCTCCGAGCGCACATTGGCGAAGCTCGCCATGCCGAATGCATAGGTCATCTGGGTCTGCACAGTGTCGAGAGACTTGTCGATGCGTTCAAAGCGCATCATCTCGGTATCGAAACGCTGGCCTTGGCTTTCCTGGGTGGCACGAATGTCCGCCAACATGCGCAGGATAAGGTGTTGCGACTCTTCGTTCACAGGCCAGTCTCCGTGTCTAATCTCGCCGCTACGCTCAGGTTGCAGCAGGGCTTTTTGCCTATTTTGCGCGAGAAAATTGGCTATTCACTGAACACAAAGGTTGCAATTTGCTACAGCGACCATCAGAACACACGTAGTACGTACACTTCGCATCGTCGACCCGAATTCGAGTGTATGCGTTGCACTCGACCGGAACGTCGTGGCCTGGGTTGCATCGCGGGATAGGTGTTGCGCCGCGCCAACGGTACTGACACAGCCATGTCCTAGACGCCGGAATGCGTCGAGATTTAGGAGTAAGCTGTGCGGACGCAGACTCAAATTGTGACACATGCCGGGCCGCTACTGAGCGGCTATGACGTGCTGTTATGCGATATCTGGGGTGTCGTGCATGACGGCCGCACTGCCATTGCGGACAGTTGTGCGGCATTGTCGCGCTTCCGTGCGACCGGTGGGACGGTGATCCTCGTGTCGAACGCGCCAGTTCCACCGGCGGCCGTCGCCCGCGTGCTGGATGATAAGCTGGTGCCTCGGTCAGCCTGGGACCGGATTGTCTCATCCGGCGGCCTTGCCATCGATCATCTGCTGAACGGTGGTTATCGCCACATCCACCGCATTGGCCCGCCGGACCGTGATGAGGCCTTTTTTGCGTCCTTGCCGCCAGATGTGCCGCTCGCCGATGCGGACGTGATTGCCTGCTCTGGCCCGTTTGACGATCGGACGGAAACAGGCGAATCCTATCGCGAGCGCTTGCGGGCGCCGGCGGCCCGGGGCGTTCCGATGGTGTGCGCCAACCCGGATCTGGTCGTGCATGTGGGGCATGATTTACTGCCCTGTGCTGGTGCACTCGGCATCGTTTACGAAGACCTCGGCGGCACGGTAATGTGGACTGGCAAGCCGCATGCCATTGCCTATGCCACGGCGCTGAAACACGCGGCCGAACTCCGCGGTCGTGAGACGCCGAAAACCCGCGTCCTTGGCATCGGAGACGCCGTTCGCACCGACCTTGCAGCCGCGGCTGGCGCAGGTGTCGACGCGCTGTTCGTCGCCTCCGGCATCCATCGCGATGCGGTGATCGACGGCGGCCGACTTATACCAGAGCGCATGCAGGCGGAATTCGAGGCCGGTGGATACGGTGCGAAGTATGCAGCGCTCGGTCTCGTGTGGTAGTTTGTGCGAGCGGAGGAATTTTGCCATGCGCCGCCTTATCCCGTCTCTCGCGTTGGCGCTGGTTGCGTGCGCCACTCCAGCATCGGCTCAATGGGCCGCGCCACCGGCCGGGTACGCATTTGAGACCCCCGCTGCCTGCCCCCTGGCGTGGAAGCGCTATGACGCTTGCGCTGATCAGATGGCGCTGTTCTCGGTTGCCCTCGCAAAAGCACAGGCCGCCAATCGCAAGTTGCTTGTCGTGTTCGGCGCGGACTGGTGCCCCTGGTGCCGCACAATCGACGGCAACTTGCCGACGGCCGATTATCTAGGGCACCCTGATCTGACCGGCAAAATCGAGGTCGTCAACATCGCCGTCAGCGCGGTTAAGGACGGGCGCAAGGTGCGTTTGGCGAGCGGGATTACGGTTCTGGAGTTGGTCACCCGCGAGGTCTTGCTTGACAAATCGGGGGGTGGCATTCCGTTCTTCGCCCTCGTCGATCCAACGACCGATCGCTTGGCCATTGGCCTCACCAATGGCCGGTTCGCGACTGTGGTTGACGACAAGCCCGCCAACCTTGCGCCTGAGTTTCGAGCGCTCATAACCAAGTCGCTTGGCGCGATGGACGCCTATGCGGTGGCGAAGGCAAAGAAGCAGGGCTTATGAGCGCTTTCGCCTTCGCGCCAGCCTTTAAAAACGCGCGCCCGCGAATGACCTCACTCCCGCGTTTATTCAACGTCTTCCAGGTCGATATCCAAAATGGCCATCTGGAACTGATAGCTGCCTTTATCCGCTGTAATAAGCGCGTAGCTTTCCTCGCCGACGAACACCTCCGCGCTATCCCTGAGTTTGCCCCGCGAGCGCACAACAAGCGTCTTGGACCCGAGACGATCACGCAGGAAAGTCTGCAGACGTAGCAGCTCGGCCGTATCCAGTTTCTGGGGCGGCTCTTTGATTTCCCAGCTCAATTGGTAGGAACGGTCGCCGTCCTCGTCATCGACGACGATTGAGGCGAGGGGCCGTTCGCCAACGTACATATCGGCTTGGTCCTTTTTCTGCGGGCGCGGGCGGACAGCAATGGCCCGATTGCCATAGACTTGGCGCAGGTAGGCTTGGAGTTTCGAGAGCTCGGTCGGGGTCATGGCAGGGCTCGGAGGCGGCGCGAGGAATGATGCGGGCGGGTTAGTGATCTAGGTCGGCGGTCTAGGCGACTGAGTGGCCAAGAGCAATCCGTCTCGATTGCGGCAGCATTTCGGAACGCGAACCACTTTCACCATCCACCCCAGGCGACGTAGTTTGGGTTACGGAAGCGGTCGGCCACTTTTCCATAGCGTAGGATCTCGCTGTCGAACGTTGTCACTTTCCCGCCCGCAGCTACCAGCACGGCTTGTCCGGCCGCCGTATCCCATTCGTTGGTCGGGCCGGCGCGCGGATACAGATCGGCGTCACCCGCTGCAATCAGGCAGAATTTAAGTGAGGAACCGGCGGCGCGTCGCTCAGCCACTTTGAAACCCGCCAAAAATGCCTCGGTTTCAGGCGTCATGTGTGACCGGCTGGCCATGACCACGACCCGCTCTGGATCGGCGCGGCGCACCTGAATGGGCTTGGCGCTCAATCGCGCAAGCGTTGCGCCCGTCTCGTCTGGTGACACCGTTGCCCGCACGGCAGTTGACCGCCCCGTCGTTACAAACAGATCGTGGGTCACGGGAGCATAGACGAGGCCGAAGACCGGCATCGTGTCCCTGACGAGCGCGATATTGACCGTGAACTCGCCCCGCCCGGCAATGAACTCGCGCGTGCCATCCAGCGGATCGACCAGAAAAAAAACGTCTCCAATATCGGGCATGTTGCCCGCGGCCATCGCTTCCTCGGCAATGACAGGCACATCGGGGGCCAGCTTGGCGAGACTCGCGAGGATCAGTGCCTCGCTCTCCTGGTCAGCCGCCGTCACGGGTGTTGTGTCGGCCTTGGTCAAAACTGGGGCGCCAGCCTGGAAATACCTCATTTGGATCCGCCCCGCCGCCAGCGCCACCGGCAGCAATGCAGCAGCAAGGCTGGCGGCAGACAGAGGGTCATGCACATCTGACATTCCGTTCTCATCCTTTTGCACGAAACAGCTGGCCGGCAACAGTGGGCTAGAAGCAGCTGGCCGA
>JANNXS010000418.1:0-5406 GCA_031409695.1 Hyphomicrobiaceae bacterium
GCAAAAAGTCGTGAGGCGCAGCGGCGTTGCAAAGCGTCGCCAAGTGATCGACATTGCCAGACAACGGGCTAGGTAAAGGGCCGCTATCTCAATGGATCTCTTCTATGCCGCTTGCGCACGATTGGCTTGGTCTGACGGGACGCGTCTGTGTCGTGACCGGCGGCGGCAGCGGCATCGGTGAGGGTATCGCTCTGGAACTGGCGCGGGCGGGCGCGCACGTCGCTGTACTCGATCGGGATGCGGCCGCCGCTGCTCGGGTCACAGCGAGCCTCGACACATTCGGCCGTAAGTCTCTCGCGGTCACGTGCGACGTCACAAGCGAGGCGGGTCTCGCGAAGGCTCACATGACCGTGCAGGCCGAGCTTGGACCTTGCGCGGTGCTGGTTAACAATGCCGGTATCCTCAGACCCGGTGCCCTTGAAGAGGTCAGCCTTGAGACCTGGAATGCGGTGCTGGCTGTCAATTTGACAGCCTATCTCATCGCGGCACGCACGTTCGGCGCCGATATGCTGACGGCTAAGCGTGGCAGCATCATCAACATCGCTTCACTCGCGGGCCGGCACCAACAACCCCGCAGCGGGGCATACAGTGCAGCGAAGGCCGGCGTGTTGATGCTGTCAAAGCAGCTCTCCGTTGAGTGGGGCGTGCGCGGTGTGCGCAGCAACGTGGTACTACCCGGCCTGATTCGCACACCGCTGTCGGCCGCCTTTTACGCCGACCCAGTGTTTGAGGCGAAGCGCACGGCGATGATACCCGCTCGACGGATCGGTGAGCCGGATGACATCGGCAATGCGGTGGCATTTTTGGCCAGTGATAGGGCCAGCTATATTAACGGAGGCGAGATCCTGGTCGACGGCGGCCTCGACGGTATGTTGATGGATCTCGTGCCGCGGCCGGGATTTTGATTTGGCCAGTCAACGAAAAGTCTGGCAACGAAAAGTCTGGCAACGAAAGGGCCAGGCACCGAAAAATCGGGCAACGAAAAATCTGTTGATCACAGGTCCGGTGACAAGTCTGTGGGCAGCAACCTTGCCCACCAGAGTTGGCAAGCCTAGACAGGATCGACTGCATTGGTTTCGACGACCTCCTGGAGTATATCTTGAACTACGTTTCTACCCGCGGCGAGGCGCCTGTCCTCGGCTTCGAAGATGCTTTGCTTGCGGGCCTTGCCCGTGACGGCGGTCTCTACGTGCCGGAGACATGGCCTGTGCTGTCGCGAGACACGATCGCGGGCTTTGCGGGTAAGCCATTTCACGAGGTGGCCACCGTTGTCGTCGAGGCGCTTTCCGGTGGTGCGATCCCGACGCCCGATCTGGCAAGCATGACCCGTGCGGCCTATGGCCCGGCGGTATTTGGCCATCCGGCAGTTACGCCGCTTGTACAAATTGCGCCGAACACATTCATTCTTGAACTGTTCCACGGACCAACCTTGGCCTTCAAAGATGTTGCGATGCAGCTTTTGGCGCGCCTGATGGATTACGTGCTGGCAAAGCGTGACCGACGCGCGACCATTGTCGGCGCAACATCGGGTGATACAGGTGGAGCGGCCGTCGAGGCGTTTCGCACCTCAACCCGAACCGATGTGATGATATTGTTTCCCGACGGGCGTGTCTCGGATGTGCAGCGCCGCATGATGACCACGCCAACGGAGCCGCATATCCAGGCACTTTCCATCGCCGGTACGTTCGACGACTGCCAGGCGCGCGTGAAAGATATGTTTAACCATCACGCCTTTCGCGACCGTGTACATCTCTCGGGTGTGAATTCTATCAATTGGGCGCGGATTGCGGCCCAGGTGACATATTATTTCGTCGCCGGTGCTGCCCTCGGCGCCCCACACCGCAAGATTTCGTTTTCCGTCCCGACAGGCAATTTCGGCGATATCTTTGCAGGTCATGTCGCAAAAAAGATGGGGCTGCCCATTGATCAACTGATCATCGCAACCAACAGCAACGACATTCTTGCCCGTACGGTCGCAAGTGGTCGCTATGAAACGCGCGACGTTGTCGTGACCTCATCGCCGTCGATGGACATTCAGGTGTCGTCGAATTTTGAACGGTATCTGTTCGAGGCCTCCGGCCGTCAGTCCGGCGACATCCGTCGCATGATGTCACAGCTAAAGCAGTCTGGCAGCTTCGCGCTTGGCGCCGTCGCCAAAACGCTCCAAACCGAGTTCCAAGCTTTCAAAGCCGACGAAGCCGCCGTTAAGGACGCGACCAAGCGTGCTCTTGACCACGCCGGCTATCTACTTGACCCGCACACCGCCTGCGGTGTGGTTGCGGCCGACCGGGCGCATACGCATAGTCCCATCGCAGTGCTGGCGACGGCGCATCCGGCAAAGTTTCCGCATACGCTGACCGGCGATTGGCCAGCCTTGCCTCAGCGTCTTGCGACGCTCATGACCGACACAGAACGCATGATAAAACTACCCAACGACATCGCCAAGATCGAGCACTATGTCGAGGCACACGCAAGGGCGGCCGAGGGCAAAGCATGAGCACTGAAATCACCCGCCTATCGAGCGGTCTTCGCATTGTCACCGATCATATGCCGCACGTGGAGACGGCCTCCCTCGGCGTCTATGTGAAAGTGGGTGCACGCAACGAAAACGCCCTCAACAACGGCATTTCTCATCTGCTCGAACATATGGCATTCAAGGGCACGGCATCGCGCACAGCGAAGGAGATCGCCGAGGAGATTGAGCAGGTCGGGGGGGATCTCAATGCGGCAACCAGCCTTGAAACGACGGCCTATTACGCGCGTGTCTTGAAGGCTGATGTGCCACTGGCTCTTGAGCTGGTTGGCGACATCCTCCTCAATCCGAAATACGCTGAAGACGACTTGGAACGCGAGCGCGAGGTGATCCTGCAAGAGATCGCCGGAACGCGCGATAGTCCGGATGATACAGCTTTCGACCTCCTTAACGTGACCGCTTATCCAGATCAGGCGCTAGGCCGGCCGATCCTTGGCAGCGAGGAGACGGTGAAGAGCTTTACGTCGGGTGATGTTCGCACGTTCCTGCAACATCATTACCGTCCCTCGCAGTTGATCGTCTCGGCCGCTGGCGCCGTCGATCATGCAGCCATCGTAAAGCAGGTCGAGAAAGTGTTTGCAGGCTTGCCGACCGGCGCCAGCGATACGCCAGCACGGGCAACCTATTCCGGCGGTCCGGCCGTGTCCGACAAGACGTTTGAGCAGGCCCATTTACTGCTTGGCTATGAAAGCATCTCGTATCGGACCCCTGAATACTACAACGCCCAGGTGTTCACCGGCCTCATGGGTGGCGGCATGTCCTCGCGCCTGTTCCAGGAGGTGCGGGAAACCCACGGCCTCTGCTACTCGATCTACGCCACCAACTGGTCGCTTGAAGACACAGGAATGTTCGCCATTCACGCGGCAACCGGCAAAGACATGCTCGGCAAGCTAATTGCTCTGGTGCGGACTGAACTTGAGAAATCGGCAGCGACTGCGCCGAGTGAACGCGAAGTTGATCGTGCCAAAGCGCAGATGAAGGCCGGTCTGCTCATGGCACTTGAAAGCTCAGGCGCGCGGGCGGAACAGATGGCACGCCAAACCATGCTGTTCGACAAGTTGACGACGCCTGCCGAGTTGGTCGCAAAGGTCGATGCCGTAACGCCAGAAGGGGTTCGGCAGTTCGCTGAGCGTCTTCTAAAAGGCAAACCAGCTTCCGCGGTTCTCGTGGGTGGGGGCCGCAAAGCTGCCGCGTTTGCCCGGCAAGCCATGGGGGAAATCGCGACGGCATAACATGAGGCGGCGGTACAGATCGGTGGGGGACATCCGATCCAGTGGCCCGGCCAATGTGGGGATAAGTGGCTTGGCCAAATATGCTTTGGCCAGCTAGACGTTCGACGACTAAAGCGCATCCGATCCCGATAGAATCGGAATGCGCTCTAGAAATCCTTGTTTTGAAGCATTTTCTACCACGAACTGGTGTCCACTTCGTCGAAAATGCTCTGGCCGGTCGCAAGGGGGAGGACGAGGGCGCCGCCATGGCATTCCTCAGAACATCGTCGGAGATCGGGCTGCCCATCACGGGCCGCACGGTGCTACTACGTCTGCCCTCGATGTTTGACTATGCCGCCTGGGCTGAAATCCGCGGCGCAAGCGCTGACCATTTGCAACCATTTGAGCCGGCCTGGGCCAGTGATGAACTCTCACGATGGTCGTTCCGCCGTCGCTTGCGCCAGTACGCACGCGACGTTGCCGACGATACGGGATACCCGCTGTTTGTCTGCGCGCAGCCCTCAGGCGTCCTGCTTGGCGGCATCACACTGTCAAATGTTCGGCGCGGCGTCGCACAAGCGGCCTCAGTCGGCTATTGGGTTGGTGCGCGGCACGCCCGCCAAGGCGTAATGGCGGACGCATTGAGCGCTCTGGTGCCGTATGCGTTCGAACACTTGAGGCTGCATCGCTTGGAGGCTGCGTGTTTGCCACACAACGTTGCCTCGATCGGCGTTCTTGAAAAGACCGGATTCCAGCGTGAGGGCCTTGCGCGCAAGTATCTTAAGATCAATGGGACGTGGCAGGATCATGTACTCTTTGCGTTGACCGAGGACGACCGGCGCGGAGAGACGCGATGATACTGGCGGCGCTTCAAACAGCGCGGAGGGTGGTGGGACGTCATCGCGCCTTCGTCCTGGTGCGCAGGATCACGGCGGCAACACTCCTGTTCTTTGCGGTGGCCCTCGCGGTCGAGACGGGAAGCACGCAAACATTTGCCGCTGCCCCGAAACCGATTGATGTTGGAAGCGACACCGACCGTCGCGACATCACAGCCGCCGGGGATCTGTTCGAGGGCCGCGGAGATACGCTGCAGATTGAAACGGCCGTCGGCGCGGATGGTGCAACCGGCCGGATGGCGGTGCGCGCAACGACGGGTGGGACCAATCCGAATTGGTTCGTCTTTGCCCTGCGGAACGCAACTGACAAGCCGGTCGAACGTTGGCTTGTGTCGGAGCGGTACGAGCACGCTGGCTCCGGCATTATCTGGCCGAACCTTGATGCCCGTCGCATCGACAACATCACGCCTTCGCTTGGCTTTGTTCCTGAGCGACTGCCATTCGACAATTCGGATGCCTTTCGGCTTACCATCGAGCCCGGTCAAACCGTGACATTTGCCGCCGAGTTGGTTGGCGAACGCGTCCCACGTATTCAGATGTGGCGTGGCATCGACTATGAAAAGCGTGTGCGCAACAAGCAGCTGTTCCACGGCATCTTGCTTGGCATAGTCGGGCTGCTTGCGCTCTTTCTGGCCTCGATCTTCGTTGCCAATCACCAAGCGATCTTCCCGTCTGCGGCCCTGTTCGCGTGGATGGTGCTCGCATATCTGTGCGTGGATTTCGGCCTCTGGCACAAACTGTTCAACGTGCGGCCGGAGGAAAATGC
>JANNXS010000419.1:0-2960 GCA_031409695.1 Hyphomicrobiaceae bacterium
TGGCGTATGCGATGAATGGCGAAGCCGCCAAAGCTGAAACGCTGCTACGCGATGCGCAGTCGAAGGACCCGGAAGACCGTCGTTTCACGCACAATCTTGCGCTGGTGCTTGGCCTACAAGGCAAGCACGGCGACGCTGAAAAGCTCTCGTCCGGCAGCACGGACACCGTCTCCCAGAATGCGGATGTGGTGCGCCAGATCGTCGGCAAAGGTTCTGAGCCCGAACCAATCGTCTCGGCGATGCCGGCGTCGGGCACAGCCAAGGCCACAGCCAAAGGCAAAGCCGCCAACATTCCGACCGCGTCCACAACGCCGTCGGCGCAAGCTGGTGCAGCCAAACCAGTTGCGGCCCAGGTTGGCCCAGCCCAAGCTGCTGCGGCAAAGCCCAGTGCCGCTAGCTCTAGTGCCGCCAAGTCCAGCCCGGCCAAGGGTAAAGTCACGATGACGGAACTCGACACGGCTGAACTTGTTCGCCGCCTTGCCGATGGCGATGCGCCGAAAACGCCCAGCCGATAACTCAGCCGACGATCGGCACCGTCTTGTCCGCCACGATTTCTGTGGTTGAGAGCTTACACCGCAGCGCGACCAACTCGACGCCAGCCTTCACGGCGGCGTCGACAGCGTTTGCGTAGTTGGCATCAATGTCGCGGGCAAATGACAGATTGGTCACGTCGGCCCGCTGGATCAAGTACACCATAACCGCCTTGTGTCCGTCGCGGACCATGTCGGATAGCTCGGCCAGATGCTTGACGCCGCGCGCCGTGATGCTGTCTGGAAACTCCGCGAGACCGGCTTTTCGCATCAGGTGCACGTTCTTCACCTCCACATAGGCGAGCCCTTTTTTGGGATCCGACAGCAAAACATCGATGCGGCTATTTATACCGTATTTCTGCTCTCGCTTGAGTTCGGCGTAGCCCTTGACGGTTGAGAGCTTGTTCGCCCGGATGGCTTCTTCCACAAGCTTGTTTGGGTGCTGTGTGTTGATGCCGACGAGATGTGGACCTGTGCCAAGGTCGGCCTCGACCAATTCCCAGGTGTGTCTATATTTTCGCGTCGGGCTGTCTGAGGTTGAGAGCCACACGCGCATGCCCGCGGCCTTGAGGCCCATCATCGAACCTGTGTTGGGGCATGTACCGGTGATCACGGTGCCATCGTCTAGGCGCACATCCACCAGAAACCGATTGTAGCGCTGCACCAGAGTGCCGCTGATCAAGGGTGTTGGCAACAACATGGGCGACCTCTGTTTAGAAGGCTGCCCAATACGAGTTACGGCGTCGAATAGCGAGTGTCGGGTCAGGGCTTCTTTGGTGTTTCCGAAGCCTTTTTCAGCTCGGGATCAAGGATCTCGACAGCGGCCTTGCTGCGCATATCAGCTGATACAGTCTGTGCCTTTTGGTTGATGAGCGTCCCGATCAAGCGCTCCTTGATGGCCTCGAACGGCGGCGCCTGCTTTGTACGTTTGTCGTCAACACGGATCACATGAAAGCCAAACTGGCTCTGCACCGGCGCCGACGTCTCGCCCTTGGCCAATTTGTACGCAGCCTCTTCAAACTGTGGCACCATCATACCCTTGCCAAAGAAGCCAAGATCGCCACCATTTTCCTTTGAGCCTGGATCTTTGGAGTGTTGCTTGGCGAGGGCCGCAAAATCTCCACCGGCTTTCAGTTTGGCCGCGATCTCGTCAGCCAGTTCCTTTTTCTCAACCAGAATGTGGCGTGCGCTCAGTTCTTCTTGCGGTTTTATTGATTTGACTTGCTCATCATAGAATTTTCGAGCGTCAGCATCGGTGACCCCATCGCGGACTGATTTTTCGAAGTAGATCTCGCGCAGTGCACGGCGCCTCAGATAGGCCATGCGTGCTTCAAAGGCTGGACCTGTGCCGAGTTTTGCTGCCTCCGCTGCGTCAGCGAAGACGATGTTTTCGATCATGTACTCGAGCAGAAGCTGGCGTTTGCTCGCCTCAGGCATGCTGCCGAGTTCGCTACCAACTTCACCGTCAGCAAGCTTTAAATCGCCTTCGGTGATTGTCTTGCCGTTGACCTTGGCAACTATTTTTCCATCATCAGCAAGCGCGAGCCGAGGCGCAACGACGACAAGAACGCTCGCAAAACCCAAGCCGAAGGCAAGGAGTGTGGAACGCAAAGTGGGCCGCAAGCGACCCCGTGCGGGGTGACCTGTCTTTAGGTGTTTCACGTGATCAATGCCTTCCTGCGAGGTTACGTGCTTTTACACAGGTACAGTTATCCGAGCGGCGGGGTGTACCGACTGTGCATGGACAGATTGTGGCGCAATCCAGCTCCAAGGCTGCCCAGAAAAGCCACGGGCTAAAATACAAGCATGACGAGACCGAAGTTGAACCCAGCGTCATCTGCCGCGTTGTGATCTCGTGTGGGTTCAAGGCCTTGATCTTAAATCGGTTCCTATGATTTGCATTGCCACGGTCCTCGCTCACAGTTTGTCCCCAGCTTGTCCCCAGGCAGATCCACAGTTGTGGCGCATGGGACACGCATACAGGCGAACATAGCTGTTCGATTGGCTGCCGCTTGAGTCGCGGGCATGTCCAGGGATAGTAAATAACTCATGAAGACCCGCCGGCGGCCACTTAGATGTGAGGCGATTATGGCAGGCCAGTTTGCCGGTCCCAGTTTGCCGGTTGCTGGTGTATGTGTTGCCCGAGTGTATGGGCATTTAACTGACCTGTGCGTTTCCGTTGCTTTCAGTCCATCGCCATAGGTTCAGCGAAGCGGCTTCGCCGTCGCCGATGCCTTTCAGTTGCTGCGATGTTGTTCCGCTCAAAAGTCATTTGAGCGTCCCCCGTGCGTCTCGTTTGCGTCGCTGGCCAAGACGGCCGGACACTGCTGCGCTCCTTTAAGCAAGGTTCAGTGCTGCGCTGCCCGTCGTTTCCGGCTTCAAGCCGCCGTGCGCGCATCTTTGCGACGTCGACGTCGGCTCGATCATAGG
>JANNXS010000420.1:0-24909 GCA_031409695.1 Hyphomicrobiaceae bacterium
TTGCTTTGGAACGCCTTCGTGAGGCGATTCTGGCAGGAACTTTGGTGGCAGGCGCGCGGCTGACGGAAGCCACGCTCGCCGATCAACTCGCAACCTCGCGCGCAACCGTTCGCACGGCCCTACACCACCTCGTTGCCGAAGGCCTTGCCATCCAGGTCCCCTACACGGGCTGGATGGTGACCAGTTTGACGGCCAACGATGCGTGGGAGCTGGTGACTTTGCGGGCAAGTTTTGAGGGCCTTGCCGCTTCGCTGGCGGCCGAGCGTGCGACAGCACCGGCCCGTGAGGCACTGGATGCCGCGTTTGATGAATTGGCCGCGTCCGCATCCTTGCGAAAACCCGCAGCTGCAACCACCGCCGATCTCGCCTTTCATCAAGCGATTATCGCCGCAGCCAACCACGACCGTCTGGTCGAACACTATCGCCGCGTGTCGCAGCAGATCGGTATCCTCATCGCGTCGTCGAATGCGCTGATGTCAGACCCTGCCCTCTTGGTCGATCAGCACGCGCCGCTCTACCATGCGATCATCACGGGCAAGGTTGATCGCGCAGCCCAACTCGCCCGCGCCCATGTTGAGGACGAGGGGGCCAAACTGATCGCCCACCTGCGTTCAACTGAAGCAACATCTTTGCAGCCTGCCCCGAAACACAAAGAGTCCAAGTCATGAGTCCTGCTGTTGCACGCCCGCAAGCCAAAGCCACCGTTCAGATCGACGACGACCGCGTAAAAGTAACCGAGTGGCGCTTTACACCTGGCGCCGAGACCGGTTGGCATACGCACGCCATGGACTATGTTGTTGTACCCATGGCGACCGGCATGCTCGAAGTGGAGATGCGCGACGGAACAACGCTCCGAGCGCCACTCAACACCGGCGCCAGTTACGCGCGCAAAAGCGGCGTCGAGCACAATGTTATCAACGCAAGCACGCACGAGATCGCGTTTGTCGAAGTCGAAATAAAATGAAACACTGAACTGCAAATTCATGCGTCCGAACTGGCAAGGATCGGCCATTATTACTTTTCACGTTACGACCGACCCGTCACGACCCTGAAGGCGAAAACTGGCCTGAAGGCGAAAACTGACCCGAAAGCGAAAACTGGCACTTAAGGAGACCCACCCCCATGACCCCACTCGACATGAAGCCGAATGAACTTGAGTCCTATTGGCTCCCGTTCACGCCGAACCGCGCCTTCAAAAAGAAGCCACGCCTGTTCTCGCGCTCCGAAGGCATGCACTATTACACGCCGGAAGGCCGCAAGGTCATCGACTCGACCGCGGGTCTGTTTTGCACCAACGCCGGCCACACGCGGAAACCGATCGTCGAAGCCATCCAAAAAGCGGCAGCCACCCTCGATTTCTCGCCACCCTTCCAATATGCGCACCCCGAGCAGTTCAAGCTGTCGTCGATGCTGACGTTGATGGCGCCAGGCGACCTTGATTACGTGCTCTATTCCACGTCCGGTTCGGAAGCCGTTGAGACGGCGCTGAAGGTGGCGCTCGCCTATCACAAGGCCCGCGGCGAAGGCGCACGCACACGCTTTATCGGCCGTGAGCGTGGCTATCATGGCGTCAACTTCGGCGGCATCTCCGTTGGCGGCATGGTCAACAACCGTAAGGCCTTCGGCAACATGCTGGTCGGGGTCGACCACATGCCCGCCACGTACAATCGCGCCAAACAGGCCTTCACCAAGGGTGAGCCCGAGTGGGGCAACGAGACACTCGACGAGTTGACACGCATCATCGCCTTGCACGATGCGAGCACGATCGCAGCCGTCATCGTTGAGCCCGTGTCAGGCTCCACGGGCTGCCTGCCGCCGCCGAAGGGATACCTCAAAAAGCTGCGCGAAATCACCGAGAAGCACGGCATCCTGTTGATCTTCGATGAGGTCATCACCGGCTTTGGCCGTCTCGGATATGCTTTCGCGGCTGAGCGCTATGGCGTCGTGCCGGATATGCTCACGTTCGCAAAGGGCGTTACCAACGCTGCTGTGCCGTTGTCAGGCGTGCTCTGCCGCAAGGGCATCTACGAAACGCACATGACGGGCCCGGAATACATGGTCGAGCTGTTCCATGGTTACACCTACTCGGGCCATCCGCTGGCGGTTGCAGCCGGTGTTGCGACCTTGAACCTGTACAAGGACGAAGGCCTGTTCGAACGCGCGCTCAAAATGGAGAGCAAATTCGGCGATGCCATGTTGAGCCTCAAGGGCGAACCGAACGTGGCCGACATCCGGCCGATTGGTTTGATGTGCGGGATCGATCTCGACCCGGAAGATGGCAAGGTCGGCCAGCGCGGCTACAAAGCCATCGAAGAGATGTACTGGAATCAGGATCTCTACTGTCGCGTTACAGCCGATACCATGATTGTCTCGCCGCCCCTGGTCATGACTGAGCTTGAACTCGAAGAGATCACCGAAAAGCTCCGCAAGACTATTCGCGCCGTCGCATAAAACCGACGTCCAAACGACCGCCGGCCCCGTGGTGCAATCTACGGGGCCGTTTTCGTTTATGCGACCAACATATAGCCCTAAGATGCGCGGAGCGAGCGCATCAAACTTCGCATGGCTTCAGGGTGGTTGTGCAGGCGCCATTGGCCAACCAAGCCAGCCGCGATGACCAGCAGGCCGTTCAACGCCAAAGTCGCGGACATACCGATGCGGGCTGCCACAAAACCCGCCAGCAAGCTGCCGAGTGGCGCCGTGCCAGCGAACGCCATGGCATAGAGGCCGATCACGCGGCCACGCCATTCGTCTGGCGTTGATTGTTGCAGGATAACGTTGATGCTGTTGGTCGTCAGCATCAACGCGGCCGCCATCCCACATAGCAACAGCATCGACATGGCGACGGAACGCGACAGCGCGAACAGCACGATCGCCAAGCCAACAAATAACGGCGCCGCCGTCAGCAATCGCAGTTGACGCGAATAGCCCGGCTGCAGCGACAGGTACGTGGCGGATCCGAGGGCGCCGACGCCGGCCGCCCCCATCAGCAGCCCAACCGTCACCGAGCGGCCATCAAAAAATTCAACAACAATCGACGGCATCAGCGAGACGTATGGCGTGGCAAACATCCCGGCCGCGGCGACAGTCGGCAGCAAATAGCGCACGGCCGGAAACGTCGCCAACACATGCAAGCTCTCTCGCAGGGTTGTTGTGCGCCGCGGCGGCGCGTAGGCGCTGGCTGAGGCCGGCAACCGCATGACAACCAGCGCGATCAAGATCCCAGCATAACTGACGGCGTTGATGACGAAGCACCAAGCCTCCGAAACGTACAGCAACAGCGCGCCTGCGAGTGCCGGCCCGAGCATCCGGCCGGAGTTAAACACCATCGCCGACAGCGCTATCGCGCTTGGCAGTAAATTCCGGTCCTCGACGATGTCCTTAAACAGAGATTGCCTGACCGGCATTTCAAACGCGTTGGCGGCCCCAATTAGGGCCGCAACGACGAGATACGCGCGGATGTCCGTCACACCAGAAAAATCGAGGACGGCGAGCCCCAATGCGAGCCCCGCCAGGACCAGATCAATTAGGATCAGAAACGGCAACCTCGGCACACGATCAATCATCGCGCCTGCGAGCCCGCCGAACAGCAAGTACGATATGTTAAGAAGAAAGCCCGTCAGGCCAAGCAAGAATACGGAGCCCGTCAATCGGTAGACGAGCCAGCCCAACGCCACCTGCTGAAACCAGCCCCCGAGCACTGAAACAGTGTGGCCCGCGAGATAAATTCGGACCCGCCGCTTTTCCAGCGCCGGTGGCATCCACAAGCGCCAGTTCGGCACGCGATTACTCCAGGGTTTCTTAGCGGCGGTCCTCGGGATCAACGACCGTGAGAATCGGCGCGCGTTGCTGGTGGGGCTGCCACGCGCGAACAATGAATGAGGTACCTCCAGTCAACCGAATTGACCGTTGGCATCAGGCGTAACGTCTTAAGACTACGCCGTGGTCGTTCAAGCCGCAACCGCGGATGGGGCTGACCACAACACACAAATTCGCATAGAAAGCCGGATGATTCTCGCGCATCCTATCATCAGGCGACTTGCCAACATCGTCTTTGTCGCGCAACGCGGCATGACCCTTGGCGTGCGCGGCATCGTCATCGACGAGCACCGGCGTGTTTTGCTTGTCCGCCACGGCTATGCGCCCGGTTGGCATTTTCCGGGCGGCGGCGTCGAGGGGGGCGAAAGCGTTAACTCATCTCTTGAGCGCGAGATGCGTGAGGAAGTGGCCGTGACAATTATCGGCACGCCGCGCCTGCTTGGGATTTACACAAACTTCAAAGTCCTCCCGCGCGATCACGTGATGGCGTTCATGATTCCAGAATTTTCACGCGGGGCCCCACCGGAGCCTAGTTTTGAGATCCGCGAGCAAGGTTTTTTTCCCGTCGACGCGTTGCCGGATGCAACGACCCTTGGCACGCGCGCACGTCTCGCCGAAGTGCTGCACGGCTCAGCCATCAGCCGGGAATGGGCGTCCGGTCCAGAGGCCGGGACATAAAATGTTGGCATCTACACGCGGACCCGCAGGTTTCCGACAGCGTCCACGCGCGCCACTGCACCAGGCTCAAGGATCGACGTCGCATCGACCTGCTCGACGATGGCCGGCCCGATAATTTCGGCCCCGCGCGGCAGCCGTTCGCGCGCATACAGCTGCGCCTCGTGCCAGCGGCCGTCGGCATACATCTGCCGCGTGCCCGTTTTTGCCGCGCTCAATGTGCCATCAACTGGCGGCAGGAGCGCTGCCATTGGAAACAAACGCCGCCGACCGATCACCGTCGTGAGTAGATTGACCAACTGCGCCTTGATTTCGGGTAGGTCGACCTGAAAGCGCTTTTGATAGGCGGCTTCAAACAGCACCTGGAGTTGTTTGCGTGTGAGGTCTGCGCTGGGTAGCGCGACGCGGATGAGGTGCGTCTGCCCGCGGAACTGCATCTCAGCCGCGTGCACCACCTGGGTCTCAACGATCTCGTCTGCCTGCGCCTCATTGATCGCGCGGCCACGCGCGGCATCGGCGTTCAAGAGGCGCTTGATTTCATCAACATCTGCCGTCTCGACCGGAACATTCAGCGTCCGAACAACATCCTGGCGTAGATCCGCGACCAAGCAACCGAGCGCGTTCGTCAGGCCGGGCCGCGCGGGTACAAGCACCTCGGGAATGCCGAGATCGCGCGCGAGGGCCACCGCGTGCAGCGGGCCTGCGCCACCAAATGCAAACAGCACAAACCCGCGTGGATCGTGGCCTTTGCTCAGTGACACCAGCCGGATCGCACCGGACATGGTGAGGTTCCCAAGCCGCAACACGGCTTCGGCTGCGGCCGCCACGGAAAGACCCAACGGGATCGCGAGGGTGCGTTCGAAAACGGCGCGGATTCGCTCCAACGACACCGGGCGCTCCACAGCCGTCAATGTCTCGCGCGGCAGGCGGCCAAGGAGTACGTTGGCGTCCGTGATGGTGGGTCTCGTACCGCCGCGCCCAAAGCATATCGGCCCTGGCGATGACCCCGCGCTCTCTGGCCCAACTTTGAGCATCCCCGCCGCGTCGATCCACGCAATTGAACCGCCACCCGCACCGACGGTCCGCACGTCCACCATAGGCACATGGATTGGCAAACCGTAGTCAAGGGTCAGTTCGGCCGAGACCTCGGGGATACCACCGTGGATAAGGGCAACGTCTGTGGACGTGCCGCCCATGTCATAGGTTATCGCGTTTGAGAGGCCAGTCGCCGCGAGAGTTGCGGCCGCAGCCATCACCCCCGACGCTGGCCCGCTCATGACAGTTTTGGCTGCGTCCGCAATGGCAAGGCGAGCGGCAACAGTGCCACCGTTACCATTCATGATCAGCAGGTCGTGTTTGTATCCGCGGGCGGCAAGTTCATCTTGAAGCCGGCGCACATAACGATCGAGAATGGGTTGCACCGCCGCGTTCACGCTCGCCGTCGTGCCGCGCTCATACTCGCGATACTCAGACAACAGAGCTGACCCGCAGGTGACATACGCGTTCGGCCAGAGTGCGCGCACGATCTCGGCCGCCCGCTGTTCGTGTGCGTCGTTGGCGTAGGCATGCAGGAAGTGGATGACAACGGCCTCGCATCCGGCCGCCAGCAAGTGCTGGGTTGCCGCGCGAACCTGCGCCTCATTGAGCGGCGTCAGCACGTCGCCGCGCGCGTTCAAGCGTTCGTCAACTTCGAGCCGCACCTCACGCGAGATCAATGGCTCGAACATGCCGGTCATGCCGTAGGGCTTCGGGCGCGTGCGCCGGCCAAGTTCGAGCACATCGCGAAAACCGCGCGTGGTGATCAACCCTACCTTGGCAACCTTGCGTTCAAGCACGGCATTCGTTGTTGCGGTGGTACCGTGGATAATGAGGTCGATGTCGCCTGCGGAAATGCCCGTCGCCTCGATGGCGGCGAGCACGGCCGCCGCCCGGTTATCAACCGTGGTCGGTATCTTGGCTAAGCGAATGGAAGGGCCGGCTGAGGTTTCTTCGTACAGAAGCAGGTCCGTAAAGGTGCCGCCGATGTCGATGCCCGCGACGCGGCGGGGCCTAGTTTCGGTCACGGGAGATAAGCCTTGCAACGATGTCTCATTCAAAAACCCATTTCATTCAACGCGTCCAACGTGTTCATCCGCGCGTATTTTTCATAAACCTGCGTCATCCAGCAACCAATCGTCGAGGAGATGTCGTGCCTCGCGGTCTTCTATTTCGACAATCCAAAGATCGCGATCGAAGTCACGTGCGCGGCGAAGTTGCAGCTCCGCATCGGCATCGGCAATGGTTTCGGCCTTGTGCATGCGCAGAAAACGGCGGTCGCGATCCTCAGCCGGCGCAGGTTCATCGAGCGGCTCGGGCGCGGGGCCATAGAGCGCCGCCGTGCGATCCGGGCGCGAAACCTTAATCCACAAGGTGCCGCGATCTGCATCGCCACGCTTGACGACAGCCGCATATAACCCGGCGCCGGACAGACGCCGGAGATAGGCCTTCACCCACAGTTCCGTTGGCAGCCGCATTCAAAGTTAAGGCCTTCTTTAACCAGCTCGAAGCAGATAGCCTGCCAAAACGGGTGACAGACACTTGGTGAACCTAGCAGTATGGGCCAAAGAAGTCCGCCACTGTATTCTGTATTTTGGGGACGTGCTATCGCCGACCTGACCGACAAGACCATCAAGCGGGCGACCGCCATTTCCCTCGTTGCCATGGGCACGGGACTTGTCGCGCTTTACTCCTTCACGGGCGAACGCAAATGTACCGAACCTGACCCGACACATCCACAATTCGTCCAGCTGAAGGCCGAGTACGATAAGTGCCGGTCACGCCGGTCAAGTTCCTCAAGTCGCAGTTCACGCTCCTCGGGCTGGATGTCGAGCAGCGGTCCGCGCTCGTCGTCGACAGTCACAAGCACGGCGTCGCGCGGCGGATTTGGCCGTAGCGGTTTCAGCTCCGGCGGGTAAATCCAGGCGTTGCGAAAGTCGGGCGTCGCTTTGGCCGGAATGCGTTTAGGCCAGAATGCGTTTAGGCCAGGGATGGTTTGGTTCGGGCGAACCTGAGAACGAGAGACCGCATGCAACGCATTCCAATTACCCCACGCTCCAATCTGGCAGCCCGCGCCAAGGAAACCGGCTTCGAGTTTGCCACCATCGACGGCAAGCCCTACTGGGACGAGAGTGTGTTCTACGGCTTTTCACTGCGCCACGTCGAAGAACACGTCGAGGCACCAACGGGCGACCTCGCGAACCTGTGCGCCGAACTCGCCGCTCGCATCATCGGCGATGACAAACTCCTTGCCCGGCTAGCAATCCCGCGCCACGTCTGGCCACTGATCCGGGCGAGCGCCCAGCGCGGTGAACCGAGCCTCTACGGTCGCTTCGACTTCGCCTATGACGGTCAAGGGCCCGCAAAGCTGCTCGAGTACAATGCCGACACTCCGACAGCCTTGTTTGAGGCGTCCGTGTTTCAATGGCTTTGGCTTGAAGATCAACGCAGCGATGGCAAACTACCGAGCGAGGCCGACCAATTCAACAGTTTGCACGAAGCGCTGATTGAGCGTTTTCGCGAGATAAGAACCTTTTACCCGCAGGCGACTGACCTTCATCTCGCCTGTGACATGACTTCGTCTGAGGACAAGGGGTTGGTCACCTACCTCGAGGACTGTGCGTTCCAGGCCGGTTTCGACACCGCGGCGTTTGCGATTACGGATGTGGGCGACCGCGGCCATGGCCCGTTCGTCGATCTGGACGATGCGCCCGTCCATCTGATGTTCAAGCTTTATCCATGGGAATGGATGTTCACGGATAAATTTTCTCGGTCACTGTCCATGGGCATCACGCGCTTCATCGAGCCGCCGTGGAAAGCGGTGCTGTCAACCAAGGGCATCCTGCCACTGCTATGGGAGATGGCGCCAAACCATCCAAACCTGCTGGAATGCTACTTCGAAGATGATCCGCGGGCGGCTAAAAAGCTGGCAGATCGCTATGTGCGCAAGCCGCTCTATTCGCGCGAGGGCGCCAACATCACCATAGTTGACGGCGTGTTCCGGCTAGATGGCGACACGAGCAAGGCTAGCGGCAACACCACCAACGGTCCCTATGACAAAGGCGCGTTTGTTCGCCAAGCACTGTCACCGCTACCGGTGTTTGACGGCAATCATCCCGTCATTGGCAGTTGGCTCGTCGGCGGCAAAGCCTGTGGCATGGGCGTGCGCGAGGACACCTCGCCCATCACCTGCAACACATCCAGATTTATTCCCCACGCGCTCCTGGCTTGATGTGAGGGGCAGTTACAGCCCTTCGCCCCTGAATTCTGCGGGTTGGCAGGTGACGCCGCGCGATTTGAGTGTGGCACACGCTTTCGCGGCATCCGCCGACGATGCAAACGGGCCAGCAACCAATTGGTGTGTGCCCGGCTCGGTGGTAACAACGCGTGGCTCGAGGGCACCGAGAGACGATTTATGCCGCTCGTTGAGCAAGCTCCAGCTGAGACGCAGCGCGTCTAATGATGGACCGCGGGCAAGCAAAATTCCAGCTGAGGCCGGGCTCGGCTGAGGAACTGCGCCCAGATTCGGTGCAGCCAGCGGCGCCGCGACGACAGGCGCCGCATAGCGGGCCGCCGCTAACTCCCGCGATGACGACGGCGTTTCCTTGCCCGGCAAGGCCCCGGTCTCAATTGCCGCGCCGGGCGGACGAGCCGCCGCAACCGGCCCAGGAGCACCCTTTAACTGCGGCGCACCTTTGGCGACCGCCTGGCCAATCTGCGCCCCAATCCGCTCAACCCTGGTCTCAAGAGCATCGACGCGCGCTCCAGTTGCACGCTCCCGCTGTTCGACCTGGGCAGTTTGCGCCTTTACACGCCCCATGTCGCCTTCAAGCGAGCCGACACTGCGCTGCAACTGCGCCACTTCGGATTGGGTTCGGGCAAGAGCTGCGGCCATTTCTGTGGTGTCGCTCTCCTGCGCTGACCAGCGCAAGGCAAACGCAGTCAGAGGCTCCTGTCGAACTAGAACCGCACCCGCATAAGCCGCAGCAAGCACGCCCGCAGAGGCCCAGACGGTGGTGTAGCCGCGCGCGCGACGTTGAGGGCGTTTTTTCTGTGACGGTGTCAGTGACGGGGACGCCACGGACGCCGCGAGGCTATCAGTGGCATTCGCGCGCATAACAGGGGCCGACGGAGGCGTTGGCCGCGCAAACTCCGGTGTGAAGGTTTGGTCCCGCATCTCTCAATCCTCGTGACGGCGGCAAAAACGTGCCGGACGAACAGCGTTGGAGCGGGAAAGCGGAACGAGAGACCACGCGCCTCGTATTGCGTTCTGGTTCGCAAACGTGACCGGCGCCGTCAACGCAGTAGCCACCACCGGCGCGTATTTCTGCGCTGGAAGTTGTGGATAGTAGAAAGTGTTGCTCTAAAGCCGTCGAAATAACTGGTGCGCGTTTGCAACGACAAATTACGACCGCCAGAATGATGCGCTGGACAACACGCGACTTGCCTTGGCAACCCTCAATAGGGTCCGTTGTCTGGCACGATGAGCGGGCGGAAGCCGAACACGCCGGGGCTCGCCGGATCGACCGTCACGGTGACCGCGTGGATGTAATTATCGCCCATCACCTGCAGCCTCCAGACATTCGGGATGCGCTTGAAGTCTGTGCCACGAAAACCGTCAATTTCCATTTCATGGTCATCGCCGTGAATGACCAGCATCGGCTTGGTGAAAGCCTTGGCACCACGTTCGATCGCCTTCAGCGTGTCGACAAAACCGGATGACATCGGCACTGCCGGGAACTTCTGCTTGATGTCATGCAGGTTGGCTTGGAACGCGATGACAATCGCTTTTGCCCCCTGGTCACGCGCGAGAGTGAAGCTGCTGTCCAGCCACACGATGTTGGCCCTGTTGCGCTCAAAATACTCCGACGCCGCCTCCAGTTCCGTCGTCTCGAAACCGTTGTTGGAGCCCGGGATGTGGGGCACAATGAACAACACACCGTTTTTCCAAAAACGCTGATTTTCGATGTATTTCCCATGCGCCGGCATGATCTTGCCCTGGCTTTCAACCGGCATCGGTGTTTTACCGAGACTTTGGCTCGGTGTGGCAAAAAATATCTCGCGCAGTTTGTCGAGCCGTTCGCGTGGGTTAAATTTACCCGCACGCTCGCGGTGGCAGTCGGTCCATTCATTGTCGCCGGGCGTGTAGACCAACGGCGTTTCAAAGCGCTGAAAGCGATTGAAAATCGAGCGGAAATACTCGTCGGTGCAGGGCTCGGAGCTTGACTTGATGTCGCCGAGATGGATCGAGAACGCTGGTTTCAAAGCGTTGATGGCCTCGATCAACCTGTCAAACCGCGGGAAGTCCTGCGGCGTTTTATAGGGCATGTCGCCGAGCGCCACGAACTCGAAAGGTGCAGCAGTCTGTTGCGCCTCGGCCCGGCCATGCATCAGCAAGGCGGCGAAGAGTGCGAGCGCGGCAACGGCCACGCGCTGGAACGAGCGCTGCATGGAGGGCGATCTCATCAGGACAACAGTTGGCGGCGGATCGTTAGCAGAGATGCGCCCTCGCGCAAGGAAGCGGCTCGCCGCAGCTATTGAAATCGGCAGTGGACTCCGCTGAACTGGAATTTTCCGCTGTTTAATAAAGCCGTGTAAGTTCGTTGAATAAAAGCTGATGCCCGTGAGCCAAACCGAGACGTAAGCGATGCCAACCAACTAGGTGCGGTTGCTCACATTGCGGTCAACCTGTTGCGGTTGGCGGCGAAGCGGGCCAATCATCACACGAATACACGGACTACCCCCCAACTCGAAGCAGCGCCCTCAATGTCGCAGCCCATCGCTTTTCGAAAAATGAACGGCCTTGGCAACGAGATCGTGATCGTCGATCTGCGCGGCACGGCCAAGGTGTTCACCGAACCTGAGGCCGCCGCCGTTGCGGCGGTCCAGCGCAGCCACTTTGACCAGATGATGGTGCTGCACGACCCGATGACGGCCGGCACAGACGCCTATGTGCGCATCTATAACACCGACGGCAGCGAAGCCGGCGCGTGCGGCAACGGTGCTCGCTGCGTTGCCTGGGTCATTCATGAGGCGACCGGCAAACGCGCGTTCACTTTCGAAACGCGCCCAGGCGTCCTGACAGCCACGGTCGCCGATAAGTCACGCATCACCATAGACATGGGCAAGCCGAAATTCGATTGGCAGGACATTCCGTTGGTCGAGGCGTTCGCCGACACGCGTTACATCGAGTTGCAGGTCGGCCCCATCGACGCGCCCTTGATCCACTCGCCGTCGGTGGTCAACGTCGGCAATCCGCATTGCGTGTTTTGGGTTGACCGGCTGGACATTGTGAACCTCGGGCGGATCGGTCCGATGCTCGAGCATCACCGCCTGTTTCCCGACCGAGCCAACATCACGCTGGCGCATGTGAAGTCGCGCACCGAGATCGACATACAGGTGTGGGAACGCGGCGCTGGGCTGACGCGCGCTTGCGGATCAGCCGCGTGCGCCACAGCGGTCTGTGCAGCACGCAAAAAGCTAACCGAGCGGTCTGTGCGCGTGAATGTGCCGGGCGGACCGCTCGACATCGAATGGACCGCTGATGATCGCATTTTGATGACCGGGCCCGTCGAGGATGAATACACGGGCACGCTCGCGGCCTAGTGTAGCGCATCTGACGTTTGGTCCCAACTCGCGGCTGGCTCTCAACCAAACGTCAGGTGCAAAAGCTACACTAGAACCATACCGCTGCTAGTGTTCCTTTTGGTTCCGACATTTGCTCGGAACCTCGCTGTAACGGAAACCAAATGTCGATACCGGAACACTAGCGGATACGCAGCGATGCGCCGCAACGGGGCTCGTTCGCCGCTGCCGCCATGCAGCGTACACCGAAAGCCTGTTGTGCGGCTGAGCCGGCAAGCCACATGAAAGCAACCCACACGATCGCGTTGCGCTGCAAGAGCACGCTTTCCGTCAGGCTCGTCAACGTCAAGAACAGCACAAAGGGCAACACCAACGGCAGGACTGGGTCTGGTGACGCTGACTGCCGGTCAGCAATGTGTGCTTTGGCCAACACGAGGACCACAAACCCGAGGGTCGCCAGTGTGGCGCCCATGCCAACCATACCCAATGCCAGCCGCACCTCAATATAACTTGAGTGTGCTGACGTCGGGACAAAGAACATCCGAGACTGGAACAGGTCGGTTGGCAGAAATGCCGGGCTCCAGAACGCTCCATAGCCGTAGCCGAGCCACCAGCGATCCACCATGTAGGACTCCACGGCTGACCAGATGGGCAAGCGATTTGACAGGGTCTGATCCTTGCCAACTAACTTCGGCAACGCCTCAAGCAAACCGGACCCGACGTCTGGCAGTACAAGCAGGGCTGCTACAGCCACTGCAATGACAGGTGGCAGCACAAAAGCGGCGGCACGACGTGCCTGTGGTCCAAGCCACAAGAATGGGACGCACGCGGCCGCGACCAACCAGGATGTCGTCGACTTGGATGCAGCCAACATCACCATGGCAACGAGTAAACCAGCGCCGTGGGCGAGGCTCAACTTTCGCTCAGCCCGCCACGCCGCCATCAGCACAAGAAGCGCCAGTACAGAAATCGCCCCGAGGCCGTTTTTTTGATCGTGCAGGCCCTTCCAGGTTCCAACCCACGGGCCATCTTGATGCACGCCAACCGACGGAACCCCCATTGAGAATACCAAGTCTAGGCACACCCCGATCGTGCAGGCGGCCGCAAACAACCGTATCGCCTCCCGCGCCGGAACAGCCGCCGCCATGCACACGCCAACGAGCACCGTGCCGAGCAGTGTTGCCGCCTGTAGCAGTGTCTCGATTGGCACCTCGGACCAGGCAACCGAGATCAGCGGCAGAACCGAATAAGCAATCAGTGGGGATTGCGGCCACAGCCGGTCGCGCACCTGAGGCCGTGTGGCGAGAACCAGGCCGACGAGCGCGTAAATGGCCAGATACATCGGCCACAAGGGTGCAGCCAACTGGAGTACGTCGCGGACAATGGCCGTTGGCAGAGCCGAGTACAGCGTCACCAGTGTGGCCAGCAGAATGCCCCGTTCAAGGCGACCAAGCCCAGATCCACCCAATACCATGGGCTCCGCATCACGGGATCGTTGCTCCCAAGAATCCAGTTTTCCGAGAGCCATGTCCTGCTGCACCCTGTGCGTCAGACTTTGCGTCTGAACGGCCCTCACCTAGCGCGACGGGCGGCGGGGCAGGGGCGAGATCAATAGGTATGGTTGCTATCGACAGCCACCACCCCCTGAGTCGGCTCGGGAAAGGTTAGAGCGCGTTCAACCTGACACGGGTCAGGTGAAGCGCTCCAACTTGCCTTTTTGTTGCATTTTCTGCCCCAAACCGGTGTCCACTTTCGTGGCAAATGCTCCGCACGGAAGCTGAGGATCACGGCTCTGCCCATCTGCAACTCTGGTAAACATATGGCATACTGATTCGAGCAACTCGCCGCGTGGAGTGCCGCAATGAGCAAAGCTGCTGAGAAGGTCGGCCTCAAGGCCGTCCCATTCGGGCTGACAGAGATAGTGGCGCCGTTACCGCCACAGGCACCCCTTGTCGGCTCTGGTGCGCCGATCCCCGACCGCGACGAAATAGCAACCTATTATGCGTTCGATGAGCGACGCCTTGTGGGTGGATTGATCGAACGTGCCGTCTACACAGAAGATGAGCGGCGGCGCATTGCGGATCTGGCAAAATCATTTGTTCTGAAGGCGCGTACCAATCGTGCCCACCACGGCGGCATCGACGCGTTCATGCACGAATACGGGCTGACGTCCGAGGAGGGCGTCATCTTGATGTGCCTCGCCGAGGCGCTGTTGCGGATTCCCGACAAAGACACCGCCGACGCGTTGATTGCGGAAAAGGTCGGCGAGGGTCATTGGAACCGCCATTTCGGTAGCTCGGGCAGTCTGTTCGTGAACGCCTCGACCTTCGGCCTGATGTTAACGGGACAGGTTGTGCGGCTTGGCGGTGATAAGTCGTCCGGTCCAACTGGCATTCTAAAACGGATGGTTGCGCGCACGGGCGAGCCTGTTATTCGGCAAGCCCTGCGTCAGGCCATGAAGATCCTCGGCGATAACTTCGTGCTCGGTCGCAACATCGAAGAGGCAATCCAGCGCGCCGGCCCCCAAGAAAAAAAGGGCTACCGCTTTTCATACGACATGCTCGGCGAGGGCGCGAAATCCGAGGCCGACGCGAAGATTTACTTCGACGGCTACATGGATGCCATCAAGATCGTTGGCAAAGCGGCTGGTCCATTCAATAGCCGCAAGATCGACGACCAGATGGCGCGCCCCGGTCTGTCTGTAAAGCTGTCAGCCATCCACCCACGTTTTGAAGACGGGAAGTTGGCCCAACTGCACAAAGAGTTGTTGCCGCGTGTGCTCGCCTTGGCCAAGGCCTCACGTGAGCGCGGGCTGACACTCACGATTGATGCGGAAGAGCAGGACCGTCTTGATGTGCAGTTGGAAATGTTCGCGGCCACGTATCTTGAGGCAACCAACGCGGGATGGGGCGGTTTAGGTCTCGCCGTTCAGGCTTACGGGCGACGCGCTGTGCCGGTGCTGCGCTGGTTGCGTCGGGTGGCGAGCCACGGCGGGCGACGTATCCCCGTCCGGCTCGTCAAGGGTGCCTATTGGGACAGCGAGATCAAATGGGCCCAGGAGCGGGGGCTTCCGGATTATCCCGTTTTCACCCGCAAGATGCACACGGACGTGTCGTATCTCGCCTGCATGCGCTTTATGCTCTCCGACCCGGTCTCGTTCTACCCGCAGTTTGCCACCCACAATGCGCACTCCGTCGCCAGCGCGCACATCGCCGGCGCGAACAGTGCCTATGAATTTCAACGTCTGCACGGCATGGGTGAAGCGCTCTATGCCGAGGTTGTCGGTGCCGACAAGTTGAATCGCCCTTGCCGCATCTATGCACCCGTCGGCGGGCACGAGGACCTGCTGGCCTATCTCGTCCGGCGGCTTCTAGAAAATGGAGCGAACACGTCGTTTGTCAATCGGCTTGCGGACGAAAAGGCGCCAATCGCCGAAATCATTCGTGATCCCGTGCAGGCCGCGGAAGAAGAGCGCTCAGCGGATGTGCCCTCACCCGCAATTCCAAAGCCGGCTGAGATTTTCGCCAACGACCCGCGTGCACCCCGCCCCAACAGCGGTGGCATCGCGCTGTCCGTTGCAGCCATCCGCACCGATCTTCTGGCCAAGATCATCCGCGAATTACAGCCCTCGTTCGCTGTCGGCCCCATCGTTGCCGGCAAAGCCGCGACAGATGTCGACAAGGCCGAACTCGTACGCTGCCCCCACGATCGACGCCAACGTATCGGCACTGTACTGAATGCAACGATTTCCGACGTTGACCGGGCGTTTAAGGCCTCACTTGCCAGCGCGCATGCCTGGGATCGTCTCGGCGGACCAGCGCGCGCTGCCATACTCGATCGTGCCGCTGATTTGTTTGAACGTGACCGGGTTCGACTGATGGCCGTAATCATCCGCGAGGCCGGTAAGACGCTCGACAACGCGCTGGGCGATATCCGCGAAGCCGTCGATTTCCTGCGTTACTACGCCTGCGAGGCGCGCCGTCTGTTCTCAGGCGCTGTGTCACTGGTCGGCGCAACGGGGGAGAAAAACACGCTGGAACTGCGGGCACGCGGCCCGATCGTTGCCATCAGCCCCTGGAACTTCCCGCTCGCCATCTTTACGGGTCAAGTTGCAGCAGCGCTCGCGGCCGGCAATCCCGTGCTTGCCAAGCCCGCCCCACAAACACCGACAACCGCTTTCCTGGCCGTCGAGTTGCTGCACGAGGCCGGCGTACCGAAGGACATCCTGCATTTCTTGCCCGGCAAAGGCGACATCGGGTCAGCCCTCGTGCGTGATCCGCGCACGGCTGGCGTGGTGTTCACGGGCTCCAACGAAACCGCCTGGGCAATCCAACGCGCGCTCGCCGACCGACGTTCAGCCATCGTGCCACTGATCGCTGAAACTGGCGGCATCAATGCCATGATCGTCGATAGCTCGGCCCTGCCCGAACAAGTCGTGCGCGATGCCGTGCGCTCGGCGTTCGATTCAGCGGGGCAGCGCTGCTCAGCCGTGCGTGTGCTTTACGTGCAGCGGGATGTCTCAAAGAAGATGATCGACATGCTCGTCGGCGCGACGCAGGCGCTCGAAATCGGCGACCCCATGACCTACGCGACCGACATCGGCCCCGTTATCGACGACGTGGCGCAGGATCGCCTCGACGCCCACAAACTGGGTCTCAAGAAAACCGCAGTCGAACTGCTCGACCTGCGTATCCCCGACGACTGCCGCGCCGGCACCTACGTCGGCCCGGCCATCTACGAGATCGAGGGCATGTCCACGTTGGAGCGCGAAGTGTTCGGACCGGTGTTACACGTCATCCGCTATGACCGAGGCCACTTGGATAAGGTCATTGAAGACATCAACGCCAGCGGCTTCGGCTTGACGCTCGGCGTGCACAGTCGGATCGCGGCCGTCGCCGACTTCATCGCCGAACACGCCAAGGTCGGCAACGTCTACGTCAACCGCAACCAGATCGGCGCCGTCGTTGGCGTGCAGCCGTTCGGCGGCGAAGGCCTGTCCGGCACCGGTCCGAAAGCCGGCGGACCCGAATACGTCGCGCGCTTAGCAACCGAGCGCGTGCGCACAACGGACATCACGGCGACGGGCGGCAACGTCCAACTGCTCGGCATGGCAGCCGATGGGGCGTGAACGATTCTACCCGTCCAAGCACCACCCCAACCCGCAGATGGAAACAATCGATCTGGTGGCAGGGCGACTCATCTGACCGTTACGTCCGCACCACCGCGTGTCGGTGCCAGACGGCAACGGCGAGTAGCAGAAACGCCATCGCCTGATGCACGAGGCCGAGCCACAAGGGGACCAGAGCCAGCAACGTCCAAACGCCGACGGCAACTTGGGCCAGGACAGCAACGGCCAGCAACACGCCCGTCGCACGCACGTGTTCATCGTCAGCCGTCGCCCAGGCATGCCAGCCCTGCCAGAGCGCCAGCACAGCGATCACATAGGCCAGCAGGCGATGGTTGAACTGGATCGCGGCCACGTTTTCAAACACGTTGATCCAGGCCGGCGACATGGCAAACAGGCCCGATGGCACCACGCGCCCGTCCATCAGTGGCCACGTATTGTGTGACAGCCCGGCACTGGTACCAGCGACCAATGCCCCGAGCGATATCTGCACCAACACGAGTACGACAAGGGCGCCGGAGAGCGCTGTCGCCCCTCGGCTCAGGGTGCGGAGGCGTATCCTCTTCCGACCAAGGGCATCGAGCGCAACCCAGAGCAGCCCCGCAAAAATAACCGCCGCCAACGTCAGGTGCGCGGCCAGCCGGTACTGGCTGACGTTCACACGATCCGTCAGGCCGGACTTGACCATGTACCAGCCCATGGCGCCTTGCAGGCCCCCGAGCACCAGCAAACCGACCAGCCGCGGCATCAGCTGGCGCGGAACAAGACCGGCGATCATGAACGCCAGAAACGGCAAGCCATAAGCCAAACCGATGAAGCGGCCGAGCTGGCGATGGCCCCACTCCCACCAGTAAATGAACTTGAACGCGTCGAGGCTCATGCCCTTGTTGATAAGTTTGTACTGAGCGATTAGCCGGTATTTGTCGAAAGCGATAATCCAATCGCCCTCCGACAGCGGCGGGATCGCACCGAGCAGCGGCTGCCATTCCGTGATCGAAAGGCCGGAACCGGTCAATCGGGTTGCGCCACCAACGGTGACCATCACAAGCACAAGCCCCGCAACCACAAACAGCCAAGCAGCAATAGCCCGCTGGGCAACCGGTTCAGCGTCGCGGTTCAGAGACCAAGTGTCTACGATTGCGGTCATATTTGCGCTCGAGGCAGCTTTGCGTATGACTGCACCGGGCACCATTGGGCTGCCACCGGTCAATGTGGCGCTGCGCTGCAGCATTCAAACGCCGCAGCGACCGTGTGTCAGCTGTCTTCGCCGTGACTTCAGCGGCCTTCGCCAAGACTTCAGCGGCCTCCGCCAAGACTTCAACGGCCTTCGCCGTGTCTTCAACGGCCTTCGCCAAGACTTCAACGGCCTTCGCCGGTGACCTGCATCAGCCAGTCCGTCAGGTTGTAGTAGGTGGTCACCCGTGTGATCTGGCCGTTCTTGACCGCAAAGAAGGTGCCGGCCGGCAGCCCATAGGTTTGGCCCGTCGCGGCTGGCAGGCCCTCGTCGGTGTTTTTGTAAGTGCCGCGGACATTGAATTCCGCAGCCGCCCGGAGGCCGTCGTCCGACACCAGAAGTGTGATGTCTTCCAGTTTTTCGCCGTAACAGTGTGCCATGCGTGCGTTGAAGGCGCGGAACTTTTCCCGCCCAGTGCGCCGCTCACCCATATTGACGTCATGCACGACATCGTCGGCGAGACAGACCAGCATGCCGTCGCCATCGCCGCTGTTGAAGGCCGCATAATAGCGGGTGAGCAACGTGCGGGTTGTTGTGGCGCTATCGGTCATGGGGGCTCTTCAGGGATCTTGGCGGGGGATTTTCGGTGACTGGCCGAGCGACTTACATCAGCGGCCGCCCGCGTGCAAAATACACTGGCACTTACACGGTCGGTGAAGTCGTGTTTCCCTGTTTTCCCAGATGGCTGTATTCCAGGCCAGACGACATGACTGCAACCAGCCTGGACGCCACATGACGCGCCCATCTCAATACCTGAACCGACGTCTGTTTACACAGGGTGTCGCAGCCATCACCGCGGCGGTGTCGCGGACGGGACATGTCGGCGCCCAGGAACGCAGCCAGGAACGCACCACCTTTAAAATCGGCGACATAGGCGTGCGCGTGCTCGACGACGGACACATGCTGGTCCCGCGCGATCGGATCGCCGCAGGCGGCGTGGATGAGGCGCTGCTGACGCGCAACCTCACACCGAAGGGCGCGGCGTTGCCGCCGGAGCAGTTCCGCTTCGCGTTGAACGTCACGTTGTTGGAAATCGACGGCCGCCGTGTGCTTGTTGATGCCGGGATGGGCGGCACATGGATGAACACGGGCGGCAAGCTCGCCGATGCCTTGATGGCTGCTGGCATCGACCCCAATTCGATCGATCACGTCGTGCTGACCCATGCCCACCCCGATCATCTCTGGGGCGTCGTTGATGACTTCGACAACACATTGCGCTTCCCCAATGCCGCCTACACGATCCCCGATCGAGAGTTTGCATTCTGGATGTCGCCAACGGCGCCAGAGGCAGCCGGTGCACACGAAGGCGTTACGGCCGGAGCACGACGTGTGCTCAAGATGATCGAGCCGAAGCTGACGCGCGCCGCCGCAGAGGCGCAGGTTTTGCCGGGCGTGACGTTCCTGGACGCCGCTGGCCACACGCCCGGCCAATGCGCGGTATTTGTCCAATCCGGTACGCAGAAACTGCTGATCGCAACGGACACGCTGTTCCACCCAGTTGTCTCTGTCGTGCACCCACACTGGCAGCCGGCCCAGGACATGGATGGCGAAATGGCCGTCGCAACGCGGCGGCGCTTGCTCGATTTCGCGGCGACAGAACAGGCGCGCGTGGTTGCCTATCACATCGCAGATGTAACCGGTGGTATCGTGCGAGCCGGGACAGGCTACATGTGGGTCGGGGCGTCGTGACCTCGTCCTGCGGGCGATGGATCAACGAACCATGTGGTTTCTAAAGTCCTGAGCAGTCATCGATGTTGGCTCGTTCAAGTCTTTTGACCGCCGGCCGCAGGGACGGCCATTCACTCAGCCGCCGTTACTGCACCCGCGGCGGGAACAACCACCGCACTCGCCCCGCCCCACAAGCGCCGATGCAGGCGGTCGAGCGCCAAATAGATCACCGGCGTCGTGTACAGCGTGAGGACCTGCGATACGAGCAGACCGCCGATGATGGAGACGCCGAGCGGGGTGCGCAGCGACGACCCAGGCCCCGACGCAATCGCGAGCGGGACAGCACCGAGCAAGGCCGCCACCGTGGTCATAAGGATCGGACGAAAACGTTCAATGCAGGCCTCGTAGATCGCATCACGGGCTGAAAGTCCGCGCGTTCGTTCCGCCTCAAGCGCGAAGTCGACCAGCATAATGCCGTTTTTCTTGACGATCCCGATCAGCAGGATGACGCCGATGAAGGCGACCATGGAAAACTCCATGTCCATCAACTGCAGCGCAACGAGCGCGCCGAGACCGGCCGAGGGCAAGGTCGAGATGATGGTCAATGGGTGCGCGAAACTCTCATAGAGGACGCCGAGCACAATGTAGACGGCGACGAGGGCTGCCAGGATCAACAGCGGCTGCGAGCCCGTGCCGGAGCGTGAGGCCCGCGCATCTCCCGCCGGCTCAGCGCGGATGCTGTCTGGCAAGCGCATGTCGGCGACAGCCTTCAGCAGCCTGTCCTGGGCGACCTCAAGCGTTGTATCGGCTTTGACGTTGTAGCTGATGGTGATGGCTGGGAATGGCCCCTGGTGGTTGACCACCAGGGGTGCCAGACCGCGCTGGGTTGTGACTACAGCCGACAGTGGGACTTGCGCCCCGCCGCGACCAGGCACGAAGATGGCGCTGAGGTCGCCAGGGTCACGCTGCAGGCGGGGGTCCACTTCGAGCACAACGCGGTATTGGTTGCGTTGCGTGTAGACTACTGAAACTTGCCGCTGGGCAAAGGCGTTTTTGAGGGCCGCGTTGACGTCCTGGGTGCGCACACCCAAACGCGCCATGGCGACCTTATCGATGGAGATGTCGACGGACAGTCCGCCACCCTCGCGGTCAGTCGTCACGTCCTCGATGCCCTCAAGCGCGCGCGCCCGTTCGAGCACCTTTGGCGTCCAGGCAATCAACTCATCAAAATCGGGCGACCAAAGCGTGAGCTGATACTTCGAGTTTGAAGACCGCGCACCAAAACCAAAATCCTGCACGGCCGACATGAACACGCGCAGACCCGGAATGGAATTTACCGGCCGACGCAAGCGATCTATGACCTGTTGCGAGGACAGGCCGCCACGCTCGGCCAGCGGCTTCAGCGAGAAAAACATGCGGCCAGTGTTGGGCTGCACGGAAAAAAACGAAGCCCCAACGGACGATGAGATATTCGCGACGGCTGGATCATCCATGACGGCACGAACGGCGCGCTTTTGCAGCTCGTTCATCTGTTCAAAGGAGATATCGGGTGAGGCCACCATGCCCGCGGAAATGAGCCCGGTGTCGTCGCTCGGGAACATGCCCTTGGGGATCTTGATGTAGAGGTTCACGGTCGCGGCAATGGTGGCGAGCATGACGAGCGTGGTCACCCAACGGAAGCGCAGCGCGAGTTGCAAGGTTGAGGCGTAGCCGCGGATCAGGGGCTGCAAAAGGCCCTCGACGATCCGGTCAAACCGGGTCGTGTGGCCGTGCGGGGTGGCCTTGATGAAGTGGGCACAAATCATAGGCGTGATCGACAACGACACGATCGTCGACACGAGGATCGCAAACGCCATCGTCACCGAGAATTCACGCAGGAAGCGGCCGATGATGCCGGGCATGAACAACAGTGGAATAAAAGCAGCCACCAGCGACACGGAAATCGAGATCACCGTGAAACCGATCTGACGAGCGCCTTCGATGGCCGATTCCATGGGCGTCATACCGCGCTCAAGGTTGCGCATCATGTTCTCGATCATGACGATGGCATCGTCGACAACAAATCCGACTGCAACCGCCAGCGCCATCAGCGTCAGATTGTTGATCGAGAAGCCGGCAGCCCACATGAGCGCTAAAGTGCCCGCAAGCGACAACGGCACCGTGATGCCAGCCGCAAGCGTTGCCATGCCACGCCGCAGGAACACGAACACGACAAGCATCACCAGCGCGATAGCGAGGCCGAGTGTGTGCTGCATGTCGGCGATGGAGGCGCGGATGGTGGTCGTGCGGTCCGAGAGTATGGAGATGTCGATGCCCGCCGGCACCCAGCGCTGCAGTTCCGGCAGGGCGGCTTTGATCTTGTCGACGGTTTCAATGACGTTTGCATCGCCTTGTTTGGTGATGAACAAGATCACGGCCGGCTGCAGATTGAAGAGTGCTGACGAGCGCGTGTTGCGCGTGCCCTGTTCGACGGTTGCAACGTCACCGACACGAATGGGCACCCCGTTGACGGTCTTGATGATGATCGCCTTGTAGTCCGCCGGCGTCTTAAGTTGCGCATTGGTTTCAAGCGCAATCAGGTGGCGGTCACCATCAATCGAACCTAGCGGCGTGACAGAGTTGGCGTTTGAGATCGCCAGCCGCACGTCCTCCATGGCGAGGTTCAGGGACGCCAGTTGACCCGGATTGACCTTGACGCGGACAGCCGGTTGCTCCGCGCCGGAGACGTTCACTTCTGCAACCCCATTGATCTGAGAAATGCGCTGGACGAGCACAGAATCGGCGGCGTCAAAAAGGGCGCTGGGGGGTAAGGTTTTAGAGGTTAGCGCAAGAATAATCACCGGCATGGCGTTCGGGTTCGCCTTGCGGAAGCTTGGTAGCGTCGGCATGTCCGAGGGCAAGTCAGCCATTGCTGCATTGATCGCGGCCGACACGTCACGGGCCGCCCCTTCAATGGAGCGGCTCAAATCAAACTGGAGGGCAATGCGGGCCGAGCCCGTGCCTGATGTTGATGTTATCTCGGTCACACCAGCAATTTCACTCAACCGGCGCTCAAGCGGGGCCGCGACGGTCGCCGCAATCGTGACTGGGTCGGCGCCAGGCTGGTTGGCTGTCACCCTGATCGTCGGGATTTCGACCGACGGCAGGCTGGAGACCGGCAGAAAACCATAGGCGATGAGACCCGCGAGCATGAGCCCGACGGCGAGCAGGGTCGTCCCAACCGGCCGTTTGATAAACGGCTGCGAGAAGTTGACCGAGAGTTCGTTGATCGAGAAAGACATGCGAGCGGCGACGGCTCCCGAACAGGCGTCCCATGTCAACGGTGGAAAAACCGCGTTCCGTCGGGAATGGGAATACAGAACTTATTGAAGCATACACGAGGCATCACCGGCGCGCGACTAACACAGAGGCCAATCGCTTCTGGTCCGCCTTCACTCTGCTTCCGCACTCAAACTTTTCGGCACACATCGGTCCGGCACATTGTGCGCACGGGCAATCGCGGCTAAACCGCCGTCGATGGTCGGCGCAAATGGGAACTTAAAATGAACATTCACGAATACCAAGCCAAGGATCTCTACCGCCAGTATGGTATCGCAACCACCATGGGCTACGCGGCTATGTCGGTGGACGAAGCCGTCGCCGCTGCCAACAAGCTGCCGGGTCCGGTTTGGGTGGTGAAATCCCAGATCCATGCCGGTGGTCGCGGCAAGGGCAAGTTCAAGGAAGCGGCTGCTGGCGAAAAAGGCGGCGTCCGCCTCGCCAAGTCCCTTGATGAAGTCAAAACCTATGCCAGTGAAATGCTCAACAACACGCTGGTGACCATCCAGACCGGCCCCGAAGGCAAGAAAGTCCAGCGGCTCTATGTCGAAGACGGTTCGGCCATCGCCAAGGAACTCTATTTATCGGCCGTCGTTGATCGCGGTACGTCGCGCGTGTCGTTCATCGTCTCGACTGAAGGCGGCATGGACATTGAGAAAGTCGCCCACGACACGCCTGAGAAAATTCACACATTTTCGATCGATCCGGCGTCCGGCTACACGGATTTCCACGGTCGCAAGATCGCCTTCGCGCTCGGCTTGACGGGTGATCTGGTCAAGCAATGCAACGACATGGTCGGTCGACTCTATAAGATGTTCATCGAAAAAGACATGAGTATGCTGGAGATCAACCCCCTGGTGATCACCAAGGACAACAAGCTCGTCTGCCTCGATGGCAAGATGGATTTCGACGGCAATGCCCTGTTCCGCCATCCGGAAGTGATGGCGCTGCGCGACCTCACCGAAGAGGACCCTGCTGAGGTTGAAGCCTCAAAGTATGACCTCGCCTATGTCAAACTCGACGGTAACATTGGTTGCCTCGTCAACGGCGCTGGCTTGGCCATGGCAACCATGGATATCATCAAGTTGTATGGCATGGAGCCCGCCAACTTCCTCGATGTCGGCGGCGGTGCCAGCAAGGAGAAGGTACAAGCCGCCTTTAAGATCATCCTCAATGACCCCGCCGTGAAGGGCATTCTGGTCAACATCTTCGGTGGCATCATGCGCTGCGATATCATCGCTGAAGGCGTCGTCGCCGCCGCCCGCGAACTCGGCGTCACCGTGCCGCTGGTCGTTCGCCTCGAAGGGACCAACGTCGATATCGGCAAGAAGATCCTCGCTGAGTCCGGCCTGCGTATTGTTTCGGCCGACAACCTCGCCGACGCAGCGAAGAAGATCGTTGATGAAGTCAAAGCAGCCGGTTGAGACGACAACGCCGCTGCACGACAGCG
>JANNXS010000421.1:0-31183 GCA_031409695.1 Hyphomicrobiaceae bacterium
TGTCAGTCGGCGCCGCAATGGGACGCGGGTTCTTCGGCACCCACGGCGTCTTCATCGCGGCTTCAGCAATCGCCGCGAAATGCTCAGGTCGCACACCTACCTCTGCCAGTGTTCGAGGCAATCCAAGGCCTCGGATAAAGCCGTCGAGCACGTCGCCAGCATCCTTGCCAACCGCCCCCATCGCGGTCGCGACGAGCGCTTGGCGGTCGGCGTTTGCAGACCGGTTCCAGCGCATGACGCTTGGCAACATCAGACAACTGGTGATGCCGTGCGGCACATCGTGTAACGTGCCAAGCACATAGCCAATGCCGTGGCTCGCACCCATCGGCACACCCGTCGAGAGCGGCCCCATCGAGAGCCAGCAGCCAAGCTGACAATCAAGCCGCGCATTCAGATCTGCCGGGTTTTGCTTCACGCGCGGTAGGGCGTGCGCGAGCAAAGCGAGGCCCTGCAACGCCTGGGCATCGCCAAAGGGGTGCGCCTCGTTGGAGCAGATGCCTTCGACGCAATGGTCTATGGCGCGCAGGCCGGTCGACAGCCACAACCATTCGGGTGTGTGTACCGTCGGCGCTGGATCCAGGATCGTTGCACGCGGCACGAGCAGGGGATGGCGAAACAGTTCCTTGGTTTTGGTCCGCTCGTCGGTAACGCCTGCGAGAGACGAAAACTCACCTGCAGACAGCGTTGTCGGCACACTCACCTGCCGTACAACGGGCGGCTTGATATTGGGCATGACGCCACCAACGACGCGTAACGCGTCCATGGCGTCGGCCGATCGAATGTCATTGGCGAGGCAAAGCTGTACAGCTTTGGCCGCATCCGTGATCGATCCGCCGCCAAACGTCGCAATCAGATCCGCGCCGACGTAGCGGGCGTGGTCGGCGGCTTTTATGACGGCTGAACGTGGAGAGTGCGCTGGCATGGTGTTGAACGTGCCGGCGTGTCGGCTGCCAAGTGCCCGGCGCACGGCCTCAATTTCGCCCGTCGTCCGATCGAGCGTGCCTGACGCCATCAACAACACATGTTTGGCGCCGATGCGTTCGGCCTGGGCCGCGACGGCCTCAGCAGCCGGTACCCCAAAGACAACTTCTTCCATTGCGCCGAACGCGATTTTGCCCATGCGCATGTAACTGTCATCCCCTGAACGCGTACCGGGTTGACGCTGCGACAGGCCAACGAAAAGGTAAAGCCCGCGAAAGGGCAAAATGCTTAAGTCGCGACGCGGATCTGCCAGCGCTTGCCCTCAAGTTCCGTCAGCTCGAATTCAACAGGCAGAAACTTTTCGATCACCTCAATGTTCGTTCTGGTGTGGGGCGTTGGACGAGATGTGATGAAATGGCCGCTGCCTGCAAGCGCCATCGGCAGCAACAATTGATCAGCCAGATGCGGACCAACGGGCGCGCCAACGGCTAGATAGTCACGCACCTGTTGGGCCACGTCGGTTGCCACCTCTTCAGAAGCTCGACCCCGCTCGCCAAATGCTGAGAACAGTTCCGTGATATGCTCTGACACGATTTCGATCATCAGCACATTTCCAGGTCCGTCCGCCTTGACAGTGTGGGCCTCGATTGTTGCCGCCGGCCAGCCCAAAAGGTCCGCGGCGGCTGCCGCTTCGCGCTCGGCGACGTCAAAGGAAACATTCGCGACGCGGGAGCGGATATGACGGCTTCGAAGCGCGCCGGCGTCGTCAAGTGTCAAGGCGGAGAACTTCGCGATGGGCGCGATGTCGGCCTGCCACCAGCCGCCGCCAGCGGGATAAAATCCGTGGCGCTCAATGCGGGTTGTGACCTCAGCTCCCATGCGACGCATAAGGGGCAGAAAACTGCGGTCCAGAGCTGTGTAGCTCGGCGCGAAGACAGTGTGCGTGCCGCCGCCAAAGCGCACCGTGGATTGGCCGACCGTCATCAATGCCGGGAATATCGTCTGGAAAACCAAGCTTGTGGAAGCCGCAATTCCGATGGCAAACTCATAGGTCCCGGCCTGCACCGGACCAGGGGTAAACGTCAACTTTTGCGACAGCAACTCGCCGCCGGTGACTTTCGCACCCGAGATGTTTCTGGCAGCGTCCACACACGTCAGATGCCGTCGCATAAGCCCTGGCTTCTTGCGGCCCGCACGCAGCTTTTCGAGCCGGAAGGGCTGCCCCGTGATCATCGAGAGAGACAGCGCCGTGCGCAGGATCTGACCGCCGCCTTCGCCCTGGGAGCCGTCGAGAACGATCATGATGCGTTCACGCGCGATGGCGCGCCAAAAACGGCAGCAACGCCCCATGGAAGCTCGCGGGGTCTTCGGCGGACAGCATGTGCGAGACGCCGGGCAAGATGACCAGTTGCGAGCCCGGAATGGCCGAGTGGATCGCCTCGGACGCGGCCACCGGCGTTGCTGGATCCTTGTCGCCAACGATGATTTGGGTTGGCGACTTGATAGCGCCAAGCCGCTCTGTGACATTGAGGTGCTCAATCAAACCGCACCAACCCACATAGCCCTCGAGCGGCGTCGTCTCGATCATGCGGGTAAATCGGGTGATGAGTTCGGGTTTCGTCGCGCGTGTGGTCTGAGCGATCCAGCGTGCCATGGCTGGTTCGACCTGGGAGGCCATGCCGTGCTCCCGCGCGACTTTAACCCGATCCGTCCAGAGCGGGCGGAATTCAGGTGCGATGCGGCTGCTTGAGGAGACGATAGAGAGGCAGGAAAAGCGGCCGGGATGCAGCAAGCCTAGGTACTGCCCGACCATGCCGCCCATGGAGAGGCCGACGAAGCCAGCCTTTTTGATCCCAGCCTTGTCCATTAGGCCGACAACATCGCCGGCCAGCGTTTCAAAGCTGTAGGGTCCCTTGGGCGCATCCGTTTTACCGTGGCCGCGCGCATCAAATCGCAGCACCCGGTAGTCGCTGACCAAGGCCGCCGTCAGTTCGTCCCAAAAGGTCAGGTTTGTCGCGAGCGGGTGATGCAACACAACGGCGGGCGCCCCAGATTTGCCCTCAAGTCGAGCACTGAACGCGAGGCCATCATGGTGAATGGTATCTGACACGGCGGGAAATCCTCGAGAACACGGGCTTCAGAATGCCGGCTTCAGAATACCGGGACGCGATGACTACGCCGTCAGACCGCTCGCGGCAATTGCTTCTGACTTGGCGAATGGGCGGCCGACGTCTAACGTTTCTCGACCCTGAGGGAGGCCTGTCATGCTGCCAAAAATCATCCTGACGTTGCTGCAAATCCATCTCGCATGGGTTTACGGCCCGCAATTGAAGTCGCTGATCCCGGCGAGCCTTGGCCGACTCGACATCTTCCTTCTGGCGGTGGTCATCTCAGTCGTTGTCTTTGTCGTTGGCCATCTGGGTGCGCTCGTGCTTAAGGAAACGCCATCGCCAAGCAACGCGAAGCTGGTGTCGATCCTCGTGTTTGCCCTTATTTTTGCGGGTCTGACGTTGGTTCCGCAGGTCACAGCGTTCATCAACACGACGCTGCGGCTCTCGGTGCCTTTGGTGGCTTATCCTCTGATCGGCGCTATCATTGGCTATCAGGTGAAAAAATAGAGGTCATACTGGTCTTCGGGGTCACACTGTCTTCGGGGTTACACTGTCTTCGGCGTCACACTGGGCCGCACCCCCTTTGCGCACGCAGCGCCCAAGCCCTATCTAATGTCAGACACTGAAACCGGGCGAGTGCCGCCCGCCTGGAGACCGCATGCCTCTCTTTAGCCGAACGCCGGTGCTGCCGGTTCTGCGTCTCTCGGGCCCCATCGGCATGGCCACACCGCTAAGACCCGGTCTATCGCTGCCAACCGTCGCCAGTGCCATCGAGAAGGCTTTCACGATGTCAAAGGTCGGCGGCGTCGCAATCGTCATCAACTCGCCCGGTGGCTCGCCCGTCCAATCGCATCTGATCTTCCAGCGCATCCGGCAACTCGCCACGGAAAACAAGAAGCGCGTGCATGTGTTTTGTGAAGATGTTGCCGCCTCGGGTGGCTACTTTCTGGCGCTCGCGGGGGACGAAATTTTCGCCGATCCATCATCGATTGTCGGCTCCATCGGCGTCGTGTCGTCGATGTTTGGCTTCGACAAAGCCATCGAGAAGCTTGGCATCGAGCGACGCGTTTACACGGCCGGCCTCAACAAAAGCCAACTTGACCCCTTCATGCCGGAAAAGGCCGAGGACATTGAACGCCTGAAAGCGCTGCAGCGCGATGTGCACGATGTCTTCATCTCGATCGTTAAGGACCGACGGGCCGGGCGCCTGAAGGGATCCGATAATGAGCTCTTCTCCGGTGCCTTCTGGTCGGCGCGCGGCGCCCTTGAGCACGGCTTGATCGATGGCATCGCGGAGGTACGTAGTCGTATGCGCGAGGTTTATGGGGACAAGATTCGCCTCGCCCTGGTGCCAACGAGCAAGCCGGGCCTGCTGTCGCGTTTTCGAAAACTGCCTGGATTGGCGGGCGGCCTACACGGCCTCGTGAGTGGCGACGGACTTGACGCCGGCGTCACGTTTGCGGAGGACTGGGTGTCGACGTTGGAAGCGCGCGCAATTTGGGCACGATTCGGACTATAGTGGTGTGAGACTTCGCACATGGCAGTCGGCTCCTTGCAGATAAGTCGCCATGTGCCAATCAACTGGAGAAGAGACATGCCGCAGTTGGTTCTCCTCGCCGCCATCGGGGCAGGCGCGTACGCCGGATACCGCTGGCTCAAACGAACAGCTGTGCAAATGCAGGCCGACCTGAAAGCCGCTGAAGTTCGTGTCAGTGAGCGCACCGGGGCGGCACGCGCCAAGGACCTTGGCAGCCTTGAGTATGACCCGGCGAGCGGGCAATACAGGCCGTCCCAAGGTGCCCCGTCGCAGGAAGGGCCAAACCGGTAACACTGGTGCGACACACGCGATGAGACTGGCGCGATAAGCGGTTGAAAACACTGTCGTGCGTGCTTGAGGGTGAGAGCGGCGCAGCTTACTTGGGTGGTAGCTTTTGATTTGAACAAACCAGGGGAGTGTCTCGATGGCGCGGCGAGCCACTCGACAAGCGGAAAAGGCAATTGCTCAGCCAACGCCGCCGCGTCCGCGGACCAAACCGGTCAAAGCCGCACCGAAGTCCCCACTCAAAACACTCAAGTCTATCGTCAAGCCCAACATTGACGGAATGTCGTCGGATCGGAAGGTGGCGGCCTTACTTCGAGACCGGGAGAACCTCGTCGCGCGCATTCTCGCGGCCGAGGCGCGCGTGGCTGATATGGAAGCGCGAGAGGAGCAACTTTCCGATCGGATCGCTTGGGCCCTGGACACGCTGAATGATCTGTTGCGCCTCCCCGACGTGTCATGACGGACGTTGCGCTCACCATCAATGGCCGCACGTACCAACTGGCGTGCGATCCGGGAGAGGAGGAGCGTCTCGCCTTACTCGCAGATGAGGTGCAACAGCGGGTTGCCGCTCTTGTCGCAGAGCACGGCGCGGTCGGCGATGACCGCCTGCTGCTGATGGCCGCTATCCAGTTGGCGGACGACCTCCTCGATCGCACCACCGAGCGCGACGCAGCCCTCGCCCGCGCGTCACCGCAAAAGGCGCGTAAGGGCGCCTAACGGTCGAGGCATCAAGACGCAATGCGTCACGGGCCAAACACGACGCCGTACTTTAAGAAGCCGGAAAGAAGCCGGACTTTATGCATCCGGTCTTCACGCCCGCTCGACGAAACTATCGACGACCCGTTTGGTGTCGCCGGTGTCGAACTCGATCGTCAGTTTTGTACCATCGACCAGGGTCACCGTTCCGCCGCCGAACTTACTGTGCGAGACACGGTCGCCGAGCTTAAAACCCATGCCTGAATCGACCGAGGAGGCAAGCAACTGACCCTCGATCATCGCGCCGCCAGCACGTCTGGAAGCCGGGCGCGTCCCGGGTTGCGGCTGGGTCTTCCAGTTCTGCTGGGCACGTTGCCAGCCGGGTGTTTGATAGGTCGTGCTCTCAAACGATGATGATTGGGCTGCGTCATCGAAGCGACTCTTGCCATAGGGGTTTTGCCGACCGTAGCCGCCCCCATAACTCGTACCGGCACCGAAGTTGGCATAGGCGCCTGTGAACGGTGCCTTAGCTTCGATGACATCGACGTGGTCTTCGGGCAGTTCATCGACAAAACGAGACGGACTTGCACTTTGGTAACTGCCGCGCAAGCGCCGGTTCTGGGCAAACGAAATCCGCGCGGATTTCCGGGCGCGCGTAATCCCAACGTAGGCCAGCCGACGCTCCTCCTCGAGGCCTTCAATGCCGTTTTCGTCCATGGAACGCTGGTGGGGAAACAGCCCTTCTTCCCAACCGGGCAGAAACACCACGTCGAACTCCAGACCCTTCGCGGCGTGCAACGTCATCAGCGAGCAGCGATCGCCGTCGTCTTTTTTCTCGGCGTCCATCACCAGCGAGACATGCTCAAGAAACCCCGCCATGGTCTCAAACTGGTCCATGAAGCGGATCAACTCTTTCAAGTTTTCAAGCCGCTGCTGTGCCTGCGGGCTTTTGTCCGCCTGCCACATGGCCGTGTAGCCGCTCTCATCCAGGATCAGTTCGGCCAACTCCGTATGCTTCATCTGATCAAGTCGGCCACGCCAACGGGCGAACTGGGCGAGCAGGCCCGACAGGGAGTTGCGCGCTTTGCCCGCCAGTTCCTGCGTCTCGCACATCAGTTGTGCCGCTTGCATCATCGGCATGGATTTGGCGCGCGCGAGATCATGGAGACGTTTGATCGTCGTGTCGCCGAGGCCGCGTTTGGGCACGTTGACGATGCGCTCAAACTTCAAGTCGTTTGAGGGATTGCCGAGCACTTCTAGATACGCCACCGCGTCCTTGATTTCCTGGCGCTCGTAAAAGCGCGGGCCACCGATGACGCGGTACGGCAGGCCCAACGTCATAAAACGATCTTCGACCACGCGCATCTGTGCCGACGAGCGCACGAGGATGGCAACCTCGTTCAAGTCATGGCCGTGTTTGCGCAGTTTTTCGATATCTTCGCCGATGATGCGGGCTTCTTCCTCATCGTCCCACACGCCTGTCACCGAGACCTTGTCGCCAAGGATATCATCGGTGAACAGCGTCTTGCCAAGTCGGCCCTTGTTATTGGCGATCAAACCTGCGGCGGCGCCGAGAATGTGCCCCTTGGAGCGGTAGTTGCGTTCAAGTTTGATGACGGCGCAGCCGGGAAACTCCTTGTCGAAGTTAAGGATGTTATCGACCTCGGCGCCGCGCCAGCCGTAGACCGATTGATCATCATCGCCGACGCAGCACAGATTTGGCGAGCCCTGCGCCAGCAGACGCAACCACATGTATTGAACGACGTTGGTGTCCTGGTACTCATCGACGAGGATATATTTGAATTTGCGATGATATTCCGCCAGGACGTCCGGGTTGTCACGGAGCAGACGCAAGCCCTCCAGCAGCAAGTCACCGAAGTCGACGGCATTCAGGTCCTTGAGGCGTTGCTGATAGTCTCCATACAACTTTTGACCCTTGCCGTTGGCGAAGGCAAAGCTCTCGCCCGGCGGCACTTGGCCCGGCGTGATGCCGCGGTTTTTCCAGCTGTCGATGAGGTTGGCCAATTGGCGCGCTGGCCAACGTTCCTTGTCGATCCCCTCGGCCTCGATGACCTGCTTCATCAGGCGCAGGCTGTCGTCCATGTCGAGAATGGTGAAACCAGATTTCAGTCCGACCAGTTCCGCATGGCGACGCAAAATCTTGACGCCGACCGAGTGAAACGTGCCGAGCCAGGGCATGCCCTCGACCGCGCCGCCAATGAGATGGCCGATGCGCTCTTTCATTTCCCGGGCGGCTTTGTTCGTGAACGTAACAGCCAGCACCTGCGAGGGCCAAGCTTTACCGCTCGCGAGAATGTGCGCGATGCGCGTCGTCAGTACCCGCGTCTTTCCCGTCCCGGCGCCCGCGAGCACCAGCACAGCACCGTCGGTTGTCTCCACGGCGCGCCGTTGTTCGGGGTTCAATCCGTGGAGATAAGGTGGGGCTGCGCCGGTCACGCCGCGCGCGCGGTCTGATATCGACAGACCACCTGCTGGCCGACCGCCCGCTGCCTTTCCATCCAATGCCTTGTCACTCGATGGCGTCGCCGGCCCACTCGACGGCTTTGCCGGCCCAGGAAGAACACCTTCCTCGTCTGCGTCGTCGTAAAAACGTCGATTGGCCATGGGCGCTGGTTCGGTCATACGATGTATGTAAGCCTCTTCGCCCGCGAGCGGAACTGGGCGGGAACGAATACCCACAGCAACGACCAACAGGTTTGGTGCGCCGACCGGTTCCAGGCGAGCGCCTGATTCGCTATACGTTGCCCGAGCAATTGTGCCAGAGTGTGGCACGCGTTGGGTATCTTCAAAAGCAACCAGGGAGCGTGGCGTTGAACAATTTCCTGGCTGGTATCGCCGTTGTCCTGATCGCAATCATGTTGGCCCTGTTTGGTGCGCCCTACGTCATCGACTGGAATAGCTATCGCGGCGTCATTGAGGAGGAGGCGACGCGCCTGCTCGGCCGGGATGTTCGCGTCGGCGGCCAAGTCAGCGTGCGCCTGTTGCCAACGCCGACGTTTTCGATCGAACAGATCCGCATAGCCGACATCGAGGCCAATTCGGGCGAGCCGTTCTTTCGTGCGGAAGCCATCAGTGGCAAACTTGCTATTGCGCCTCTGCTTCGCGGCGCCCTTCAGGCCAATGAGATTATCCTCAAGAAGCCGACGCTCCATCTCGTTTTTGATGATCAAGGTCGCGGCAACTGGGCGACGATCGGCAGCGCAGCGAGCCGACTGCCGTTCATGCCGACGGACGTCGCACTCCAGTCGGTACGTATCGAAGGCGGCGTCTTGGCCGTCAACGGCGCCGATCGGACCGAGCGTTTCAGGTTTGAGGCAGTTGATGGGGAGTTCTCGGCGGCATCGCTCGACGGCCCCTACCGATTCCGTGGCTTTTTCGGCGCGGAGGGCCTGCGTCGAGACCTGCGCCTCACGACGGCAAAGCCCGAAGCCGATGGAAGTGTCCGCTTTAAAGTCGGCCTAAAGCACCTCGAAAGTGGTGCGGCCTACACATTCGAGGCGCGCGCGGTGAATTTTGGCACAGGGCCACGCATCGAAGGCGAACTGATCGCGCAGGTTCCGTTGCCACAGTTTTCAGGACCGGCTGGATCGCCTGTTGCAAAACTCGACGAGGCACCTGTTGAGGTCAAGGCCGCCCTCAGCGCTGATATTCGGCTGGTCAAACTGTCCAACCTGACACTCGCTTTCGAGCGGATGGGGCGGCCGCAAATTCTAACCGGCGAGGCCGAGTTTGATCTCGGTGACACACGCAATGTGCGGGCGGCCCTTGCAGCCAAATGGCTCGATATTGATCAACTGATCGGAGCCGGTCCGGGGGGCGCTGGTCAAGCGCCGTCAAGTGAACCTCGCCATGGCCCCGTGAGCGGCCTCATCACACTTGCGACCCGCTTGAATGGGTTTGTGCCGGAGCAGGGGCAGGCATCGCTTGTGCTCGATGTTGAACAAGCGAACCTCGGCGCCGAGCCCGTGAGCGGCGTACGGCTCGTGCTTGCCGGCCGGAGCGGCGAGACCAACATCCAGGAGTTGCGCATTGGGCTCCCGGGCGGGGCGCGTGCTGACCTCAAAGGTCTGATGACCGGCAATGGGGAGGAGACAGCTTTCAACGGCGAGATCGTTCTGCGAGGGGCGAGCCTCGCGCGGTTCCTGAGTTGGTCGACCGCCGGCGGTTTCGTGCTTGATCCAGTGCGGGACGGCCGATTTGCCATGCGCTCCAAGTTAAATGCTGCTCCGGGTGGTGTTGTCGCAAAGGAATTTGTCGGCGAACTAGCGGGCACAACCGTGCAGGGTGAAGTCGGCTACAAGTGGGGTGCGCGCCGCGAGGTGTCGATCCTTGTTGAAGGGCCGCAAGTGGATCTGCGGCCCTTGCTGCCACCAATATCGCTGCAACCGGGATCGGCTGGTGGCACGAGCCCGTTGCTCGGCTACCTCACGGCCGGCGCGGCCCTGAGCCCCGGCACAAAGGACCTTGACGCTGTGTATCGCGTTCGGGCTGGTCAACTCATTCTACCCACTGCCATTTATCAGGATGCGGTGGCCGACATTGAGTTGCGCAACGGCCGCGTGCGCATCGAACAGCTGCGCCTTTCAACCGACACTGGCGTGACAGTTGATATCGAGGGCGACATGCCAACCGCTGTCACGCAACCGCGTGGAACGCTCCGTGGCGTTGTGTCTGCGCGCGATGCAGCAGCCTTGGGGGTGCTGGTTGACTTCCTGGCGCTGCCACAGGATTTTTTGCCAGACCGGCGTCAATGGGGCGCTCTTGTGCCGGCGAAGTTGGCGGGCTCGGTCACGTTCGGCCTCGCGGCCGATATGCCGCTGACGGTGTCCTTGGACGGTGATCTTGCGGCCGCACACGTGCGCTTGAACGCCAACTTTGCCAAAGGGTTGGCTACATCTCGCACATCCCCACTTGATCTGGCAGCCTCGCTCCGTGGACCCGATGCCGAGACGGTGCTTGAGGCCGTGCTTGGTCTCAAGCCTTTCGGGGCCGGTTCTTCCAGCCCCGGGTTGGTCGTGCGCACCGTGCCGTCCGAGATCGTCATAGATGCAACCGGCATACCAGATCAGGGGATGGCCGCACTGGGGACATGGACGGCTGAAGGCCTTAGCCTCAACTACCGCGGCAAAGTCATCACGCGGGGACCGGCGACCGCCATCGGCCAGGTGCCGCCGCTCGATCTCGCTGGCGACATCGCGATCGAAGCCGCCCAAGGCCGGAGCCTACGCCGTTTCTGGCGCACGGCACCGGGGTTGGGCCTTGACCGGCAGGCGATGTCCGTTCGCGCGCGGATTGCGAGGAATGGGGCGGCCTTAAACATCTCCGGCATCACAGGCCAATTTGGCAACATCGGGGTTGGCGGCGATGTCCAGATCGTTTCAACGGGCGATGCCCAACGCCTCTCAGGTGCGATCGACATATCCCGTTTGCACGTGTCGGCTGTCTTGGCGGCGTTTGTGCAGGCAGAACCGTCTGGCCAGCGCCAGGCCCAAGTCCAGGCCCAAGTCCAGGCCACAGCTTGGCCCGAGACGCGCTTTGCGCTTGATGGATTTGCCAACCTCGATGGTGAATTGGCCGTCTACGCCAATCGCTTCATTCTGCCGACTGACGTCAACCTTGAGGCGGCGCGGTTTACTTTTGCTTTTTCGGCAAACCGAGCAGAGGTGCGCGACTTTGAGGCCCGCAGCGGTGGCGGCACCTGGGCTGGCGGGTTGAAGCTCGATCAAGGGGTCGATGGCGCCACGACCGGGACGCTGCTTGTCCGGCTAAGCGACGGCCAACTGGCGGCCATGACGGCAATCGACGGTAAGGCTGCATCCGTTGTCGGCCCCATCAGCGGAACTTTGACGATGTCCGGCAAAGGTATTTCGCCGCAGGATCTTGCCGGTGCGTTTGCTGGGCGAGGGACAGCGACCCTTGGCGATATACGCGTCGGCGGATTGACACCGGCTGGTCTCAGCGATGCACTCGATGCGGCGCTTAGGGGGCCGGCCGATGCACTGGTCGCTACTCTGCGCAAAGCGCTGGCAGAGACGCCGCCTGCGACATCCGCCGTGTCCATTCCCGGGCGGACCCAGCCATTGTCGGTCACGCGTGGCGTTGTGACCACCCCGACGTTGCCAATCGACACGGCCGCCGGCCGTTCGTCGATAACCGTGGCTCTTGATTTGGCCACGTTCGATGTGTCGGGCGTGGCGCGCGTAGAAGCTGTGCCCAAACCGACGTCTGCCGCAAGTTGGGCGCCAACGGTCGCCGCGCCCGGCACGGCCCCGCCGCCCGTGGAACCTCCGCTGCCGCCTGTAGTCGTCACATTTGCCGCCCGGGCGGGTGCCCTGCATGCCCCGCAGATAGAGATGTCGTCTGAGGCTCTTGAGCGCGAAATCTCGGTGCGCAAGCTTGAGCGCGATACGCTCGAACTTGAGCGGCTGCGAAAACAAGATGACGAGAAAGATGGCAAGGCCGCCAAGGACAAGCTTGAGCCCGAACGCCGGACCCAGGCCATACCACTGCCACCAGAAACTGTGCAGCCAGGTGCCGTAACACCCTCCTCAATAGTTAGTGCGCCGCAGTTGACAGATCCCGCGGTTCTGGCGCCCACGCCACCTGTGCCAGCGCAACAGGCCCCAAAAGCTGCATCCGTGCCGCTTGCACCAAAATCCGGCTATCGGCCTTTCAACGCCGAAGAGCAGAAGCGGCTATTTGGCGGGAATTGAGACGGCAGACGGTTGCTTGTGGTGATTGCGATATTTACCGCAAAATGATTGCTTTGATGATTTGCTCAACCCTTAGGTGCATATTGGGCGCGGGACACTCGCAGAGCCGGACGGCACATATGGACGACAGGGTCACTAACGCGGTTACTGGACGGAAACTGACGCAGCGAGAAATCGACATTCTCAATTGGGTCACGGCCGGCAAGACGGACTGGGAGATCGCAACAATCTTGCAGCTGTCCCACAAGACGGTGAATTTCCATATTGAAAAGGCGAAACGCAAAATCGGCTTCTCCAGCCGAATTGCCGCGATCGCGGTTGCACTCCGCGATGGCCTCATCCCGTTTCCAACAAGCTCAAGCTGAGCTGGCGCGGCCCTGTCGAGACCGCCGGCGGCGTCCGCATTGACAGCCCGACGCCCTGACGCCAGAAGCTTGCGCAGCAGCATAGCACCCGGATGACAGCCATGAGCGCCGCCGACCTCAAAGCCACCATCGAATCGGCGTGGGATGTGCGCGAGAGCGTCAACGCACAAACCAAAGGCACGGTCCGCGACGCCGTCGAGACGACGCTCGCGATGCTTGATAGAGGCACCCTGCGCGTTGCCGAAAAGACCGCCGGCACAAAGCCAACTGAAGGCTGGGTCGTGCACCAATGGGCAAAAAAAGCCGTGCTGCTGTCGTTTCGGCTGGCAGATAACGCACCGATGCCTTTTGGCCCGGGCGACAAAGCCTACGGATTCGACAAGGTGCCTCTGAAATACGCCGATTGGAACGCGACCGAGTTCGGTGCGGCAGGCTTTCGCGCAGTGCCGGGCGCCGTCGTGCGCCGCTCGGCCTTCATCGCCAAGAACGTCGTGCTGATGCCGTCGTTCGTCAACCTCGGCGCTTATGTCGATAGCGGCACAATGGTTGACACTTGGGCGACCGTTGGGTCCTGCGCCCAGATCGGCAAGAACGTGCATCTGTCTGGAGGGGTCGGCATTGGCGGCGTGTTGGAGCCACTGCAGGCCAACCCGACAATCATCGAAGACAATTGTTTCATTGGCGCACGATCGGAAGTGGTCGAGGGCGTGATCGTTGGCGAGGGCGCAGTTCTCTCGATGGGTGTGTTCATCAGCGCCTCAACCAAGGTGGTCAATCGCCAGACCGGCGAGATCCACACCGGCCGCGTGCCACCGTACTCCGTCGTCGTGCCGGGCTCCATGCCGGCAAGCAGCGCCATGCCCGGGGCCAACTGGGGCCCCTCGCTGTATTGCGCCGTGATCGTCAAAACCGTTGACGCACAAACCCGCTCGAAGACGGCGATAAACGAGCTGTTGAGGGACTAACGGCTTCTGAACGCCAGCCTCCTAAATGCCCAAGTTGCCCAACCGCTCCGCTCCCTCCGCTCCCCGTTGCCACTGGACATCACGTTCTTTTTGCCGGACAAATTAAGTCTTGCTGTGCCTCTTGTGCCCCGCCGCCTGCGTCTGAAAACTTGGATTTGGCATGAACATCCTCGACATTCGCAACCTCACTGTCTCGATCGCAGGCGGGGGCGACCGGGCGAATGCCATCGAGGATATTTCATTTACGGTCGGGGCCAACGAGATCGTCTGCGTTGTCGGCGAGTCCGGTTCGGGCAAGTCGGTGACCGCGCAAGCGATCATGCAGCTGCTTGCCAGAGGACAGCTTGCCATTTCCCAAGGCTCGATTGCGTTGGAAGGCGATGAACTGACGACCAAGTCTCCAGCCGATATGCGGCGCGTGCGGGGCAAACGTGCATCCATGGTCTTCCAAGAACCCATGACCGCGCTGAACCCAGTCGAAACCGTCGGCGATCAGATCGGTGAAGTGTTGGAAATCCACACCGATCTTGACGCTAAGGAGCGCCGCAAGCGCGTGCTTGACGTGATGCAATCGGTGCACCTGCCCGACCCCGATCAGATGATCGACTCTTATCCCCATCAACTCTCAGGCGGCCAGCGGCAACGAGTGATGATCGCGCAGGCCCTGGTGCTCGATCCAGCGCTGCTGATTGCCGATGAGCCAACGACAGCGTTGGATGTCACGACGCAGGCGCAGATACTCAAACTGATCAAGGAATTGCAGGGGCGACGCAACACGGGGGTGCTGTTCATCACACACGATTTCGGCGTCGTGTCTGAGATCGCAAACCGCGTTGTGGTGATGCAGAACGGCCGCATCGTCGAGCAGGGCCCTCGCGATGAGGTGCTGCGGAACCCACAACAGCCCTACACACAAATGTTGATCAAAGCCGTGCCGAGCCTGACGCCGCCACCGCGCGCACCCGTGCAAGGCGCCATATCGCTGGCCACGCGTGGCCTCTCAAAAACCTATGGTGCCAAGGGCTGGATCTCGAGCGGCAACCGCATCGTCAAGGCGGTCGATAACGTGTCTATCGAGGTGCGGCGCGGCGAGACATTGGGCATTGTCGGCGAGAGCGGCTCGGGCAAGTCGACGGTTGCCCGCTGTATTGCGCGCTTGGTCGATCCAACCTCAGGCGACGTGTCGATCGACAATGTCGATATCGCAAAGATGCGTGAAGGTCAGTTCCGCCCCTATCGCCGCCGCGTGCAGGTGGTGTTCCAGGACCCGTATCGCTCGCTCAATCCGCGCCGGACTGTCGGCCAGTCGATCATGGAGGGACCGATAAATTTTGGCCTCGCGCCGAACGAGGCTGAAACACGCGCGCGCGGCCTCATGAGTCTTGTCGGCCTGTCGCCCGATGCGCTCGATCGCTATCCGCATCAATTCTCCGGCGGCCAGCGCCAACGCATCGCCATTGCGCGCGCGCTCGCGATGGAACCTGTGCTGTTGATTGGAGACGAGCCAGTCTCGGCCTTGGATGTGTCGGTGCAGGCGCAGGTGCTGCGGCTGCTCGACGACGTGCGCAAAAAATTCGACCTCGCGGTGTTATTCATCACTCATGATCTGCGGGTTGCAGCCCAGATCTGCGACCGGATCGCTGTCATGCAAAAGGGCATCGTTGTGGAAACTGGCCCGACAGCTGAAATTTTCGCGCGGCCTCAGCACGCCTACACACGGGCCTTGTTTGCGGCGGCGCCAGGGCAAGGTTTTGGCACACGCGTTGGGTCAGGCGTGGCTGCCTAGATTTGTGTGCGGGCTCGGCTTGGCGTCTTTGCCTTAAGGACCAACTGAGTGGGTCGATGGGCTGACATTGCCGCAGAATACATCGACCATCAGTGTTTCGACATTGGATAACCTGCCGTGGAGATAGAGGGTGCGGCAAACATCCAGCCGGCTCTGGCAAGCAGGAATTTTGCTCATCGCAATCTGCATTTTGGCATGGGCAAGTTGGGCGCCAAATAAAACGCCTCATCACGCCAGCACCTGCCCGAGTTGCCCTGAGACAGTTCCGATCCCATCCGGTCGCGTCCTGATGGGCTCGCCCGCGGATGAAGTCGAACGGGAGAGCTGGCAGCCCGGTACCGAGAGCCCGCAACACGAGGTCGCGTTTCCGCACGCCTTAGAGATCGGTCGCTTTCCCGTGACTGTGGCCGAATTCGCAGTCTTCGTCGCATCAGCCGGTCATAAGATGGATGGCAACTGCCACCTCTTTGATGGCGCCGACTGGGCACAGCGAACGGACGCTTCGTGGCGTTCGCCAGGTTTCGCCCAGACAGGCAGTCATCCCGTTGTTTGCGTCGGCTGGCACGATGCGATGGCCTATATCGCGTGGCTTAATACAGAGACCAACGGTGCGCGGTATCGACTGCCGTCTGAGGCCGAGCGCGAATATGCAGCCCGCGCCGGGACGATGACGCCATTCTGGTGGGGTCGGGCGGTCTCGCCTGAGCAGGCGAGCTATGACCATCGCGAGGTCTACGCTGGTGGCGCAACGCGCGGGCACTTTCAAGCCAGCACCGTGCCGGTCCGTCATTATGCGCCAAACGGTTGGGGACTTTATCAAATGCATGGCAACGTCTGGGAGTGGACGGCTGACTGCTACGTCGACACCTATCAGGATAAGCCAGCTCAACTTCTCCGAGACGGGGCCGTCCCGAGAACCGACCGCGGCTGCGACCGGCGCTCACTTCGGGGCGGCGCATTCAACCGGCATCCAAAAACGCTCCGCGCCGCGTATCGAACCGGGCTTGATCCAGATTTTCGCGGTCACAGCATCGGATTTCGCGTCGCGCGTACGGTAGCTGCACCTCGCTGACCAACAGGTTTGTCAACCGTATGACCGTGCCACCTCTGTCGACCGTCGGCCGCCCCGCTGATCGGAACATATCTGCCCGCAGTGCGTGCCGAACACTGAAGCAGCTGAACATGGGAAAAGGCCTTGGGGAGTCCAGGCGAAAAATCGTACACCTCGGACCATGTGCACACGCTTTTACTTAACGGCGCCCATCGAGGCCCTGCGGACGCAGTTCGCTGCGGACGGGGGTATTGCGCACCCCGCGCGCTACAACATTGCGCCAACGCATCCCGTTGTCATCGTACGGCTGAGGCCGGGGATCGAAGCGAGCGGCCGCCGTGAAGTGACGCTGGTGCGCTGGGGGTTAATTCCCCATTGGGTGAAAGACCCGCGCGAGTTTGCAACGTTGGTGACCGCGCGGGCTGAAACGGTGCTGGAAAAGCCGTCATACAAGACGCCGATGCGCCATCGACGTTGCATTGTACCCGCCGACGGTTGGTATGCGTGGCATGGCAAGCCCGGCGATAAGCAGGCGTACATGTTGCGAGCAAAAGCCGCGGATGCGCCGCCACTCGCGCTGGCGGGACTGTGGGATCACTGGCTCGGGGCCGACGGCAGCGAGATGGAAACACTTGCGATCCTAACGGTGCCGGCTCGGCCGGAGGTGGTGCGCGCGATCGATGGGCGTATGCCGGTGCTGCTGTCTGGCGCGGCGATTAATGCCTGGCTGGATGTACGCGGCACGCGCGAGGTGGAAGCATTGGAGGTGCTGCGCGCAGCGGAGCCGCCGGCCATCGAGGCTCGGGCGATCCGGAGCGCCGTCAACAATCCGGACGCCGAAGGCGCAATACTGCAGCAGATCGTGTCGCGCATCTAACGCTTGGTCCGCGCCCGGCTTGTCCCCCAACCAAACGTGAGCTGCGAAAGTTACACTAGAATCAGACTGCTTCAAGTGTTTCTTATGGTTCCGGCATTTGCTCGTGACCTCACTGTACCGGGAAGCAAATGTTGGAACTGGAACACTAGGGCCTGTCGTCAGTTGATGCGAGTCCGTAGGGCCACGCTGAGCGAATAATCGCACTTTTTCCATGCTCCCGTCGTCAGTCGCTGGATTCCCAAATCGATGTTTCTCTGACTCATGGGTTGTCGGCAACTTGGAGGCCGACGGATGCATCGCCATGCCCTGCGCGACGATCAATGGACCAGGATCAAGGATTTCCTGCCCGGCCGCGAAGGCCATGTCGGCGGGACTGCGGCAGACAATCGCCTGTTCGTCGATGCTGTCATTTTCCGCTATCGGACGGGCGTGTCCTGGCGTGATCTTCCCGAGCGCTTCGGCAATGGCGTCGCCGTGCATCGGCGCTATCGCCGATGGTGCGAAAGTGGCGTTTTCACACGTGTTTTCGCAGCTTTGGCGGTCGATGCCGATGCAGAGTTCATGTCGATCGACTCGACCAGCGTGCGTGCTCATCAACACAGTGCCGGCGCTCAGAAAAAGATGGCCAAGACCAAGCCATCGGCCGTTCGCGTCCATGCGCAGCATGGCTCCGCCATGACGCGGGCTGACGACGAAGATCCACGCCGTCGTGGACGCACTCGGCAATCCCGTGGTCGTCTCACTCACGCAGGGACAAGTGCACGACATCACGCAGGCGCTACCGCTCCTTGAGCAAGTCGAGCCGGCAGCGTTTCTCGGCGACAAAGGCTATGACTCCGACGCGCTGATCGCGAAGCTCGAAGAGCGCGGCATCACGCCCGTGATCCCGTCCAAGGCCAACCGCCGCGAGCCGCGAAAAACAGACTTTGCGCTCTACCGCGAGCGCAATCTCGTCGAGCGGTTCTTCTGCAAGATCAAGCAATACCGCGCCATCTCAACGCGCTACGACAAGCTCGCCAACACGTTCCTTGCAGCCGTCGCGCTGATCTGTGTTGTGCTGTGGCTCAACTGACGACAGGCTCTAGAGCACACCCGACAGAATAGGACCCCGGACATGCCTCCGACGGCGGCCAATGGTCGATGGACATAAGGGCGAGGCCCAGCTTGACCAACCTCTCGAGGATGACTAAGCGAAGTGCGCGGACGCGGTGTCATCTAAACCGCTCCGGGCGCGTAGCTCAGCGGTAGAGCACACCCTTCACACGGGTGGGGTCACAGGTTCAATCCCTGTCGCGCCCACCAGATTAGCAAGATAAATCAACTAGATACAGATTAGCGTCAATGCTGGTGTCTGCAGTGGTGCGCACTGGGAAGCACATGGGAAGCACGAGATGCCTGTGTGTGCAGTTACTGGCGGGATCCAATGTGCAACGAACTGCGGAGGGCGCGCGCTGTACACTCAGCAGCGGAAATTTGAAGGCCGAAGAGAACATTGTGGGACTGGGCCAATAGTGTGCATCGTAGACAATGTCGATGAAACTTTTTTTGCGGCGGCTTTTGGGTGGACAGCGACCAAGCGCCGGCAAGCAGTTCCCCGCACAGATCTGCTGCGATTGACCTTGCTGCGCGCGGCGGGGCACAATTGCGCGCCCCCCGGACAGCACGGCGCGAAGTGCAAAGTACGAGACCTCTGGTTCGCGTTTCCGCTTGAACTCGAAGACACGGCCTTGCGAAGTGGCGCTCGCCCGCCGGCTGCGCTGTTGGAAGCCGCCTTCCGTCGCCCGACGCGAACCGACATCGAGGTCGGCAAACACGTGAAGCTGCCAGAAATGGCCAACGTCAAAGTGTTGCCGAACAGCAAAGAGGAAGCGGCGGCGCTGCGCAAAGAGTTCCTCGCGGGCTTCCAAGCTCTGGCAGCGGCCAACTGATCTGCGGCAGGGCTGCGGTGAGTTAGGCCGCTCGAAAGCAGGTACGAGCGGACATGAAGCGAATTGACAGTTCGGCGGTGTCAGTCAGTATGGTGCCTACGAGGTACGGCACAAACCGGGCGAACCGGTGGCCTTGGGAGGAACCTATGATGGATCGTCGCATTGCCGCTGTAGCGGCACTGATCGGGTTAGGTGCGAACTGTTGGAGCCCGGCAGCTGCCCAGGACGCCTGCCCCAATCGAGGCCAGCTCGACACCAACTATTGCGACCGCGATAGCGATCTCGTCGCCGATGCGCCGACGGACCCAGCCAAGTGGCGTGATCCATCGACGCTCGTTTGGGCTTACACGCCCGTGGAAGATCCGGCTGTCTATGCCAACATCTTCAAGCCGATGACCGATCACCTCAAGACCTGCACCGGCAAGGCCATTGTCTACTACCCAGTGCAATCGAACTCGGCCGAGATCGAGGCTATGCGCTCGGGGCGGCTGCATTTCGCCGGCTTCTCTACGGGGCCAACAGGCTTTGCCGTCAATCTTGCGGGCGCGGTGCCGTTTGCCGCCAAGGGCGTCGGCACCGAAGTGCGCGGCTACAATCTGCTAGCTATCGTCAAGGCCTCGTCGCCATTCCAGAAACTCGCCGACCTCAAGGGCAAGCGCGTCGCGCACACCTCGCCGTCGTCCAACTCGGGCAATTTGGCGCCGCGCGTGCTGTTCCCGGCGGAGGGCCTCAAGACGGATGACGACTACAAGCCGCTGATGTCGGGCGGGCACGACAAGTCTACCCTTGGGGTCGCCTCGGGCGACTACGACATGGCGGCTGTCGCGTCCGACGTGTTCGAGCGGATGTACACGCGCGGCACGACCAAGAAGGATGACTTCCGCGTACTCTATAAGAGTCCCGTGTTCCCGACGTCATCGTTTGCTCATGCCCACGACTTGAAACCGGAGCTGGCGACGAAGCTGAAGGAGTGCTTCTTCTCGTTCCGCTTTACGCCCGAGATGACAAAGGAGTTCAACGGCGACGATCGTTTCCTGCCGATCACATACAAGAAGGACTGGGCTGTCGTCCGCGATGTCGCCGAGAAGTCCGGCACGCCCTACAACAAGGCCGCCTATGACGAGGAACAGAAGCGCGAGGCGGAGGCAGCTGCTAAGAAGGCCGCCGCGCAGCAAAAGCCTGCCGACGCGCCGGCGAAAGCGCCATGATTCAGGAGGGCACCATGCGATCGATTGCACTCACCGTGGCGCTCTTTGCCATGGCAGCGTCGGCGGCCAATGCGCAGGACACTTGTGCTAGCCGCGGCCAGTTGGACAACGCCTACTGCGACGCCAACAACGATCTCGTCGCTGATGCGCCGTCAGACGCATCGAAATGGCGTGATCCATCAACGCTGATCTGGGCCTTCACGCCGGTCGAAGATCCGTCGATCTATGCCAACATCTTCAAGCCGCTGAACGACTACCTCGCGCAGTGCACGGGTAAGCGGATCGCCTATCACCCGGTGCAATCGAACTCGGCGCAGATCGAGGGTATGCGCTCGGGGCGTTTGCATTTTGCAGCCTTCTCGTCCGGCCAAACCGGCTTTGCCGTCAACCTCGCTGGCGCCGTTCCGTTTGCGGCGCACGGTACAGAGGCGGGGCTGAGCGGTTACACGCTGCTCGCCGTGGTCCAGTCTTCGAGTCCGTTCAAAGTTATGACGGACCTCAAGGGCAAGCGCGTCGCGCACACGGCTCCCTCATCCAATTCGGGCCATCTGGCACCGATGGTGCTGTTCCCCGCCCAAGGCCTTGCGCCCAACGTCGACTATAAGCCGCTGATGTCGGGCGGGCACGACAAGTCGTTGATCGGCGTCATTCGCGGCGACTACGACATGGGCGCCATCGCGTCGAACGTCTACGAGCGGATGCTGCAGCGCGGCACGGTCAAGGCCGACGATCTGCGCGTGCTGTATAAGAGCCCGGTGTTCCCGCCAGGAGCCTACTCGCACGCGCACGACCTGAAGCCGGAGCTGGCCACCAAGCTTGTCTCGTGTTTCCACGCCTTCCGTATGCCACCCGAGATGCGCAAGGAATTCAACGACGCCGACCGCTACTATCCCGTCAGCTACAAGACCGACTGGGCCGTGGTGCGCGAAGTCGCCGAAAAGTCCGGCACGCCCTACAACAAGGCCGCCTACGAGGCCGAGCAGAAGCGCGAAGCGGAAGCAGCAGCCAAGAAGGCTGCGACGCCGCCGCCTGGTGCCACCAAACCGTGACAAGGACCTATCATGCGCGCTCTGACGTTGACTTCGCTCGTGGCCCTGGGTCTGTCTATGCCCCAGGCCACCGCCCAGGACACCTGCGCCAATCGCGGCCAACTCGACACGCAATACTGCGACGCCAACAACGATCTGGTGGCTGACACGCCGACCGATCCTGCCAAACTCAAGGATCCCTCGACGATCATCTTCGCCTACTCCGCCGTCGAAGCGCCGTCCGTGTATCAAAAGGCGTTCCAGCCGCTGATGGACGCGATCGCCACGTGTACCGGCAAGAAGGTCACCTACTACCCAGCCAACTCGCCGACGGCGATCATCGAGGCCATGCGCTCCGGCCGCCTGCATGTCGCCGATTTCGGAACCGGCAGTGTGGGCTTCGCGGTCAATCTGGCAGGCGCCGTGCCGATCGTCGCGTTCGCGACCGACCAGGGCATTGCCGGCTACAACGTCGCGGCCCTCGTGCGTGCCGATAGCCCCTATCAGAAACTCTCCGACCTAAAGGGCAAGCGCGTCGCTCACACGTCGCCCTCGTCCAACTCGGGCAATCTCGCCCCGCGCGTGTTCTTCCCCGAGCATGGCCTGGTGCCGGACACGGACTACAAGCCGTTGATGTCGGGTGGACACGACAAATCAGTGCTCGGCGTGCATCGCGGCGACTACGACATGGCACCGGTCGCATCCGACGTCATGAACCGCATCTTCGACCGCGGCGAAGTCAAGCGCTCCGACATGCGCATTATCTATGAGAGCAAGGTGTTCCCGACATCGCAGTTCTCCATCGCGCACGACCTGAAACCGGAATTAACGGCCAAGATCCGCCAGTGCTTCCTGGATTTCCGTCTGCCGCCCGAGATGAGTAAACAGTTTAACGGCGTCACGCGCTACGTGCCGATCACCTACAAGGAGACCTGGGCGCCGATCCGCGAGATCGCCGAAAAGACCGGCACGCCCTACAACAAGGCCGGCTTTGACGCGCAGGCAAAACGCGAAGCGGATGCGGCTGCAAAGAAAGCCGCCGACGACGCCAAGAAGGCGGCCGAGGAGCCGAAGAAGGCCCCATGACCGTGACCACCGCAGCCGCCGCCCTAGCTCAAACCTTGCCGGCGCTACGCATTGAGAAGCTTAACAAAGCCTATGTCGCCGACAAACCAGTCCTGCGCGACATCAACTTGGAGTTCGACGGTCGCGGCATAACGGCGATCATCGGTCCGTCCGGCACGGGCAAGTCCACTCTGCTGCGCTGCGTCAACCGGCTCGTCACACCGACCAGCGGCCGCATCGTGTTCAATGGCGCCGACGTGACGGCCGTGCGCGGCAAGGGCTTGCGTAAATTGCGCCGCAGCATCGGTATGGTGCATCAGGAGTACAGCCTCGTCGAACGCCTGACGGTGATTGAGAACCTGCTGACAGGCCGGCTCGGCTACGTGCCGATCTGGCGCGCGTGGTTGCGCAAGTTTCCGTCAGCCGACATTGCGCGGGCGCATGAGTTGCTCGACGCGGTCGGCCTCGGCGATTTTGCCAACCGGCGTGCGGATCAACTTTCCGGCGGCCAGCGCCAACGGGTCGGCATCGCGCGCGCCCTGATGCAGCAACCCGACCTGCTGTTGGCGGACGAGCCGACGTCGTCGCTGGATCCCAAGACCTCGGTCGAGATCATCGATCTGATGGCGCGGCTGGCCTCCGAACAGAACATCCCGGTCGTGATCAACATCCACAACGTCGAGCTTGCCAAACGCTTTGCGACCCGCATTATCGGTATGGCCAAGGGCACCGTCGTGTTCGACGGTCCGCCGTCAGCCCTCGAAGACAAGCACCTAGCCGAGATCTACGGCGGACAGAGCTGGCTCGAATGACGCCCAACGCAGCAACCGCCGCTTCCGCCACGCGTGCCACGGCGCTGCCGGTCAACTGGTGGCGGCGCGGCGGCTATCTCGCGGTCGCTCTCTACGCCGTTTATGCCATGTCCACGCTCGAGGTGACGTGGGAACGCTTTGTGCGCGGTATCCCGCAGGGCGCGAAGTTCCTGGGCCGCATGTGGCCGCCCAATTTCGAGCCGCAGAAACTGCAGCTAATGCGCGAGGGCATGATCGAGTCCGTCGAGATTGCCATTCTGGCCACGTTCATCGGCGTGCTGCTGTCAGTGCCGCTCGGTATTCTCTCGGCTCGCAATCTCATGCCGGCATTCGTGACGTGGCCGACGCGCAGTGTTATCGCGCTGCTGCGCTCATTCAACCCGCTGATCGTCGCCATCCTGTTCGTCAAGGCGATCGGCTTTGGCGCGCTCGCCGGTGTCATGGCGCTGATCGTCAGTTCGACCGCATTCGTGTCGAAGCTGTTCGCCGAAGCGATCGAGGAAATCAACCTGAAGCAGGTCGAGGCCGTGCGCGCCACGGGGGCATCGTTCCTCGGCGTGCTTGCATTCGGCGTGCTTCCACAGGTGCTGGCGCGCTTTGTCGGCTTCACTGCGTACCAGCTCGACAGCAACCTTAGAAACTCGACCATGGTCGGTATCGTCGGTGGTGGTGGTATCGGAGCGGCATTGTTCACGGCCACACAACGCTTTGACTACGACTTCGTGCTGACCATCCTCCTGACCATCATCGGCCTTATCATGATCAGCGAGATCGTGTCGACGCAAGTGCGGAAGCTGTTCCAATGAGCGAGACGCTGCGCCAGGAATGGTCTCGCTTCACGCCGCTTGAGCGGTTCGGCCGGTATGTCGTGTACCTTTTGACCGTCGCCGCCGTGGTCTGGTCGGCGCGCTCCATCGAGATCATCCCGGAGTTCCTGGCTGACGCTCCGGCACAAACGGCCGACCTGTTCAAGCGCATGTGGCCGCTCGACGTGGCGGCCTATCCCAAGTCGATCCATGCGGCGCTGATCGAAACCTTTCATATCGCCACGCTCGGCACATTGATGTCGCTCATCATAGCCTTGCCGGTCGCCTTGCTGGCCGCGCGCAACATCACCAAGTCGAAGACACTCAATCTCGTCGCGACCTTCATTCTGGTGTCGTCCCGCTCGGTCAATTCGATCATTTGGGCGCTGTTGTTCGTGGCCATCTTCGGCCCCGGCGCGTTTGCTGGCGTGCTGGCTATCGGCGTGCGCTCAGTCGGTTTCGTCGGCAAACTGCTTGCCGAGGCCATCGAGGAGACGGCACCTGGGCCGATCGAAGCCCTGTCGGCAACGGGCGCGCCTCGGACCAGCATTCTATTGAAAGGCTACTGGCCCTCGGTCGAGCCGAGCTTCTGGGGCGTCGCCCTGTTTCGCTGGGACATCAATATTCGCGAAAGCGCTGTCCTCGGCCTGGTCGGTGCCGGCGGCATCGGCGTCGCCCTCGACACCGCGCTCAACACAATCGACTGGCCGCAGGTCGGTATGGTCCTGGCCGTGATCTTCGCCGTGGTGATCGCAACCGAAATCGTCACGTCGTCGATCCGCAGTCGAATCATCTGAGAATGATGGTCGGCTTTCTGATGAGCAGCGGAACTACGTTCGAATAAACCGCTGACGGACGCTCCGGGCAAGGTCGGCCGACGGCCGGCGACGCGAGGCTTGATGTTGCTCCGTCACCGTCCGTCGGCCATGGTTCGTTCCGCGACCGGAAGCTTACCCCTCGGGACCGAGCAGCGGTGCCGGCGACTGCTCCGATCGCAGCGGGCCAGGAAGAGACGAAAAAAGTCACGATCCTTGCGTTGATCGCCGTCAGCTTCGACCAGCTGCCGACAGCGTGTCCGCCACTGCATCTTGCCGAGGTGTGGACAAACCCTCGTCAGTCGTTGTCACACTTGGCTTCGTCTGCTCCGTCGCTGCCTACCGACAGCGGAGAATACAAGATGACCCCGAGCGACACGATTGCGCTTCTGTACCCATTGATTACCCTGGCACTTGTCGCTGCGGCTTTTGCAGGACGCGAGTGGATTGCTGCCCGTGTGGCGAAAACGGTTCAGCACAACCTGGATATCAAATTGGAAGGCCTGCGATCTGAGCAACGTGAGAGCGAAGAACGCGTAAAGAGCCAGTTGCGAGACAGAGAGGCCGAAGTCTCGGCAATGCGCACCAATCTCCTAACCGGCAGCGCCGGTCGCCAAGCATTGCTTGAAAAACGCCGCGTCGAAGCGCTAGAGAAAATTTGGATCGCGAGCCATGACTTCGGCCAGCTGAAAGGCTTGGCAGCAGCTATGTCGACACTAAAATTCGACGCAGTCGCCAAGCGCTCAACCGAGCCAAAAATGCAGCAATTTATCGGCGCGATCGGCGCAACGGCACCCTCGAATATCAGCGATGTTAAGAACGTCGCCAAACACGAACGCCCCTTCGTTCCAGAAGAAGTGTGGGCCTATTTCTCCGCCTATACGTCGATACTGCTATCTAACCTCTTGCGCTTTCACATCCTAAAGACTGGCTTGGATCATCCTCGAGACTTCATGACGTTTGATAACGTGAAGAAGCTGCTCAAAGCAGTCCTTCCTCATCATGCTGCCTTCCTCGACAAGCACGATGACGTGGGGACCTACGTCTACTTGCTAGAGGAGATTGAAGAGAAACTATTGCACTCGATTCGTAGAGCTCTCGACGGGAAGGACGTTGACCAAGCGGCGAAAGAACGAGCCACGGCAATAATCGAGGCGGTAAAGAAATTCGACCATGAGCAGCCGGCAACCGGTCAATCGAGTACAATCGCCGCTGGCCGGAAGGCTTAGAAAAGACCCGCGCCGATAATCGACACCGGCCACTGGTCGAGGGGCCGCAAGCGACCGCTTTGGACGAACTGTGGAAACTTGCAGAACAATTCGGTACCGGTCGCTTCGGGTCACGACCGTCGACCGCGTCGGCTACGCGATCATGTTTGACTGCGTCTCCTGTTCCTCCGAAGCGGACGCGCGTGCTTTGATTCACTACCGCGGATCATCTGATCGAAATCCCGCGCCTCGCGCACCAGTTCCATCAGCTGCCGCCGCTCCGCCTGAACCTCGCGCGTGAACATGCCGAACCGATAACGCCCGTTTGCCTTGCCGGCCGGGCCGCCACTGCCCAGCGCCCCACCATGCATCCTACAACGCGCCTTACCGGCGACTGCTGGCGATCGGCACGGGCTGGCGTTCCGCGTCTTCGCTCCGCATTTTCGGCATTGGCTGAGCGCTAGGGGCTGGCAATTCTCCCTTTGTATGGGGTTGATTCCGGTTTTCATGTGTAACCCCCTCCCCGGCACCACTGGCGCCAGTGTTGACGTTGCCGATCACGGCCCGTGCTCCGGCATGAACGTGCACGACCTTGACGATCTGTTCCCCGCCGCGTTGGAGCTTTGCCAAGGTCTCGGCCTGCATCGCGAACGTGCGCAAGAGTTTGTTTGCGCCATTGTTGGCGCTGTCGAATTGCGGGATCTCGGTGACGCTGACCGCACGGGACAGGAGTTGCTGCGCAGCCAGATGGGTTTGTGCCATCTGCGTTGCAAGAGCCGCTTGCAGTTCGTTCTGCGGTTTCGTCCCTTCGATGAAAGCCATCAGCCCGTTGAGCTTCACGTTGTCGATCTTGCCGTCTTTGTCCTGACACATCATCATCAGACGATTAAGCGAGGTGATCGCAAATGCCTGTCCGCGCGTGCCGAATGCATCTTCGAGGCGCGTCAGCCATCCTTGATGATCGCTGTGTTCTCCTCCGAGAATTTCGATGGCGTTGTCCGCTTTCTGACGCAGGCGCATCGCAAAGCGTGGCGCTCGATCCGCCACCCGTTTAACCGCTTCGTCGATGGCACGCTGTTCATCGGCGCTGGGTGGTGAGACGGGTGACGCGGGTGCCACCTTGTCATTGGGTGTCATGGTGGTCACCCGTTTTGCTGAGGGCTTCGCTCTTCCAAAGGGAGAGTTGGGCTTGCTCGGTTGCCGGTGGCTCGATGGTCTTTGTTTCGTGACGGTGAAAGACCAGATCTTCCGGGCCGCCAGCAAACGTGTATCTCGTCGGCTGAGCGTTGGCGGCTGAGCCATCGTGGTGAGCATCGAGTTTTTGAAGCCACCCGCGCCCAAGTAAAAAATCACGCGCTCGGATCACCGAAGTCTTGTCGAGCCCAAGATCCTGCGCGGCTGCTCTGAGCGAGATGGCTGCAAAACCAAGGGTCGGCGAGAATTTGTGCATAACGTGACCGGCAAACACCAATGCTGTCGGGTGTTTCCGTACCTCGGCGTCACGCAAGACGTGCTCGTGCCAACTGAACCGCAAGCTGTTGATGTGCTTTACCTGCTCTCCGTCCATGTCGTTCCCCTTGTCGGTGACACCTGCTCATTGGTGAAGCTCAGAGCGAAGGCATAGGTCGAACCGTCCCCGCCGAAATGGCCGGGCCGGTCCGGCCTATGCGCTTTGCGGTCTGCTCATTGGAGCCAGCCCGACGCATCAGGCCCGTCACGTCGCGAAGCTCTCGCGTGACGGTTGGCCGCTACTTGCGACGGGGAGCAACCCGCCGGCGATCGCGCTTCGGCCTCTCGGACTGCGCTTGGGGCTTTGATCGCGTCCCACAGTAGCCCCTCGATCTCCTACCCTGCTGCCATGGGCACCACGCCCTCGCGACGACAAGAGACAACACGTGACGCAACACAAACAGGATGCAGACTATCTGCCGCTGTCGCTTGTCGACCGGCGACGGTTTTGATTGAGCCAGGCGTCAAGGTCGGCGGCGCGGTAGACGACGCGCCGGCCAAGCTTCGAGAACGTTGGTCCGCCGCCATAGATGCGGAGTTTTTCGAGGGTTGATGCGCTGCTGCCGCAATAATCTGCAGCCTCTGGCGTCTTGAGGACGACGCGTTGCGGTCCTCCGTGTTCCGGCATGTGAAAAGTCCTCCCCGCAAGTTGCGCCCAGTCGGTGTGACAGGACGCAACTTGCCAGGAATTTCTTGGTGTTGCAGCCGGCAATGGCTCGTTAGCCGCGCTCGGATTGGCCCGCATTTGCTCGCGCCTTGCGGCTGATATCTGAGCCGTTTTGATCTAAGACGCGCTGAAGGTACTTGCGAAGGGTCGAGTTCCCGGGTTCTTTGCCCCACACTTGGCCGCACCATTCCGCCATCTGATCTGCAAATTCATGGATGCTTTCAGGCGCGTTACTGGCGCGAACGCGGCGCAAAACTTCGCGCTCATATGCCGACCAATCGTACTTTGGAGGCGCGCCCTTTTTGCGAGTTGGCTTGGGAGGCGGGGGCTGATTATGAACCTTGACGTTGCTCTCAGGTTCCATATCCGACCCAGGCGACGTTGTTGCGGCCGACGTCGCCGCACTTGCCGGCTTTGGCTCAGATTGGCCAGACTGCCTTTGACCAACGGTGTCGAAGGCAATTGCGAGCCAGCTCAGATAGCTCTCGATATCGACATAGATCCATCGACCGCCATATCGAAGCGGCGGCTGATTAAAAGGAAACTCCGGGTGCACCTGACATGTCGCGAACCATGCAAAATAGCACTCGTTGAACCAATCTCCGCGGGTCATAGGGGTGAGGAGGCCGGCCTCGTAAGGTCGCAACGCCGTCTGAACAATACCCAACTCGAAGACGCGAACAAGTACGCGGATTACAAAGCTGTAGCGGTTCAGCGCCGACCGCGTTTCGTCCTCGATCTGTGCCGACAGGGCGAAGGCGACGGCCCATTCATCTTCGGTCGGCAAGGGGCACGGCTCCCCCGCGGCAAAAGCGATATCGGCGCGTTGCCGATAACTAAGATGTCGCTGGTAGAGCACTCGGCAGGCATAATCGATATCGTGCTTCGGCGTCTCGGCGGAGAGTTTCCTGTGGATCGCGTAGATGACGATCGTGTAGGGTTCTTGGCCGGTCCAATTGTTCCCGTACATAACGCCGCCGAGATGCTGCACGACGCGACCGAGGAACGTCACACCCGTTGCCTCTCGTGGCCAGTACTGTGGATTGGACCAAAACTCGACACGCGGATCAATCTGGGTCTGGGTTTCCATTGCTGACATGGCACTGCCTCCCAAGCACCCTGCCATGCGCTAGCAATCCGTGGGTGCAGCCGGATCGGCCCGGATTTCTCCGGATGCCCAGCGCGTGTGATGTTCTTGAATAACCCCGCATTTGGTCGACATTTGAGCCGCAGAATGGCCGCGCTGGGGCGGTTTCCTTAACGCTTCACAACTTGCCTTGCATTGCCGTAAGTAGCCGTCATGACCGAGGTGGACGCACTCACATCAATCGATAGCTTCATCGACCGTTGGACCAAATCCAGCGGGGCGGAGCGCGCCAATTTTCAGATGTTCGCGATCGAGCTGTGCGGCTTGGTGGGCGTGCCGGCGCCGAATCCGTCGCGAGGGGAAGACGCCGCCCTCAACGACTACTGCTTCGAACGCGGCGTGCAATTCAAGGCGCCCGACGGCACCACCAGCCCAGGTCGGATCGACCTCTACAAGCGCGGCGGCTTCGTCATGGAAGCCAAGCAGAGCCGCGAGAAAGGCCGCCCCAAGGCTATCGAGGTCAAAGGCACGCCAGACCTGTTCATCCCGGACGCCAAGCCGCGCGGACAACAAAGCGCCTCCCTCGTCTGGGATCAGTTGATGGTCAGTGCGCGGCGGCAGGCCGAAGATTATGCCCGCGCGTTACCGCCCGATCATGGTTGGCCGCCATTCGTCTTGGTTTGCGATGTCGGCCATGTAATCGAGGTCTATGCTGACTTCACAGGCCAGGGCAAAAACTATGCGCAATTCCCCGATCGGCAAGGCTATCGCATCGCGTTGTCCGATCTGCGCAATCCCAGCACACGGGCGTTTCTGAAATCCCTTTGGACCGAGCCCCAATCCCTCGATCCGACGCGCCGATCGGCCAAGGTAACTAGGGAAATTGCTGTGCAATTGGCAGACGTGTCAAAGCGATTGGAAACGAGACTTGCCGCACCGCTGCCTGAGCCGCAACGCGCGATCATGACCGAGACCATCGCGCTGTTCCTGATGCGCTGCTTGTTTACGATGTTCGCCGAAGACGTGAAACTGTTGCCGGAGGATTGCTTCAAGCGCTGGCTCGATCGCGCCAAGGCCAATCCTGCGATGTTCAAGCATGAATTGGGGCAGTTGTGGCGCGCCATGAACAGCGGCGGCTATGCGACCATCGCCGAAGGCGTGGTCAAGCAGTTCAACGGCAGCTTCTTTGCCACCGCCACCGTGTTGGCGTTGGAACCGGCCGAGATTGGGTGCCTCGTCGCGGCGGCCAAGGCCAATTGGAAGGAGGTCGAACCGGCGATCTTCGGCACGCTGTTGGAGCAGGCGCTGAGTACATCCGAGCGTGCCAAGCTTGGCGCACACTACACGCCGCGATCCTATGTCGAGCGTCTCGTGGTGGTCACGGTCATGGAGCCGTTGCGGCAGGAATGGGCGCAAGTGCAAGCGACGGCCGAGCGCTTCAAGATCGAGGCGGACGAGATCGAGGCCGATGCAAGCGCGTTGGAGGCGAAGCTCGGTCGATCGCTCGACAAGGCACAATGGGACCGCGTGCGGGAAATGCAGGCCGAGGGACGCAAAGCCGAGCGGCGCGCGATTGAAACAATCGAGACCTTTCACAAAAAGCTGTGCGCCACGCGCGTGCTCGACCCCGCCTGCGGCACGGGGAATTTTCTGTATGTCACCATGGCGCTGATGAAACGCCTGGAAGGCGAGATCATGGATGCGCTGGTGGCGCTCGGGGGC
>JANNXS010000422.1:0-13463 GCA_031409695.1 Hyphomicrobiaceae bacterium
AGTCGAGGGTGATAAAACCTCAACTACAATGGTCGGGTCGGTGATAAACGTCCTACCTGTATGCGCGCCGCATCGCACGACAATATCAGGCCTTGGTTGATCCACATCGGTCGGGTCACCGGTGCGCTGGACACGCATGTCTGATTGAAATGTCCGGCAGCGCCGTTTGTCCATAGCAAGCTTCAGTGGCGCCTGAATGTTGCTGGCAATCTGGTTGTGGGTCTCAGTCGGGTTGGCCATCATGACAACCACACCATCGATCAGTTCGAAGGAGCGCGGTTCGGCCTGTTGTTCGACATAAATCTCAAACGCATCAACCGTCATTGGTGGGCGCGCTGTGCGGTCAATGCGTGCGACAGCAGGCATAAGATGTGGCCTTTTACTTTTGCGCCAGACGTTTTCAGATAGCCCGACAATAGCCGAATAGCAGTAGCGAAGCGACCGGCATGTAGTGCTACGACTCCGTGTCGTCACGCGCCGACACGCAATTCTTGGTTCACCACCGACACCCAGAACGCTGCCCCAAGCGGAATGATGGCGTCGTTGAAATCATATTTGGGCGTGTGCAGCGCATGCCACGTGCCATCCGCTGCAACGCCGTTGCCGATGCCAATGATGGCGCCGGGCCGTTGTTCCAGCATAAACGCGAAATCTTCGCCGCCGGTACTCCGGTTGGCGTTGGTGTTGACGGCGTCTGCGCCGACGATGGCCGCCGCGGCCGCGACGGCAACGTCTGTTTCCAGGTCATGATTGACAACCGGCACTGACCCCCAACGCAGGTCCACATCGGCCGTTGCACCATGCATTTCGGCGAGCGCCGTCGCGAGCTCGTGGATGCGCCGCTCGAGGGTATCGCGCACCTCCTTGGCATAATAGCGTGCCGTGCCCCCAACGACGATTTCCGAAGGCAAGACGTTGGTCGCCATGAGGTCGCCACCGCCTATGTAGCCAACGCTGATCACCTTCGGCTCTAGCGGCGCAATATTGCGTCCGACGATCGCTTGCAGGCCGAGCACAAAATGCGCCTGCACGATCGACAAATCCTCCGTCATGTGAGGTGTGCTTCCGCCATGGCCGCCGCGACCGCGGAAAGTCACTTTCCAGCTTGCGCCGCCGGCCCCGCAAGGCCCCTTGCGGATCTTAAAACGACCGACCGGCACACCCGGCGAATTGTGCATGCCGTAGACCGTATCGACAGGAAAGCGCTCAAATAGCCCGTCCTTCAACATGGCCAGTGCGCCACCGCGGCCTTCTTCGGCGGGTTGGAAAATCAGCTGAACCGTGCCAGCAAAATCGCGGGTTTCTGCCAGATAGCGGGCAGCCCCTAGCAGCATCGTGGTGTGGCCATCATGACCGCAGCCGTGCATTTTGCCGGGGGTTTTTGAGGCATACGGAAGGCCGGTTGTCTCGGTCAGTGCCAACGCGTCCATGTCCGCGCGCAGACCAACGGCGCGTTGGCCCGGCAGTTTGCCCTTGATTGTGCCAACAACACCCGTGCCGCCGACGCCCTCGGTCGTCTCAATGCCCCACGACCGCAGCCTGTCCGCCACAAGCTTGGCCGTGCGATGTTCCTCAAGCCCGAGTTCGGGGTGCGCGTGGATGTCCTGGCGGATGGCAGTGAGTTCCGGCGTCAAGGCCTGCAGCCGGTCGAGCGTCGCTTGCATGGTCATCCCCGGAGATCGAAGTTTACGGATCACAGTCATTATGATGGCGTGGAACAGGCTCACGGCGCAACCCGGCTCTCCTCAGTCGCGCGTCAGCCAACACGTTTTGGGCAACACACGTCGCTGTCGCCTGGGCTGTGACCCGATTTAGCCGTCACCCGTTGAAACCGCGTCGCGATTGCCACCTTAGATCGTGCCCTGCTTCGGCGCGGCTCACGCCACAATCAAAGTGCTGAGATCGTCATCGATGTTTGCCTGCGTTTGCTCGTTGACAGGAGCTATGCGTCCAGGCTTCATCAAACCATCATAAATGTGCATCGGTCTGGTATGCCGATGATGCGTGGTCCCGGGAGGATACAATGGACGTGCCGAAGATGGACGAGAAGAAAATCCGCAAGCTGATCGGCAAAGTTAAAGACGGCAGTCTTTCACGCCGCGGCTTCATGCAAAGGATTGTGGCAGCCGGCCTCACCGCCCCAATGGCGTCGATGATCCTGATGCACGAGGGCGTCGCCCAGGCACAGTCCGCCTTCAAATACGCGCCAACCAAGCGCGGCGGCGGCGGCGTGTTGAAGGTCCTGTGGTGGCAAGGCCCCACGCTGTTGAACCCGCACTTTGCGACTGGCTCCAAGGATCAGGACGGTTCGCGCATCTTTTACGAGCCGCTCGCCACCTGGGATGAAGACGGCAACTTGGTTGCGGTGCTCGCCGAGGCGATTCCGACCAAAGACAACGGCGGTCTTGCAGCCGATGGCAAATCGGTCACCTGGAAGTTGAAGCAGGGCGTCAAATGGCACGACGGTAAAGACTTTACGGCCGATGACGTTGTGTTCAATTGGGAATACGCCAAAGATCCGGCAACGGCGGCCGTCACCAGCGGTTCCTACAAGGACGTAAAGGTCGAGAAGGTCGACGCCTACACAGTAAAGGTGATCTTCGACAAGGCGACGCCGTTCTGGGCCAATGCCTTCTGCGGCCTATCCGGTATGATTTTGCCAAAGCACTTGTTTGCTGAGTTCACGGGCGGCAAATCGCGCGAGGCCCCGGCCAACCTGAAGCCAGTCGGCACGGGCCCTTATAAGTTCGTCGACTTCAAGCCCGGCGACATGGTCAAGGGCGAGATCAACACGAACTACCACATCGCCAACATGCCACACTTTGACTCCATCGAGTTGAAAGGCGGCGGCGATGCCGTCTCAGCAGCTCGCTCGGTCATTCAGACCGGCGAATTCGATTTCGCCTGGAACATGCAGGTCGAAGACGAAATCCTGATCAAGATGGAGCAGGGCGGCAAAGGCAAGGTCGTGATCGTGCCGGGTGGTAACATCGAGCACATCGGCATCAACTTCACCGATCCGAATACGGAAGTTGACGGCGAGCGTTCGAGCCTCAAGACCAAGCATCCAGCGCTGCAGGACAAGGCCGTCCGTGAGGCGCTGAGCCACTTGGTCGATAAAGTCTCAGTCGAGAAGTTCATCTACGGACGTACCGGCGTCGCAACAGCGAACTTCGTCAACAATCCCGAGCGTTTTCGCTCTAAAAACACGAAGTTCGAGTTCAACGTCGATAAGGCCAACGCCCTCCTCGACGCGGCCGGCTGGGCGAAGGGTGCCGATGGCATTCGCGCCAAGGGCGGCGTCAAGTTAAAGTGGGTCTACCAGACCTCCATCAACGGCCCGCGCCAAAAGACCCAGGCCATCGTCAAGCAGGCCTGCCAGAAGGCTGGCATCGACATCGAGATCAAATCGGTCGTTGCGTCCGTGTACTTCTCATCAGATGTTGCGAACCCGGATACCTATCCGAAGTTCTACACCGACATCCAGATGTTCACGACCACGATGGGCCAGCCTGATCCGGGCCTCTTCATGCAGCAGTTCCTGACCCGCGAGCAGGCGACGAAGGAAAACAAGTGGCAGGGCCGCAACTACACCCGCTATGCGAACGCTGAGTACGACAAGGCGCTGGTTGCGTCCGAAGGCGAACTCGATCCGGTCAAGCGCGCGGCACTGTTGATCCAGTGCAACGACATCGTCATCAACGACTTCGTTGTCATTCCCGTCGTGTACCGTCCATCGGTGCAGGCCGTGTCGAACAAAATGAAGGTCTCGCTGAGCGGCTGGGACAGCCTCCTGGCGCTCCTGAACGTTTGGCACCGTGACGCGTAAGCGACGTGCGGCCATAGGCTTGCGACCCGCGGAACCCAAGTGTTCCGCGGGCCAATAAACTTTTATATTGGCCTCACAGTTTCGGCGTCACTGGTGACGGCCTCCTTTGGCGGCGTGCACTGGTAGCGCAATCGGCAGAGCACAGCGGTGCATGCTCCGTCGGCAAGCGCCAACAGTTTTCAGGCAACGGGCGCCGACCAGCGCTTGCGCTAAGAGACTAGCTTTGAACTTTTGGTGCGATGCGGCCATATTCGAGATGCCGACGAGCGCCTTGAGCTCTCGAACACATCTGAGTAAGCGTGCGGGGAGAAGATGGGGCAGTACCTGCTCAGACGATTGCTGATTGCCATACCGAGCTTGCTTGGCATCAGCGCTATTCTATTCTGCGTCCTCGCGCTCGCGCCCGGAGATCCCTTCGGCGAACTTGCGACCAATCCAAACGTGCCGCCGGAAGTGCGGATGGCGCTACGCGAGAAATTCGGGCTCGATGACCCCGTTTTTTTCCGTTATTGGCGCTGGCTTCTCGCGATGATCCAGGGCGACTGGGGTTTCTCGTTCGTGTCGCGCATCGATGTCGATACCCTGATCTGGCAACGCATGCCGGCCACGCTGTTCGTTATCGGCTTGGCGCAGCTCTTGGCGTTGTGCATCGCGCTGCCGGTCGGCGTCCTCGCGGCACGTAAGCCCTATTCGATGTTCGATCAGGTCGCCAACACCCTGGCGTTTGTTGGCTTTTCGTTGCCAACCTTCTTCACGGGCCTTGTTCTGATTCTGATCTTCTCGATCTGGCTCGATTGGTTGCCATTCGTCTATCGTGCAGACCTGTCCGAGACGGGCTTTGCCTGGGTCTGGGCACAGTTCAAACAAACCATCATGCCGATAATGGTTCTGGCCTCGTTTCAGGCCGCGTCCATGACCCGCTACGTTCGGTCAGCGGTCCTCGACGTGATCCGCCTCGACTACGTGACAACAGCCCGCGCAAAGGGTCTTGGCGAGCGCTTGGTTCTAATCCGCCACGTCGTGCGCAATGCGCTCATTCCGGTCGTGACGCTGGTGGCTTTGCAAATGCCGGCCGTGTTCGGCGGGGCCATCGTCACCGAGCAGATCTTCCGCATCCCCGGCATCGGTTCGCTGCTGATCTCGTCAATCCTCGCCAATGACACGCCTGTCATCATGTCGGTGACTTTTGTGTTTGCCTGCCTCGTCGTCCTCTTCAACCTCATAGCAGATATCCTTTATGGCTGGCTCGATCCCCGCATCAAGTTCGGCTGAGGCAATCGCCGAGGCTGCACGCAAAGTCGTCTCCCCGCGCCAAGAGGCGTGGCGGCGCTTCCGCAAGCACAAGCTGGCCGTCGTCAGCCTTGTGTTGCTGTCAATCATCATCTTTGCGGTGGTGTTTGGCCCCTGGATTTGGCGCGTGCCGGTCAACGAGATTGATTTTTCGGCACGCCTGGCCCGGCCGTCATTGGCGCACCCACTTGGTACCGATGACCTCGGCCAGGATCTTCTTGCCCGGATGCTTTACGGCGGACGCATCTCGCTCGCGGTAGGCTTGGCCGCCATGTTCGTTGCCATCACGGTTGGTGTTTTCATCGGCGCCATCGCCGGCATGTCACGCGGCTGGGTCGGCTCAGCGCTGATGTGGATGACGGATCTGTTCCTCTCGCTGCCGCAGTTGCCGTTGCTGCTGCTGGTCATCTACCTGTTCCGCGACAAGCTCAAAGCCGTGTTCGGCGTTGAGATGGGTGTCTTCATTATGGTCGTGGTCGTTATCGGCGGCTTGCGCTGGATGCCAGTCGCACGCCTCGTACGCGCCCAGTTCTTGAGCTTGCGAGAAAAGGAGTTCGTCGAAGCCGCCCGCGCACTGGGGGCCTCGAAGCGTCGGCAGGTGTTGCGCCACATCCTGCCCAATGCACTTGGGCCTGTCATCGTCGCGGCCACCATCGATGTCGCTGCCGCCATCATCGCTGAATCCACGCTTTCGTTCCTTGGCCTCGGCTTTCCGCCCGACATCCCGACCTGGGGTCGCCTGCTGTTTGACGCCAAGGAGTATCTCGACTTTGCACCGCACTACGCGCTGTTTCCGGGCCTGTTCATCTTTCTGACCGTGCTGTCGATCAACTTCATCGGCGATGGTCTGCGAGACGCGCTCGACCCGCGGCAGGTGCATTGATGATCGGCCACCTTTCGCTGGGCGTCTCCGACCTTGGCTTGTCGACCCGCTTTTACGATCAGGTTCTCTCGACCATCGGCTATGTGCGTCTGACCACGAGCGAAACCTCGGTCGGCTATGGCCGTGGCGGCGGTGATGCGACGCTCGTATTACTTTCGCGCGCGATCATGCCCTCAACCCAGCACGGGCCCGGCAAGGTGTCGCTCTCAGCGCTGCACCAATCCGGCGTCGCAGCGTTTCATCTCGCAGGCCTCGCCTACGGCGGCCAAGACGCAGGTGCACCAGCCTCGCGCGGCCGTGGCACCTTTACCGCAGCCGTAACGGACCCAGACGGGCATCAAGTGGAGGCCATGTACATGACCGAGTTCGCCGCCGCCGGTCGCGGCGCACCGCTGCTCGACATTCAGGGTTTGAAGACGCACTTCAAAACCGACGACGGCTGGGTGAAGTCCGTCGATGGCATCGATATTGCCATCCATAAAGGCGAAACAGTCGGCATCGTGGGCGAGTCCGGCTGCGGTAAGACCGTGACGGCCATGTCGGTGCTGAAACTGATCCCGATGCCACCAGGCCAGATTGTTGGTGGCAAGATCCTTTGGCAGGGCCGCGATCTCGTGCCGCTGACCACGCAAGAGATGGACGAGATCCGCGCCAAGGAAATCGCCATCATCTTCCAAGAGCCCATGACGTCGCTCAATCCCGTCTACACCGTCGGTGATCAGATCATCGAGGTGTTGCGCCGCCACGAGGGCATGAACGGCAAACAGGCGCTTGATCGCACGGTCGAATTGCTGAGCCTCGTACAGATCCCGAATCCTGGCCGCCGCGTGCATGACTACCCGCACCAGTTCTCAGGTGGCATGCGGCAGCGCGTGATGATCGCCATGGCGCTCGCCTGCAATCCAAAGCTTCTGATCGCCGACGAACCGACCACGGCGTTAGATGTCACCATTCAGGCCCAAATCCTGGAACTCATGCAGGATTTAAAGGATCGCTTGGGTATGTCGATCATGCTGATCACGCATGCTATGGGCGTCGTCGCCGAAGTCACGCAACGCGTCGTGGTCATGTACGCCGGCCGCGTTGTTGAGGAGGCAACGGTTGAAGAGCTGTTCGCCAATCCGCGCCACCCCTACACCCAAGGCTTGATCCGCTCCATTCCGCGCATCGATCATACCGCAAAAAAACAGCGTCTCGAAGCCATCGCTGGCACCGTGCCAAGCCTGCTGCATCCGCCAATTGGATGTCGCTTTGCCGCCCGCTGTAAGTTCGCCATGCCCGAATGCAAAACGGCGCAACCGCCGCTAAAGCAAGTGTCGCCCAGCCACAAGGTCGCGTGTATCCTATGAGCGTCGAAACTATTCCGGCGGCCCCACAGACGCCCCTGCTCCAGGTCAAAGACTTGGTGAAGTACTTCCCCATCAAGGGCGGACTGTTGCAGCGTGAGGTCGACCGTGTGCATGCCGTCGACCACGTCAACTTCGAGATAGCGCCCGGCGAGACGCTGGGCCTCGTCGGTGAATCCGGTTGCGGCAAGTCAACCACCGGCCGCTGCATTCTGCGCTTGATCGAACCGACCGGTGGACAGATCTGGTTTGAGGGTCGAGACGTCACAAACATCGACCGCGGAGAGTTCACGAACCTGTGCCGCGACATGCAGATCATTTTCCAGGATCCGTTTGCGTCTCTTAATCCGCGCATGACCGTTGGTGCCATCATCGGCGAAGCGTTGGTGATCCACAAACTGTTCAAGACCAAACAAGAGCAGCACGATCGGGTCGTACAACTCTTGGAGACTGTTGGTCTGCAACCGGATCATATCCGCCGCTACCCCCATGAGTTTTCTGGCGGCCAGCGCCAACGTATCGGCATTGCCCGCGCGCTCGCCGTCGAGCCCAAGCTGATTGTGTGCGATGAACCCGTGTCAGCGCTTGACGTGTCGATCCAGGCGCAGGTGATCAACCTGCTCGAAGACTTGCAGGAAAGGTTCAACCTCACCTACCTCTTCATCGCCCACGATCTGTCAGTCGTTGAACACACGTCGGACCGCGTCGCCGTCATGTATCTTGGTCGCGTGGTTGAGATCGCGAAATCCTATGACCTCTACACCAACCCGCAGCACCCCTACACGGAAGCGCTGCTGTCCGCCGTGCCGATCCCCGACCCGACCGTGAAGCGCAAACGCATCATGCTGCAGGGCGACGTGCCAAACCCCATCAACCCGCCATCCGGCTGCCATTTTCACACGCGCTGCCCGATCAAGCAGGATATCTGCACCAAGGAGCGCCCCGTGCTCAAACGCGTCAGCGATGGGCATCAGGTTGCATGCCACCTGCGGGGCTGAAGCAGGTCTGACATTTGCCCTCAGCCGGTGCCCGTGCTCATGTGCAGCGCCGTCGCCGGCCGACACTGAACCGCGCCGCTCTTAAACTGGACCGGGCGACACCGCACCACACACATTTCAACCGCAACGCTGTAAGGTTTTCCATGACCATCTCCATGTATCAGGCCTCTGTGCCCGTGTTCGCGCAATACCTGACGGCCCTTGACGCCATGCTCGACAAAGCCGCGGCCCTATGCGCCGCCAAAAAGATCGATGAAACCGTGTTCACTGGCCTGCGGCTGGCGCCGGACATGTTCGCGCTCGCCCGCCAGATCCAACTGACCAGCGATTTCGCCAAGGGGCCAACTGCACGCCTCGCAGGCCTTGAAGTGCCAGCCTGGGAAGACACTGAGAAAACCATCCCCGAGCTGAAAGCGCGTGTTAAAAAGACCATCGACTACATCCACGGCTTTAAGCCGGCGCAAATCGATGGTTCCGAGGCCCGCGACATCCACCTCAAGGTGCGCGGCAACGCGGTGGTGTTCAAAGGCCAAGCCTATCTGCTCAACTTCGCCATGGGCCACTTCAATTTCCATTGTGTCACAGCCTACAACATCATGCGCCACAACGGCGTTGACATCGGCAAGGGCGATTTCATCGGCAAACCGCCGGGCATGTGACGCAGACCGGCAGTCCGCTTCCGGTCTGACACCGGTTTTCGTCGTGCCACGTTTTCGTCGTGTCACGTTGCGCAGCGGCCCAGCCTCGCCTACACGCGGTTTCCCTGACCCCGGGTGCCATCGCGCACCCGGGCGTGTCTGTTTGAGATGTCACGATGACTACCACCGACTGCGAACCGTCCGACCTCGAAGCCCGCCGCAAGCGCGCGCTGTTTCGCGCGCAGCATCGGGGCACAAAAGAGATGGATTGGATGATTGGCCGCTACGCGCTCGCGAAGTTGCCGGACATGGCCGGCGACGCGCTCGACCACTTTGAGCTGTTGCTCGCCGTCTCCGACCCCGATCTCGACGCCTGGATTTTTAAGCCGGCGTCGACGATTGGCCCGGGGTTCGAGGCCGTCATCGCCGACATCCGCCAGTTTCATGCGCTTTGAGAATTGAAGTAATGACCGCATCCCGTATCGATTGGCTGACAGCCGTGCCCGAAGGCATGGACGCGCTCGTCCTCGGCCGACTGTGCCTATCCGAGGCCATGCGGGCGAAAGAAGCGCCGCTGATGGTGCATGTGGCGCGCGATGATCGCCGGTTGGAAGCGTTGGCGGCTGGCATCGCCTTCTTCACCCCGCAGGTGAAAACACTGGCGTTCCCTGCCTGGGATACCGTGCCCTATGACCGTATCGGGCCGAACGCCGAAATCATGGCGCGGCGCATCACGACGCTGTCGCGGCTTGCCATCGCCACCTCGCGTAAAGACCCGACCATTCTGCTGACAACAGCGAACGCCGTCCTGCAACGTGTGCCGCCGCGCCAGTTCATGCGCAACGCCCTAAAGCCAATCGCGCCGGGCCAGCGCCTCGACATGAACCAGTTGATCCAACGGCTGACGCTTGGTGGATTCACGCGCTCCGGCACAGTGATGGAGGCTGGCGAGTTTGCCGTGCGCGGCGGTATTCTCGACATCTTCCCGCCGGGCCGTCTCAACCCGATCCGCTTGGATTTCTTCGGCGACACCCTGGAAAGCATCAAGAGTTTCGATCCCGAGACCCAGCGCTCCGACAAGATCGTGCAGAAACTCGTGCTTATGCCGATCAGCGAACTTGCCTTCGGCGAGGAAGCGGAAAAGCGCTTTCGCGGCGGCTATGTCGCCCAATTCGGCGCTGTGACTGGCGATGACCCGCTCTACGCCGCCGTCACTGCCGGCCATCGCTACCCCGGCATCGAGCACTGGCTGCCGCTGTTTCACGACAGTATGGAGACGCTGTTTGATTACGTGCCCAACGCGACCTTCAGCTTCGATCACCAGATGGACAAGGCGCTGGCTGAGCGCTTTGAAACCATCGACGACCACTACAAGGCCCGCCTTGATGGCCTTGAACATGCAAAGTTCGGCGCGGCACCTTACAAACCATTGCCGCCCGACAAATTGTTCGTGCTCAAGCGCGAGTGGGACAAGCTAACGTCGGATCGGGCCGTGCGCCAAGTCTCGCCCTTCGAGCAGCCGGAGGGCGGCAGCGCGACTATTACCTCGTTCCACGGCCGCGCCGGACGAAATTTCTCGAGCGAAAGCGTCCCCGAGGGGCAATCGGTGTTTGACAGTGTGCGCGATTACATCGTCCGCCAACAGACATCCGGCCGCCGTATAGTCGTCAATGCCTGGACGCCTGGCGCGCGCGAACGCTTGGTGTCGCTGCTTCGGGATCACGGCCTCGATGGGACGAAACTGCGTAAGGTTGAGACGTACGCGGATGTTGAAATGCTGCCGCGTGATTATGTGGCGTTCGGCGTGCTCGGGATGGAGCACGGGTTTGACACACCGGAGGTGACTGTCATTGGCGAGCAGGACATGCTGGGTGATCGCCTCGTGCGTCCGCGCCGCAAAGCCCGCAAGGCCGCCGACGTGATCACCGAGGCAACCGCCCTCTCTGTTGGTGATCTCGTCGTGCACACAGACCACGGCATTGGCCGCTTCGATGGTCTGAAGACCATCACCGCACTCGGCGCGCCACACGACTGCCTCGAACTGCAATATGCGGATGGCGCCAAACTCTACCTGCCCGTCGAAAATATCGAGCTGCTGTCGCGATTCGGCTCAGACGAATCCGGCGCCCAATTGGACCGCCTCGGTGGCGCCTCCTGGCAATCGCGCAAAGCCAAGCTCAAACAGCGTCTGCGCGAGATTGCCGGCGACCTCATACGCATCGCGGCCCTGCGCCAACTGCGCGAGGCGCCAGCGCTGGCCCCGCCACAGGGCGCCTACGAGGAGTTTTGTGCGCGCTTCCCCTACGAGCCGACGGAAGACCAGGAAACCAGTATTGAGGCCGTGCTTTCGGATTTGAACTCGGGCAAGCCGATGGACCGCCTCATCTGCGGTGACGTCGGGTTTGGCAAGACGGAGGTCGCGTTGCGGGCTGCCATGGTTGCCGCCTTGAACGGCTTGCAGGTTGCGGTCGTGGTGCCAACGACACTGCTGGCACGCCAGCATTTCCGCACGTTTTCGAAACGCTTCGATGGCTTGCCGGTCAAGATTGCACAAGCGTCGCGAATGGTTTCACCCAAGGAACTCTCGGACACCAAGGAGGCCCTCAAAAGCGGCCAACTCGACATTGTCGTTGGCACGCACGCGCTGCTCGGCAAGACCATTGAGTTTGCACGGCTCGGCCTGATCATCATTGATGAGGAACAGCACTTCGGCGTTACTCACAAAGAGCGTTTGAAGCTGATGAAGGAGGAGGTGCATGTGCTCACCCTGTCGGCGACGCCGATCCCGCGCACGCTGCAATTGGCCTTGTCGGGGGTGCGCGAGCTTTCGCTGATCACCACGCCGCCGGTCGATCGGTTGGCGGTGCGCACCTATATCTCGCCTTTCGACGGCGTCATTTTGCGCGAAGCGCTACGGCGTGAGCGTTATCGCGGCGGGCAATCCTTCTTTGTCTGCCCGCGCTTGTCCGATCTCGATGACATCGTCGAATTCCTGACCGAGCAGACGCCTGAGTTGCGTGTGGCGCGTGCCCACGGACAGTTGAACGCGACCGAACTCGAGGACATCATGACGGCCTTTTATGAGGGCGAGTATGACGTTCTCGTCTCAACGGCGATCGTTGAGTCCGGTCTCGATATCCCCAACGCCAACACCATGATCGTACACCGCGCCGACATGTTCGGTTTGGCTCAGCTGTACCAGTTGCGCGGCCGCGTCGGCCGTTCGAAGACGCGGGCCTATGCCTACTTCACCACGCCCGCCGGCAAGAAGATGACCGAGGGTGCCGAGAAACGCCTAAAGGTGCTCCAGTCGCTCGATCAGCTCGGCGCCGGTTTCTCGCTCGCCTCCCACGATCTCGACATCCGCGGCGCCGGTAACCTGCTTGGCGATGAGCAATCGGGCCACATCCGTGAAGTCGGCTTCGAACTTTACCAACACATGCTGGAGGAGACGATCGAGCAGTTGAAAGGCAGCGATATCACGGGTGAGACGCAGGACACCTGGAGCCCGCAAATCACACTCGGCCTGCCCGTGCTCATTCCGGAGGCCTACGTCACCGACTTGCAGGTGCGCCTTGGACTTTATCGCCGCCTGTCGAATTTCTCGACCCGTCAGGAGCTTGACGATTTTGGCTCCGAACTCGTCGATCGCTTTGGGGAACTCCCGGAAGAAGTCCGTGGACTGCTTGATGTCATGGAGATCAAAGCGTTGTGCCGCCGTGCCGGCATCCAACAGATCGACGCTGGTGCCAAGGGGGCGGTGCTGACGTTCCGAAAGTCGAAATTCTCCGACCCGCAGGCGCTCGCGACCCACCTCATGAAGCACAAGGCGAGCGTGAAGCTACAACCCGACCATAAGCTGTTGTTTCGCGGCGCCTGGGAGGACACGGCCACGCGCCTGAAAGCCGTGCGCGATATCGCAGCCGACCTTGCGGGGCTGCTGGCCAAGCCGCAGAAGACGGCTGCGTAGGCCGACAACGTGGCCGGGCCGAACGCGCCTCTTCACGGTCCTTTTGGGACAAGAGCATTCTCCGACGAAGTGGCTTCCCGGTTCGTCGTAGAAAATGCGACCATTCATAGACATAGAGCACGTTCCGATTCCGAAGGTTCGGAACGTGCTCTAGGCTCAATACAAACCTCCGGCGCAGATGAGCAGTTGCCCGGTCACGTAATCGCTCTCGGGCATACACATCAGATACACAGCGCCGGCCGCCTCTGACGGCTTGCCCGCGCGCCCCAATGGGATGCCGGCCTCCGCCGCTTTGAGGAAATCCGGGTTGACGCCGACTTTGATGTCGCGTCCCTCGACATTGATCATCGAGCCGCCATCGGAGGCGACGGTCAGGCGCGTGGAGATGAGCCCGAACGCGACAGTGTTTACATTGACGAGATAGCGTCCCCATTCGCGCGCCATGGTGCGCGTCAGACCGTGGACGCCAGCTTTGGCGGCCGAATAGTTGGCCTGCCCGGGATTGCCCA
>JANNXS010000423.1:0-1819 GCA_031409695.1 Hyphomicrobiaceae bacterium
GATCACCGCAGCAGCCGCGATTAGCAAATAAATTGTTGGCCACATCGTCGTCATGCAAACGTCTCCGAAAGTTGGCAGTTGGTATTAGGCTGGCAACAATCGGAAGATCAATCAGATCATATCCTCGAACGGAATGATGGTGCTCTTGACGGTCTTCATCGCCATGGCATCGGCGACGGCGCGTTTCACGCCATCCTCGGTGAAGGGATACAGCGTTTGCATTTTGCGCCATGGATATTTATCGCGCGCCTTGTGCAACATCTCGACGCCGAGTGCCAAATCGTTAGCCGTGAAAGCCCACGAGCCCAGCACGTTCAGGTCTTTGGTGCAGATGCGGTGCCACGACGTCATGATCGAACCGGCATCGGTGAATTGCCCCATCTCGACGTAAGTGCCGCCGTCACGCAGAAACTCGATGCCTTCGGGTCCAGCAGTCGGGTGACCCGAACAGTCCATGACGAGGTCGGCACCATAGCCGCCGACGATGTCACGCACGGCTTTGATCCGCGCCTCTGCCGTCTTGTGGACTTCGATATCGACGGTTGCCTCCGCGCCGAAATCACGCGCGAGCGCCAGCCGCGGATTTTCAGGGGCACCGACGGCAATGACGCGGCCGGCTCCCATTTCCTGGGCGGCGGCAATCGCTAGAATGCCGATCGGGCCGGTGCCCTGAATGACGACCGTGTCGCCCCATTTGAAGCCGCCGGCTTTGATCGCGCGGTTGAAGCCGCGAATGCACGAGGTGAGCGGTTCGGATAACGAGCCCAGCAGCAAACTCATGTCATCGGGGAGTTTATAAATCTTGGTGCCGGGCAGCTCTTCGTAGTCGACGTAGACGTACTCGGCCCAACCGCCCCACAGGTGCGGCGGCTTATTGAAGCCCAGATAGCGGCCGTAATAGACCGGCGTTAGGCACTTGTTGGATTGCTCGGGATAGCGCTTGCACCAATCGCAAAAGCCACATGGCATCAAGGGTGGCAGCATCAGTTTCGAGCCGACCTTGATTGGCTTGCCCATGTGGTCGGTTTTGAGCTCCGCACCCAACTCGACGATCACGCCGGCGAGTTCATGTCCAAGAGTGAACGGCCACGGCAGCGGCTTTGGCCAATGTCCTTTGAGGATGTGCTGGTCGGTGCCGCAAACGCCGCACGCACCAATTTTGATCAGGGCAGCTTTTGGTCCAATCTTCGGCCACGGCACTTCGCGGATCACAGGTTCGGCGCCGGGTCCATCGTAGGTCGCGACCCGAATCAACGGCTTTGAGGCGCTCGATTTTTTGGCCTTTGGCTTCGTCGTGGTTGGCATGTCTGATCCCTCCCTACGGCACTCTTTTGCCGCAAGCCTAGCAGCGTTGCCAGGGCGCTTCATCTGCGTTCAGATGCATAAGGGCTATGCTGGATTTAAGCGGGCGCGGGGCGGGAAGGCACCATCAGGATCGCTTCGCCGCCAAGCACCTCGCGACCGTTGACAATGCAGGTGCAATCGAACCGGGCGCGGCGCTTGGCTGGAAATAGCTCGGCAACTGTAACCGTCGTCAGCACCGTGTCGCCGACCCGCACCGGGCCTTTGAAGTTGAGGGTCTGCGAGATATAAATCGCGCCCGGGCCCGGTAATCGCATACCAAACACGGCCGAGATGTAACTCGCCGTCAGCATGCCGTGTGTGATGCAGCCACCGAAAATGGTCTTCGATGCGTAGATCGGATCAAGGTGCACCGGATTGTGATCGCCGCTGACTGCGGCAAAGGATGTGACATCATCTGTTTTGACGATGTGCTCGAGGGTTGCGGTCATGCCAACGTGCAAATCCTCGAAGGCGT
>JANNXS010000424.1:0-1976 GCA_031409695.1 Hyphomicrobiaceae bacterium
GGCATGCGCCGCCTTGTCAATCGCACGGATTTTATTGAGCCTCGCGACCGAGACAACAATTTCGGTGCCAGACTCGTGCGGAATTTGCCCGCCAACGAGCCCCGTGTTCCCAGCTTGCGGTACGACACCGGCGCGCGCCGCGTTACACGCTTTCAAGATGGCGGAGACCTCGGCAACGGAGCCCGGTCTTACGACCAACGGTGTACGGCCCGTATAACGCCCGCGCCATTCGGTCAGGTAGGGTGCCTGATCAGCCGTATCGCGCAGGGCGTTTTCGGGCCCCACAATGCTGGCAAGTTCTGCCAGCAGCGCGGCAGAGGGCACATTCAAAGGGGGCGGCACGTGTTGGGTCATGGCGAAATGCAACTTAGCACATTTGCGCGAAGGAAACGCGTCACGGGCGCGGGGCGGCGGCGCGGCGCAGGCGATCGTTAATGGCTTCGCCAAGCCCATGATTGGGGATTGGCATGACAGCGATGGACGCTGGACTGTCAGCATCAAGCGCCCGCAAAGCAGCAAAGAGGTTTGATGCCGCCTCGATCAAGTCGCAGCCGGGACTTAGATTTATGACCCGGCCTGCGGTTGCCAGCGGGTTCGGACCAAACGCCAACACCGCTTCACCTGCCTCGGCCGAGATTGCATTGAGCCGTACCGGCGCCGAAGGCGCGTAATGGCTGGCGAGTTGGCCCGGGGCGTTGGGCCTTTCGCCTCCGTCCAGTTTGCGCGCGAGTAGCTGACCCTCGACTGCCTCAATGGTGTCTGCCGGTACGGCCCCGGAACGCAGGAGAACGGCGTGGCGGCCCGTTACATCGAGGATCGTGCTCTCGATACCGTGCGCTGTCGCCCCGCCGTCGAGCACCATGACCACGCGGTCTCCAAGGTCGGTGTCGGCGTGGCGCGCCTGTGTCGCGCTGACATGGCCTGAGCGGTTCGCCGAAGGAGCCGCGAGCGGGCGGCCCGACTCGATCAGAAGGGCTCGCGCCAGCGGATGATCGGGCACGCGGATAGCCACCGTATCGAGGCCCGCCGTCACCAATTCGGAGAGACCGCTTGTGTCGCGCCGGCGCAAAACGAGTGTGAGCGGACCCGGCCAAAAGGCTTGCGCCAAGCGCCGCGCGAGCGGTGTGATATGCGCGAGCAGCTCGGCCTGCTCCAGACTTGACACGTGCACAATCAGCGGATTGAACCGGGGGCGGCCCTTGGCTTCGAAAATGCGTGCAACCGCCAGACCGTTGGTGGCGTCCGCGCCGAGCCCGTAAACGGTCTCGGTCGGAAACGCGACAAGGCCTCCCGCCCGCAAAGCCTGTGCGGCGGCAGCAATGGACAGAGCGTTTGCGGCAACAACCGCCATGGAAATGCAACTCTCCGGAGTTCACGTGTCTCGTCCGGCCATTTGGATGCCTTGACGGGCCCCTAGTACGACACCGCAAGCTCAACCGCGACTCGTATACCGTGCTCGTGCCGCCGCACTAAAGGACGCGACCCCATGGCTTACCAAGCTCCAGTAGACGACATCATGCTGGCTCTCAAGGCAGCTGCCGATTTGCCTCAGGTCTTGGCGAATATCGGCTCGGACCTGGATGAAGATACCATTCGCGCCATCCTGGATGAGGCTGGCAGCTTCGCCTCCGGAGTTCTTGATCCTCTGAACTGGTCCGGTGATCGCACCGGCTCGCGCCTCGTGGACGGCGTCGTCCACACACCGCCCGGATGGAAGGACGCCTACGATCAGTTCGTAGCCGGCGGCTGGAGCGGATTGCCGTGCCCCATCGAGTATGGCGGCCAAGGGCTGCCAAGCGTTGTCTCGATGGCGGTGAGCGAAATCTGGAATGCGGCCAATCTTGCGTTTGGCGTCTGTCCGCTTTTAACCAACGGCGCGATCGACAGCGTGCATATCGGCGGCTCCCGCGAGCTTAAAAAGCGCTTCCTGCCCAAGATGGTATCGGGTGAATGGACCGGCACCATGAACCTGACCG
>JANNXS010000425.1:0-14848 GCA_031409695.1 Hyphomicrobiaceae bacterium
CGATCACCGACAACATGAACTTCGGCAACCCCGAGCGGCCCGAAATCATGGGCCAGTTCGCGGGCTCCGTGATGGGCATGAAGGAGGCCTGCGAGCGCCTGAAATATCCCGTCGTGTCGGGCAACTGCTCGCTCTACAACGAGACCCAGGGCGTCGGCATTCCGCCCACACCCGCCATTGGCGGCGTTGGTCTCATCCCGGATTGGACCAAGTCCGCCAACATCAAGCTCAAAGCTGACGGCAACTTGCTCGTCCTGATCGGGCGGGAGGATGGCCACCTCGGCCAGTCGCTGTACCAGCTGATCTTTTCAGGTCACGTCGAGGGCGCACCACCGCCCGTCGATCTCAACGATGAGATCACTGGCGGCAACCTCGTGCGCGCGCTGATCCGCGACGACAAAGTCCGGGCGGTACACGATTGTTCCGACGGCGGATTGCTTGTTGCGGTTGCCGAAATGGCCTTGGCCGGTGAACGCGGCGTGTCGCTATTCCCCTATGAGGGCCGCCTCCCCGCCCACGCCGCCTGGTTCGGCGAGGACCAAGGCCGCTACATCGTTGAGGTCGCCCCCAATGGCGCCGAAGAGATCATGGAGCGCGCGAAGTTGCTCGGCTTGCCCGCGCGGATCGTCGGCGTCGTCGGTGGCACGTCGCTGTCGCTCAAGGGCGAGGCCACCGTCGAGATTGCCGCGCTGCGCGAGCGGCACGAAGGCTGGCTGCCGACGTTTATGGCGGGGTGAGGTGCCCCAGTGACCCCAAAGCCAACCGGAACACTGCGCATTATCGGCGCCGTTGTCGTTGCGGGTGGCCGTGCCATCGACATCGCGCTGATCGAGAGCGACGGATGCGAGATTGCGCGCCGGCTTGAGTTTCAGCGTGTGCCCTTGGCGCTCGACCTCGGGGGGCAAAATCTCGGGGCCGTGTCAGGGGCAATCGTCACGTTCATGGGCGATATGTCCCTGCAGCCGTCTGCGATCGATTTTATTGCGGTCGCACACGAGGCTGATCTCGCGGCGGTGGCGGACCTGCGCAATCGCTTTGGCATGCGCACGCTGATGGTCGACCCCTCCGCACTTTGGCCGCGACTGCCGCTTGCAGAACGGGTAGCCTTGTTCGCCGCCCGCGCTTAGTTCACCGTCTGAGCTTGCCGTCTGAGCCCACCGTCTGAGCCCACCTTCTAAATTCGTTGCCTTGCGCACACTGGCATCGGGGCGCAAGTCGCATTATAGCAATTGCTGGAGGACCCGTAGCTCAACGGTTAGAGCTGGCGGCTCATAACCGCTAGGTTCCCGGTTCAAATCCGGGCGGGTCCACCACTTGTCCGCCTTGTCCGCTTCGGAAGCTGCCCATGACGACGCCATATGCACCTGACGCCCGTGCACCTGATACCCGTGCCCCTGCCGCGTGCGCCGACCTCTCACAGGTACGCACCGAGATCGACCGCTGCGATACGGCGTTGGTAAAGCTGATCGGTGAGCGTTTTGGCTATGTCGAACGCGCCTGGCAGATCAAGCTCGAAGCCAAGCAGGAGGCAAATGTGCCCTGGCGCAATCAGCAGGTGATCGACAAAGTGCGCGCCAGGGCCTCAGTTGAAGGCGTGTCGCCTGACTTGTGTGAGGCACTATGGCGGCAGATGATCGGCTGGTTTGTCCAGTACGAGGAAGAAAAGCTGAACAAGGAAATTGACCGCAAGCCGTGAGTTGGCGCTGACGCTCCAAGCCTGCGATCCTTAAGACGTGCGCCCAGCCGAGCCTGCGCCCAGCCGAGCCTGCTCCCAGTTAAGTCAGCTCCCAGTTAAGTCTGCGCCCGGGAATTGCCGGTCACAGGCCTGCGTGTCTCAGACAATTTTCGCCATTTCGTTGAACGTGAAGCGTGGTGAACGGGCGAACATCCCCGTTGCGTCGCCATAGCCGATGTTGAGCAGGAAGTTGGATTTGCGCGTGGTGCCGTCGAAGAACGCCGCATCCACTTTGCCATGGTCAAAGCCAGACATGGCGCCCGTATCGAGGCCGAGGCTGCGGGCGGCCATGATCATGTAGGCGCCCTGCAGTGTGCCGTTGCGCATGGCAGTGGTTGCGATGTGGTCGGGTTTGCCGACGAACCAGCTCTTGGCATCGGCGTGCGGGAACAGCTTTGGCAGGTGTTCATAAAACGCCATGTCGTGGGCAATGATCGCGGTCACGGGCGCGCTCATGGTTTTGTCGACGTTGCCAGGCGCGAGGCAAGGCTTCAGAATCTCCTTTTGCGCAGCCGACTTCACAAACACCACGCGGATGGGTGAGCAGTTGGCCGATGTCGGCGCCATCTTGGTGAGATCGACGATGTCGTGGAGTAGCGCGTCCGGTACATCCTTTTTCTGCCAGGCGTTGAAGGTGCGGGCGTCGGTGAACAGGGTGGCAAGGGCGTTGGCGTCAAGGCGCATTGTCGGCTCCTGGAATGAGGTGGCGTATCGGCGCTGTGCGAGGTGCACGCGCGAACGTCAAGACGTCAGCGCCGGGCCGGCAGTTCCTTTGTCAGGTCCATGGTCGGGCATTTTTTCGCAGCCAACAGGCCGTTATACGCTATCAGGCGCGCCCGCTCGCGCTGCAACTCCGCATCAAGATCCATCGTGTTGGGCTGCCCCTTCACAGACGACACGCCTGCCTGGATTGCAGATGACGCGGCGCTGGCCGTCGGCCGGTTGGTGCTGTCTTTGAGGCGTGCAATAATGATCAGCATCGAGCCTTTCAGTCTCTTGCAATCAAGCGCTATCTCGGCAGCGCTTGGCGTGTAGACGCCCGCGGAGACCGTGCCGGCGTCGAACGGCTTGGCCAGAGTTAACGCGCCGCCGCGTTCTTCTACCTGTAAAATATTTGGCGCGCCGGAGCAGGCGCCGAGGACGATCGCTGCCCCAAACAGGAGGGTCACGTGTCGCGGGGTAAATGGTCGACGGGCCAAGTGTAGCATCATATGTGCACTCAAGAGTTGCGGCCTTTCCCCACCATGCAATCATGTCAAACGTGAGGGCGCATCACATCCCTGGTGGCCGCGTCGCTACTCACACGAAGCTGCCCACCAAGCCGCCAAGCCGCGCGCCTTGGCTATCGCTATTAGAGTATCTCTGCCGATATAATTGACCAAACCGGGTCGAGCATGCAGGTTCAAGATCGTCGAGGAGCCACTCTGCCGGACGCCCGCACAACGGAGCACTTTCCATGTGCAATCTTTATGCGTTGACCAAATCCCGCGAGGCAATCGCTCGGTTGTTTAAGGTGCCACACAATCGCGCGGCGGCCTTCGAACCGGTGAGTGCCATTTTCCCAGCCCGTTTGGCACCCGTCATTCGCCCGACGGCCGATGGTGCATTGGAACTGGTCATGATGTCGTGGGGTTTCGTGCTGCCGCAAGCGGGTAAAGCCCCGCGCCGCGTCACGAACGTGCGTGATGATAAGGCGCTGACGTCGTCGTTTTGGCGCAAAAGTTTTGCAAGCCGCCGGTGTCTCGTTCCAGCCACCTCCTTTGCCGAACCCCACGATGGCCGCACACCCGCAACATGGCACTGGTTTGCGCTGACGGTCGATGACGAACCGCGCCCGCTGTTTGCCTTTGCGGGCATCTGGCAACGCTGGAACGGGCCAATTAAAAGGGACGGACCCAGCGTCGAAATCGATACCTACAGCTTCATGACGACCACGCCGAACGCGCTCACCGCAGGCATCAACCACGAGCGCTCACCCGTGATGCTCGCAACGGACACCGCACGCGACACGTGGCTCAATGGCTCCCCCGAAGACGCCTACGCGCTGGCAGCGCCTTACCCGGCCGACGGCATGCGCATCGTGCGCGAGGGGTTTGACAAGGCAGATGGCGTTGGAATGGCGGAATGAAGCGTGCGCGCCTCATCTGATGGGTTGCGCGGTGGCCTGGATCATGGGCCTGCAGTCTGGCCAGGATCCTGTTGCCGGTCCGCATGTCCTGTGTCACGGCTGCTTGCAGCTCCAGTCCTGCATTGGTCCCGCCACGCATGCATCCTGCTTATTCTGTCATCTTTTTCACAACGGCATCCGGCGCCGGCTATGGGCTGTTGGCCTGGTTGGCCGCGTCAGCGTTGGTCGGCGGTATCGGGCGCAATGCTGCGTTGGGACTGGTCGGTCTTGGGATCGCTATTGCCTTGATTGCCGGCGGACTGTTGTCGTCCACACTGCATCTTGGTCGGCCAAAGCGGGCGTGGCGGGCGTTCTCCCAGTGGCGCACATCTTGGTTGTCGCGCGAAGGCGTGGCCGCGGTGGCGACGTTTGTACCGGCCGGCCTGCTCGGGCTGGTTTGGGTGTTCGGTGATGCCACGCAGTCGAGCGTGTTTGGCGTGCTCGCGGTGGCCTCCATCGTCGGTGCTGCCGTTACGGTTTACGCGACCGGCATGATCTACCAGAGCTTGCCGACCATCCGTGCTTGGAGTGAGCCGCTTGTCACGCCGGTCTACCTGGCACTCGCTCTCGCTTCCGGCGCTGTGCTGGCGTTCGCGATGCTCAGCGTGTTTGCTGAGGAGCAAAATCTTCTCGGTTGGTGTGCCATTGGTGCGCTTGGGCTGGCGGCCGTCCTCAAGTCCACTTATTGGCGGCGCATTGATGGGGCCGAACGCACGTGGACATCAGGCAACGCGACGGGCCTCGGCCGCTTCGGCCGTGTACGTGTGCTAGAACAGCCGCACAGCACAGCAAACTTTGTCATGCGCGAGATGGGTTTTCAGGTGGCGCGAAAACACGCTGAAAAGTTGCGCCGCATGGTGTTTCTGCTGGCCTTCGCGCTGCCGGCGTCGCTGATCCTGCTGGCGCTGCTGGCCGGGCCGATGCTCGCGACGCTGTCGAGCATCGCGGCGGTTGTCTCCATGGCCGTTGGACTTTTGACGGAGCGTTGGCTCTTCTTCGCCGAGGCGCAACACGTGGTGACGACGTTTTACGGCGCCGAACGGGCTTAAACAGCGCTACAGCAACGCAGCGTGCCGGAGCGCCGCCAGATCCTTGCTCCCGGTACAGAAGCACGCAATGCGCAATTGCGCGACCAATACGTTGACATGGGTAATGATGGCCTCCGGCCCGGCAATGGCAGCGGCCAGAACGCCGGCGGCTTGACCCACGAGATCGGCACCGAGGCGCATCGCCTTGGCGGCATCCAGGCCGTCGCGAATGCCGCCTGAAGCGATGATCGGCGTCGTCGGGCAAGCGCGGCGCACATCGGCAACGGCTGTGGCTGTCGGAATGCCCCAGTCGTGAAACGCAGCGGCGATGGCCTTCTGCTCGGGATCTGGCGCGCGAGCCCCTTCGACGGCGGCCCAACTCGTCCCCCCAACGCCGGCAACGTCGATGACGGCAACTCCGGCATCAACCAATTGCCGCGCCACCTCGCCTGAAATGCCATTGCCGACCTCTTTTACAACGATCGGCTTTGACAGGCCCCGTGCAATGGTCTCGATGCGGGTTAGCAGTCCCGTCCAGTCCCGGTCTCCGCCCTCCTGCACTGCTTCCTGCAGCGGGTTCAGGTGAATGATCAGGGCGTCCGCATCGATCATATCTAAGGCGCGTTCGGCCATGGTCACGCCCTCCCAGGTTTTCAGTTGAGCTGCCCCGAAATTGGCAAGGATCGGCACCGGGCCAGCCCGTTGCCGCAAACGCTTGTCGAAGCCAGCGTTGCCCGCTGCTTCGAGCGCCACGCGTTGCGAGCCAACCCCGAAGGCAATGCCAAGTTCGCCCGCGGCCTCGGCAATGGCGAGGTTAATCCCCTCCGCGCGAGACGGGCCTCCTGTCATGGAGCTGATGAGATAGGGTGATTTCAGGCAGCGTCCAAGGAACATAGTGGAAACATCGACATGGTCGAGATGCAACTCAGGCAAGGCGCAATGCCTGAAGTGAACGGCATCAAAGCCACCACTGCCAAGCTTGCCAGCAACGTCGCCGGCGAGCACGATGTCGAGGTGCTCGGATTTACGCTTTTGGATATCGGCCATTGGTGCTTTCGTGTCGAGACCGCACAAGTGGGGCTGCACACGTGTAGCGCTGTGGCGTCGTCCGTGCCAGCTTTGCGGCGTTAAGGGGCCAGCTTTGCTGGTTGTGAGGGCAACGGGTGGAAAGCAAAACGCAAATCGGATACGGGTCGATGGAAGGCGCCGTCGACGCCAAAGCAAGGGTGGCATTCGAACTTGGCTGATCCAGTACCATATCGCCGCCCGGCCCCGCTGTTGGGCACGACATCGCAACCCGGCGACGCTGGGCCGTTGCGCGCGCAAAGTTTGATGGTCTTGCTCAAAGCAGCGGTCGATCGTCGGCTCGATGGCTTGTTGCCGCCATCTTCGGCTGGGCCACTTCGGCTCGTTGGGGCCATGCGTTACAGCCTTTTGTCTCCAGCCAAACGGGCGCGCGGTGTGCTGACTTGCCTAACCGCGCGCCAATTCGGTGCCGATCCCGTTCAGGCCGAGACCTTCGCAGGCGCCATTGAGATGGTGCACGCGGCCTCCCTCATCCTGGATGATCTGCCGTGCATGGATGACGCGGAAATTCGTCGCGGCCGCCCTGCCTGTCACCGCATCTACGGCGAAGACACAGCAACGCTTGCAGCCGTCGCACTTATGAACCACGCCTTTCAGTGCGTCGTGAGCGACACAGGCTGCGCACCGTCGGTGCGCGTCGATTTGGCGGCACGTCTCGCGGTTGCGATTGGTCCAGACGGCCTGACAGGTGGCCAAGAACAGGATCTGCGCGACGTGGCCGACATGCAGACCGTCGCTGATGTCGAGACCATGCACTTACGTAAAACTGGCGTCTTGTTCGGACTTGCGGCCGAAGGTGGCGCGCGCATCGCCGGCATGAATGAAGACATAGCACAACACATGCGCACTTTCGGCGATAAGCTCGGGCTGGCATTCCAAACCTACGACGACGTCCTCGATGCCCACTCGACCATCGAGATTGCCGGCAAGGATGTCGGCAAGGACACGTCAAAGATAACAGTCGTGACGTTGCTCGGGGTTGGCCGCGCCAAAGCCCATGCCGATACCCGAATTGCCGAAGCGCTGTCCCACTTGGATGCCGCTGGCGGTGACGTCACGCCAACCGCTGGTTTCGTCCACGGCCTCATTGATCATCTCACCGCCCGCGCACCGCGCATTTCTGGCGGGTGATGCACCTTAGCCAGGCACAGCAAGCGTATCCGTGTGCCCCACTTCCGAGCCGTGCCGTTTGACGGCGCGCCAGTCGGCAATGCTTGCAGAGGGAACCGACGTCAACTCAGCCACAGCATTGGCGAAGCCAGGAGCTAATGCATCGACCAACGCCTGGTCCGAGCGGCCGAGAAGCCAAGGGCTGTCACCCTCGTGCACGGTGTAACCGTTGGCCTTGAAAGCCGCTGCCAATGCAGCCGGCGCACTTGGCCCGGCGGACGGGCCGAAACCTTTGTCGGTCATCTGATGGCTATGGAACGCGTCCAGCATCGCCTCATCAGCCGGGTGCTGCGGCGTCCACTTCTGAATGCCATTGTAGGTCAATACCGTATAAAACATGGCCTGACGCTTGGCGACGGCCGCAGCGAAGCGACCAATAAACTCAGCTGAGCAGAGATCAAACAGCGCCGATGCCGTCACGAGGTCGGGCACGAGGTCGGGCCGCTGGCCCAACGCCGCATCCAACGACTTGACCAGATCCGCCTCGCGAAATGACACCATCAATCGTTTGCCACTCTTGATCAGTTCGAGGCTCTCGCCGCCATTGCGTCCATCTTTGGTGCTAACCGGCGTTGCATGATCGGCCCATGCGGTCAGGTGCGTGCGTGCGGCCGCCAGCAAGCGCGGGTCGTGATCCACCAGCGTCCAATGCTGTTCCGGCCCAAGCAGCGCATAGGTGGCACGTATATTTGAGCCCGTACCGCAGCCAAGATCGGTGACGGTGATGCGGCCGCGCTTCTGCAGGCGATCGGCAAGTTTCAGACCCAGCATCGCATCGCGCGCGCGATGATCCGACGGCTCACGCAGCGTCAGCCATTCCGGTGAAAATCCACTCATGCCGATACCTTCTTCAATACGGACGCGATGGCCCGCGTCGTGTCATTCCAGGCGGGAAGCGTTTGGCCCGCAACCCAGGCTGCGTCAGACATCCGACGCCGCACAGCATGATCTTCGATCAGACGTGCAACGCCCGATCCGAAACCAAGAGCATCACCTGGCTTTACCTTGATAGCGGCTGCATCAGGCGCGGTCTCGGCGGCCGCGCCGCCTGTCGTGCACACGATGGGCAATCCCCGCGCCAAGGCCTCGGCGAGCACCATGCCGTAGCCTTCAAAATGCGAGGGCATGACGAAAATGTCGGACTGGGCATAGCAGCGGGCCAGTTCGTCATCGCTGACCGCCCCAAGCGTTGCAACCCGGTCGGCGAGGCCATGGTCATCTCGAGCCGCCTCGAACGCCGCCAAAGCTACCGCATCCCGCGCCGCGCCGATGATTTTCAGCGTCCACGGCAAGTGCTTCAATGGCGCCAGCGCATGCATCAGCAAGTCATAGCCCTTGCGCGGCACAATTGAGCCGACGGCAAGCAACGCGGCTGTGGACGACGCACTACCCGTGGCGCGCTTGGCGCGATCCGTCCCTGGCACAGCGATCGAGATCCGATCGGCCGCCACGCCGAAATTTGCAGTGATGATCTTTGCAGTCATCGGGCTCGTGACAATCACTTTCTCTGCAAACACCAGAGCCATCGTTTCGGTCTGTTTCAGTAGCCGCTGCCGCATGGGCGTCAGCCCTGCCTCCAAACACAGCGGATGGTGCACCAGCGCGACGATCTTCTGCTTGATACGCCCAACCAAGTCGCCCGGCATCGCGCCGAACGCGAGGCCGTCGATCAACAGCACCGTTTCATCTGGCACAGCCGCTAAGATGCGCTCGGTTTCAGCCAGATCGTCAGCCGTCGGCTGCGGATAGGAGCCGGGCAGCGCCACATGCGCGCAGGCAACGCCGTGCTCTGCCAGCAGTCGGAGCACGCGCCGGTCATAGGCATAGCCACCGGTCGGCAACGTGATGTCGCCGGGGATCACGAACGCCGCTCGGGTCATGGGTTACGCAACCGTGCCTTCAAACCAGGCCCGTGCGAGGTCGGTTTCGTGTAGCGTGACTTTGATCTTTGCCAGGCCCTTACCATCGGCGCCGAGCGCTCCGCCTTTGGCGGCTTTGACCATGGCGTCGAACACGTGCTTGCACAGGAATTCGGTTGTGGTCAGGGTGCCCTTGAACTCTGGCAGTGTGTCGAGGTTTTTGTAGGATAATGGTTTCAGGGTTTTGTTGAGAACCTCAAGCGCCGCGCCGATATCCACAACCACGTTCTGCGCCGTCAGCTTCTCCCGAAAGAACGCCACATCGATCACGAATGTGGCGCCATGCATGCCCTGCGCTGGCCCAAAGAACGGGTCCGGCAGTGAGTGGGCGATCATGATCCGGTCGCGTACTTCAACGGCGTACATGCAGGCACTCCTTTAGGATGCTGATATTGCGTTGGGATAGGCGGCAGACTGCGGCGAGACAAGGGCAGAATGCTCGGGGCAGAATGCTCGGCAGGGCTATTCAATTCTCGCATCTTAAGCTGACTCGCAAGGCAAACCGCAAACTCAACTGTCATCTTGCCCGCAAGTGGGCCAGGATGACAGTTGGGATGTGTCGAATTCGAGAATTTAATTGCCTTTTACTGCTCGGCTTGGCGCCGTCGGCGCACGTGCGTTCCGCGCTGTCGCATGCTAGACGCGGCCGCTTACCGATTGTGAACCCGAACACGGCCCTCAGCTGCCATGAAACCTGCACCTGCCATGAAACCAATCGTTACACGCTTTGCCCCGTCACCGACGGGCGCACTGCACATCGGCGGCGCACGGACAGCCTTGTTCAACTGGCTCTACACCAAGCACATGGGTGGCAAGTTTCTGTTGCGCATCGAAGACACCGACCGCGAGCGCTCTAAAGACGCCTATACGGCTGGCATTCTGGACAGCCTGACATGGATGGGTATCGACTGGGACGGCGAGCCCGTATCCCAGTTTTCGCGTGTGAAGCGGCACCAGGAGGTCGCAGCCCAATTGCTGGCCGAGGGCAAAGCCTATCGGTGCTACCTGACAAAAGACGAAACCGACAAAATGCGCGAGGAACTGGTTGCGCAAAAATTGCCCCAGGTGATCCTGTCGCCCTGGCGCGATGCCGATCCAGAGACGGCGCCAAAAGACGTGAAACCGTCGATCCGACTGCGCGCCGCGCGTGAGGGCGCAACCCTGGTCAATGACCTTGTCCAGGGCGACGTGGCGTTCCCGAATAAGGATCTCGACGATCTCATCGTCGTGCGCTCCGACGGTATTCCGACCTACAACTTTGCGGTTGTCGTCGATGATCACGACATGGGCGTCACGCACATCATCCGTGGCGCCGATCACCTGACCAATGCGGGCCGCCAGACGCAGGTCTATCAGGCGTGCGGTTGGGAGCTTCCAGCGTTCGCGCACATCCCACTTGTGCACGGGCCAGACGGCGCGAAACTGTCAAAGCGACACGGCGCACAAGGCGCACCTGAGTTCCGTGCCATGGGCTATCTGCCGGCCGCTTTGCGCAACTATTTTGCGCGCCTCGCCTGGAGCCACGGCGACGACGAGATCTTTTCGACGGAGCAGGCTATCGCTTGGTTCGATATCAAGGACGTCGGCAAATCGGCCGGCCGCTTTGACTACGTGAAGCTCGCAGACTTGAACGGCCATTACATCCGCGCCACGCCCGACGGGGAGCTGCTCGGCCATATGGCGCGCTGCCTGCCGGGAATTGCCACGTATGGCGATCTCGTTGCAGCCCTCGATCCCAAGGTGAAGCCTGAAACCCGTCCCGACTTGATGCTCATGAAGGCCGTGGCTGAATTCCGCCCGGACATCAAAACCGGTGCAGATCTCCTGGCCGCCTTTCAGGCTAAGGGTTGGGATAAGCTGGCCGCGGCCTTGCCGAGCCTCAAAGAGCGCGCCAAGACTATGTGCGAGATGGCACAGGGCGCGTTGTATCTGATCGCTGAGCGGCCATTGAAGCTCGATGCCAAGGCGCAAAAGCAGGTCGAAGGTGAGGCCAAACCGGCGCTCTTGGCTCTGATTGCTAAACTAAGCGCGGCCAACGACTGGAATGCGACAGCACTTGAGGCCATTGTGCGTCAGCAGGCAGACGAGACCGGCACCAAACTTGGTAACCTTGCACAGCCCCTCCGTGCCGCCCTCGCCGGTCGGACCGTTTCGCCGCCCGTGTTCGACATGATGGCCGTGCTTGGGCGCGAGGAAACTCTGGCGAGGCTCCGTGACCAGACGGCATAGATCCTTCTTGCCCGGCCCAATGGGCGGCGGCTTGGACGGGTCTCTTGACACGTCTCAAATTGTTTAATCTCTGCTCAGTTATAAGCGCAAGCTCTGTTCGACCGACGTTGAACCGAGCTGCATCGGACCGGGCGCAATTCTCTGAAAGTCGATGAATGTCTCGCAAAATTCTTATTCTCGGCGCCTCCTACGGATCGCTACTCGGCATCAAGTTGACTATGGCCGGTCACGATGTGCACTTGGTATGCCAGCAAGCCGGGGCGAACCTGCTCAATGCCGAGGGCGCCATCGTGCGCATGCCGATCAAGGGCCATAAAACCCTTGTTGAACTCCGGTCAAAGTCGCACTCCGGGAAGCTCACCGCGTCTCCCCCTTTAGGCATCGATCCGTCGTCGTTCGACCTTGTCGCGCTCGCGATGCAGGAGCCGCAATATAGGTTGCCTGGCGTGCGCGAGTTGCTGGAGGCTGTGGCTCTGAGCCGGACGCCGTGCATGTCGATCATGAACATGCCGCCACTGCCTTATTTGAAGCGTCTCCCAGGTCTCGATCATCAGGCAGCGCGGACAGCGTTTGCCGACGCAAGTGTTTGGGACGCTTTTGATCCTGAAGCGATGACTTTATGCAGCCCGGACCCGCAGGCATTCCGTCCGCCGGACGAAAAGAGCAATGTTCTGCAAGTGCGATTGCCGACCAATTTTAAAGCTGCCCGGTTTGCGTCCGATACCGCAACAGCTCTGTTGCGAGAGCTGGAACGCGACATCGATGCCGTCCGCATTGACGTTAATGGCGTCCCGGTGGACGTCCCGGTCAAATTGAAAGTGCACGGATCGATTTTTGTACCTCTTGCCAAGTGGGCCATGCTGGTTGCTGGCAACTATCGGTGCGTCGGTCGCGACGGCATGCGCACCATCAAGGACGCCGTGCATTCAGACATCGCCGCCACGCAAGCGGTTTACGAGTGGGTCTTGGACCTCTGTGTCGACATCGGCGCTGACAGGGCCGACATGGTCGCTTTTGACAAGTATGCCGAGGCCGCTCAGTCCTTGTTGAGCCCGTCGTCGGCCGCTCGTGCACTTGTCGCTGGTGCCACGACCATCGAACGGGTTGATAAACTGGTTCAATTGATTGCGGCCGCGAAGGGTAAACGGCTTGCCGCACTCGATGAGACTGTGATGTGGGTTGATGGCTGGTTGGCCAAAAACAGCGCGCGTGCGCCGTGACCAGTCCGCCAAATATGAATTCTTTCGGTGCCGATCGCTTATTTCATAGGCAATTGGCGAATTGACAGACCCCGCTCCAGTCTCATAGTCGGAAGGGCAGCGTTGAGTCTTCAGCAGCCTGCCCTGAGCGTTGGTTTTGCAAGTGTTTTAGGTTTACGTCGTCTGAACCGTGGTTGGGCCGGTTTGGGATTGAACGGTTCGTGTCACATGCCTGTGGTTTTGTTGCGCGCTTGCTACTGCGGCCCCATTTGGCCGATCTTCCGTCCGGGATCGGAGCCCATGAAACTACAAGATATCCTAGCGTCGGACGCTGTGATGCCGGCACTTCTCGTCGAGGACAAAAAGCAGGCACTGCAAGCACTCTCGGAGACTGCCGCGCGCCTGACGGGGCTGCGGGCTCGGGACGTGTTCATGGCCATCTGGAACCGTGAGCAACTCGGCTCGACGGGTATCGGCCAAGGCATTGCCATCCCCCATGGGCGGATGGCCAATCTAACGCATGTGGTCTGTGTTTTTGCTCGCCTTGATCGCGCCGTCGCGTTTGAAAGCATCGATGGTGAGCCCGTTGACTTGATGTTCCTTCTGCTTGCACCCGAAGAGGCTGGCGCTGACCACCTGAAGGCACTCGCCCGCATTGCGCGCCTGATGCGCGAACCCAAGACCGCCGATAAACTGCGTGCGTCTCGGGATCGCGCCGCACTGTATTCGGTCCTGACGCAGCCGTCGTTGGCGGACCTCCCGAAAGCGGGTTGATGTCCAGTGCACACGCCAAACGTTTCATGTCCCCAAACGTTTCGTGTCCAGCGTCGCGGAGGTAGAGATGCGTCAGGTCAAACTCAAAACCGGTGAACTGGTTCCGGCGCTCGGACTTGGCACGTGGCACATGGGCGAAAACAGCCGCAAAAAGTCCGCTGAAGTTGCAGCCCTGAGGCTCGGTCTGGATCTCGGCCTGACCCTGATCGACACAGCGGAGATGTACGGTGAGGGCGGTGCCGAAGAGGTTGTTGCCGAGGCCATCGCTGGCCGGCGCGACGGCGTCTACGTTATTTCAAAAGTCTACCCACACAACGCGTCGCGCGACGGCACAATTGCGGCGTGTGAGCGGAGTTTGCGGCGTCTCAAGACCGACCGTCTCGATTTATATCTGCTGCATTGGCGCGGACGATACCCGCTGGAAGAAACCGTCGCGGCCTTTGAAACGTTACGTCGCGATGGCAAAATCCGCGGTTGGGGCGTATCGAATTTCGACGTCGACGATATGCAGCAGCTGGTCGATGTTGTGGATGGTGGCAACTGCGTCTCCAACCAGGTGCTCTATCACCTTGGCGAGCGCGGCATCGAGCACCAGCTGCTTGGCGATATGGCGCAAGCCGGTGTGATGACGATGGCCTATTCCCCGCTTGGTCAGGGCCCCCTCCTGGATGACCTCACGCTGGCGGCGGTTGCGCGCAAACATGCAGTCACGCCCGCGGCCGTGGCGCTGGCATTCCTGTTGGAAAAGTTGAGTCTTGTTGCCATTCCGAAAGCGTCGACGTTGGCGCACGTCCAGGCGAACGCCGCGGCGACCGAGATCACACTCGACGCCGAAGATCGCTCAGCCCTCGACCGCGCGTTCCCACCGCCCAACCGCGCGCAACCACTGGCCATGCTGTAGTTGGCCGTGTTGTCGATCGCCATGCTGTAGTTGGTGATGCTCTAACTCGCGACCCCTAACGGCTTTCGTCGCCGTTGCAGACCCGAAAGTTGGACTTCCGGCCGCCGCGGTCCGCTGTGATTGAACCGTCGAAGTTGAGCGTCCAGTCTTCGCGCGCTGGACCAGTCGAGTCTGGTCCAGTCGAGTCTGGGCCATTTGGGCATGTCAGCGCAACATGCCAAGTCAGCGCCTGACCGTAGCGCACCATGCGGACGACGCGGCAGCCATCTTCACGACCGCCATAGCGCGCAAGCACGGACACGAACCAGCGATGATCGCCTTTGGCATGCCGTGGTCGTTGATCAACGACGACACAGTGGCGATCCGCACCCCGAAACGGAAACCCATGGCCGGTTTCAGCCGCCTCTGCTGGCATTGAAACGCTGGCTGCCAGACCTGTCGCTAGTGCTGTCACCACCACCGATGCAAATAGCATCCGCATCATTCGACAACCTTTGGCACGACGAAGAAATGATCTTCGCTCATAGGTGCGTTTTGCGTCACTTCGGCGGCTTTTTCACCGTCCGTAATCCGATCCTCGCGCTGGCGCAGCGTCATGGGCATGACGCTGGTCATGGGCGCGACGCCGTCGGTCTTGACT
>JANNXS010000426.1:0-23397 GCA_031409695.1 Hyphomicrobiaceae bacterium
GGACCATAGGATAGCGCGATAGGCAGCCAAAGCCAGCAACACGACCGGGACGACCAAGCCGAGGTGTGGTTTTACCACCAAGAGCGCGATAACAGCCCCAGCGAATACGGGCCTGGATTGAGCCGTCAGGATGCCGAAAAATAGAATGACACTGGTTAGCATTCCCGTCTGGCCGGCATTGATGCACAGCATCGTCCCGGGCAGCACGATGGCCGAGCATAAAACACGCAACCGCATGTCCCAGCCAGGATCGGTTGCGGCGCCGTCCCGCTGAAACAGCGCCATCGTGAACAGGGCGAGACCGGCTGCCACCCACACCGACGCAAACCAGGCGTAGCTCGGCAACAGCCCAAGTGGCATCAGCACAACCATGATTGTGGGTGGGTATGACCAAACCTGATTTGTCAGTGGCGCGCCGAACTCACGTGCAACCATGGCCTCGTGCAATTCGCGCCGGAACAAATTCGTATAGTCGCCACTCAGCGTCGCCTTGGCGCCGAGCCACAAATTGGACAGGTCGTCGAAAGCGGGATGGCCCGATTGGGCGACAGGCCAATGGTCGATCCAGAGGCCGTAGGCGAGGATCGGGGGCAGCAACGGCAAACCGCACAGCGCAAGCAACAGAAACCGTGTCGCCATCGGCAGAGCCAACAGTTGATCGACCACGCGGTTCATATCCGGTGCCTCACCCGAGCGCCGGACAACCGGCCTTGACCGCAAGGCTATGCGCGCAATTGGTGTCGATCTGTTTAAGGCCAAATCCCTCCGATTTTGGCGGCCTGTGGCGGTCCCATCGTGGGGTGCGCAGCCGAGTACAGGCGTGGCTAAGGGTGAACTTCTCCTTGACTTCACCCCCGACCAGCCCTAATCCCGGCGCAAGTCACAGCTGCAACCAGCGCTGTGTATTGGACTGCGGGAGTAGCTCAGCTGGTTAGAGCGCCGCCCTGTCACGGCGGAGGTCGCGGGTTCAAGTCCCGTCTCTCGCGCCAACCATATCTCGCCCCAGTCGTTGAATTTTTTCTCCGAAACCGGACTTTCCCTCGTAAAAACTCGTAGGCCCCCGCCCCCGAATTGGCGGCATTCACCATCTTAACCCTGCTTGATGCGCGCCAACGCTGCCTTAGGCGAGATGCGCCCGTCATAAAGGGCGCGCCCGGTGATTGCGCCGGCAAGGGTTGCGTTGTCAGGCGCCATAAGAGCTTCGATATCGGCCATACTTGCAAGGCCGCCCGAAGCAATGACCGGTGTCGTGACGGCGCGAGCCAGAGCCACGGTTGATGGCCAATTGATCCCAGCCAGGATGCCATCGCGATCGATGTCGGTAAAGATAATTGCAGCGGCACCTGCGTCCTCAAAGCGGCGGGCGAGATCAATTACGCTAAGCTCGCTCGTCTCGGCCCAGCCTTGGGTCGCGACCTTGCCGCCCTTGGCGTCGATGCCGACGGCGACCTGGCCCGGATAAGCGCGGCACGCCTCGCGCACGAGGGTCGGATCACGCACGGCGGCTGTGCCAAGAATAACGCGGCGCACGCCCTTTGCGAGCCACATCTCGACCGTTGCACGGTCACGAATGCCGCCGCCAAGTTGGCATGGCATTTTGACCGCACCGAGAATGGCCTCAACCGCTGCGACATTGACGGGCTTGCCCGCGAACGCCCCGTTCAAGTCAACGATGTGTAGATATTCAAAACCGTGGCGCTCGAAATCGAGGGCCTGTGCAGCCGGGTCATCGTTGAACACCGTTGCCTGATCCATCTCGCCGAGCTTCAGGCGCACGCACTGGCCGTCTTTGAGGTCAATGGCTGGAAAGAGGATCACGGAGGCACTTTCGACTGGTGCGTAGGATGGCTGGCTTCTTAAAGGGATCGGATCGGCGCGGGAACAGGAAAGCTGCGCCCAGGCCCTAGACATCTCTGGCCCTAGACATCTGGGCGCTGCACATCTCAGGTCCTGTGGACATAAGGTATGCACGCCGCACACGTCCGCCGCGCCCGCCGAGGACTGCACCTTCAAGGACCAAGCGCGCTATAGCGACGGGTATCCCCGAACGTCCAGGGCAACATGTCGACACGCACTGACACAATGCCCGCAACTGACACCTTGCAGCCGTCCGGAGACGGTCTCCCACGGCGCACGCCGACACTGTTGCGGCCCGATGCAATCCGCGGCATCACCATGATGTGCGTGGCCGTCTGTCTATTCTCCGGCATCGATATCATCGCCAAGTACCTCGTCACCATCTCCGGCTTGCCGACCCTGCAAGTTGTATGGATCCGGTTCGTTGGCCAGTTCGGCGCGATCATCCTGGCGTTCGGCTTGTTCTCGGTGCCGCGTCTCCTTGCATCGGCGAAGCCAAAGCAGCAGGCCGTGCGATCGCTTTTTCTGTTGGCATCGACGATCCTCAATTTCTTCGCCATCAAGACCTTACGGCTCGATCAGGCTGTGACCGTGAGTTTCCTCACGCCACTGACGGTCGCGCTGCTGGCTGGGCCTGTGCTTGGCGAATGGGTGGGTTGGCGGCGACTGCTCGCGATCGGTGTCGGGTTTTGCGGCGTGCTGGTCGCGGTCCGACCGGGGGTTGCCACGTTTGAGCCGGCGTTCCTGTTTGCCTTTGGAACCGTGTTTTTCTACGCGGGCTTCCAGCTGATAACGCGTTATCTTGCAGCTTACGATCCGCCTGAGGTGACGCTGTTCTGGTCGCTGCTTGCGGGCGTGATTGCCATGGCGCCGTTCGCACTTGCTGATTGGATTGCCCCCGCAAACAGCCAAGTCTGGCTATTGTTTGTGTGTCTCGGACTGTTTGCAGCGCTCGGTCACGGCATCTTCATTTTGGCTTTTCGCGCGGCTGATGCCGGCACGCTTGCACCCTTCATCTATGTCAGCCTTGTGTCGCATGTCGCCGGTGGCTATCTCGTGTTTGGGCAAGTGCCTGATGCCTGGACACTGGCCGGGGCTGCGATCATTATAGCATCCGGCCTCTACGTGATTTGGCGCGAGCAGGTGCGGGCCCGGGAAATGAGGACTACGGAAATGAGGGCCCGGGAAATACGGCACGCGGCCATGGGAAAAACAGGATGAAGTTTTTTGCGGGTCTGACGGTCTGGGCACTGCCGTTGGCAGCCTTCGTCGGCTTCATGTTCGGCGGCATATGGTACACAGTCCTCGCCAAGCCCTGGATGACCGCGGCCGGTTTGACCAAGGCGCAGGTCGACGCCAACGGTGGTCAGACGCCGGTCATGTTGGCGATTACGTTCCTGGCGCAACTGATCATGGCGTGGATCCTTGCCGGCCTTCTGCTGCACATGGTGCGCGCCGGGATTAAACCAACGATCCTAAATGGCATGATCACGGGCGCTTTCATCTGGTTCGGCTTTATCTTGACGACCCTGGCCGTCAGCCACCGCTATCAGTTGCGGCCGTGGAACCTGACGTTGATCGATGGCGGCCACTGGCTTGGCGTCCTGCTGATCCAGGGCGCCATCCTCGGCCGCTTCGGGGTCGCGTGACGAAAATTCACCCGCGCCTGCGATAAAGGCCCGTGCGATATAGGCCCGTGAACGACACGTTCACGCCGCCGCATTGGCGATTGTCTTCGACAACAAGATAAGGGCCGAGCGCGATCATGGCGACGGCGCAGTCTGTATCATCGTCTTCGCGTCCGTTGCTCTTGGCCCGTGCCACCGGTTCTGTGTCACCACGAGCATTGGTCTTAAGAGATACATCGAGGCTGTTTCTGGCAGGTTTCAGATCGAAGCTGAATTCGCCCAAGTTGACCGCGCCGCGCGCAACCCGTTGCTGGTCGAATGCGCCATAGGTCGCGTTGCCGGCGAAGCTGAGTTGGCCGTCCCGGCCCCTCGGTTTGATGACAATCTCAGCCTCGATCCGCGTCCAGGTTCCAACCCAAGCGGCAGCCCCGCTTTTGGGTTGCGGGTTCGGTGCTTCCAGTCGGGCGTTGGGCAGCAATCCCTCGGTCACCTGCCCCTTGGCGTTGACGAAAGCGGCGCAGGCCGACGTGTCAAAGACCTGACCAACGAGAACCATATCGCCGGGCATTACAAATGCTTTCGCATCGCAGGCGCCGGGTTTGGTTGCTGTGCAATCCGGCTTTAAAAACGGCACGCGCGTTTGGCCGGACTTCACTTGGGCAACGCTCAACACATCAAAGTCTGCGCGCGACGCGAACTCGGTGCACTGCTGAGCTGAGGCTGAGGAAATGGGCAGCAACAGGGCTGCAGCAAAGAGAAGCGGGCGCATCGGTATCCCAAGGGTTGCGGTGATGACAGTAACCTACCACGCGCTCGCACTGTGTCTCCGCACGTGACCGCACGCACCGATAATTTACCGAACGCTGATCGCGTGGCCCAGCCACGGTCGCGCACTCTATGCAGGTCGCCGTGTATGAGGTGGCGTCGCGCGAGCGACACTGGCATACGGGCACTGTCACACCGACATTGGCATATTTTGATGCCAATATACTCGTGGAGCTACCATGCCCGATTTTCCCAGAAGCGACAGCAACGCTGACCAGATCGCTTTCTGGAATGGCACGGCGGGTGAACTTTGGACGCGGCGACAGGCCATGCAGGACGTCATGTTGGCGCCGGTCAATGCTGTGCTGTTTGCGGCGGCCGCAGCGAAGCCCGGCGAGCACGTGATCGATGTTGGCTGTGGCTGCGGTTCAACCACGCTTGAGCTTGGTCGGGCCGTTGGGGCCGCCGGTCGGGTCCTCGGCCTCGATGTCTCGGCTGAAATGCTCGCTCATGCGCGGACGCGGGTTGCGGGCGACCCCATATCCTTCGTACTCGGCGATGCCACGGTCTATAGCTTCGAAGCGGCCCAGGCGGATCTGCTGTTCTCGCGCTTCGGCGTCATGTTCTTTGCCGAGCCGATCCCGTCGTTCGTGAACTTAAAGCGTGCGCTGAAACCCCGCGCGCGCTTGGCTTTTGCCTGCTGGCAGGAGCCGAAGAAAAACCCCTGGATGATGGCGCCACTGATGGCTGCGTACAAACACGTGCCGAAGCTGCCACAAGTGGGGCCAGAAGATCCCGGTCCGTTTGCGTTTGCGGACGAGGCGCGCGTGCAGCGCATTCTCACAAGTGCAGGTTTCTCAAGCGTGACGCTGACGCCGCACACGTTGAGCTTTGATATTTCGGTCGGAGAGGGTCTCGACGCCGCTGTAACCTCAGCCATCGCATTCGGCCCGACAGCGCGGGCGATTGAGGGTCAGGCCGAAAGCGTTGTCACGGCCGTGCACGCATCGATCCGCGAGGCATTAACGCCGTTTGCGCGCGACGGCGGCGTTTATCTGCCAGCCGCGATCTGGATCGTGACCGCGCGTACTTGAGAGGCCGTCACGAACAGGACGACAAAATCCCAACAAACACCCAAGCCGCTAAGCGCACGATGCTAGCCACGACCCAAGCGATAGGCTCGATGCCCCAGAGAACGGCTTCAACCCATCCCCAGCGGTCAGCCACTGGTTTGTCCTGCTCCGCCGTTGGCTGACCTGTGTCATCATCGCTCGACATATCCGTTCCTCCGCACTCAATTGATGCGTGAACTGTGTCGAATTTCGGCGGACCCGCCTGTTACCAGCGGTGCAACTCCCCTCGATGCTTACGATCTCGAGCCAAAACAGAAACTTTGCCACACAGAAGACCAAACCGATGTTATGCCAATCGGGCTCGGTTCGCGACCTCGCCTCCAATAGCCACTCTATTTCAATCTGTTGGCGATCCATGGCCATCGCCTCCGCCTATTTTCAGGCAGTACAGATTTGTCGCTTTCGGATCGCACCGCCGTGTCGGACAGCGCACCTTGCGGGATGCAAGAACACAACGCGAATTCAGGCCTCAGTTGGCAACCTGCGCATCGTCGCTGGAATAGCCTGAGACCACGCCGCCTAAATTATTGAAGAAACGGCATTTTTGCCCCTGGAAAAGTCCGGCTTTCAAGGGCTTTTATAGTGCATTTCCGCGGCGCGCGTCGTATCAACTCGACACACGAGAACGATACCCGGAAGTCCCGCACCATGAGCATTGATCGAGAGCCCAACTCTGAGCCCGTTGCTGGGGCCGAAATAATTGCGGCCAACACGCCGTCCAACGGCGGCGACTACGGCGAAGACAGCATCAAGATGCTCAAGGGCCTCGACGCCGTGCGCAAGCGTCCGGGCATGTACATTGGCGACACCGACGATGGCTCGGGTCTGCATCACATGGTCTACGAGGTCGTCGACAATGGTATCGATGAGATCCTCGCGGGCCACGCCACCGCGTGCTCCGTGACGCTCAATGCCGACAGCTCCGTCACTGTCCGAGACAACGGCCGCGGCATTCCGACCGGCATCAAAAAAGACGACGACAACGACCCGAAGCGCTCGGCGGCCGAGATCGTCTTCACCGAGCTGCACGCCGGCGGCAAATTTGACCAGAACTCCTACAAGGTATCAGGGGGTCTGCACGGCGTCGGCGTGTCCGTCGTCAATGCACTGTCCAGCATGTTGCGCTGCCGCATCTGGCGCGATGGCCGCGAGCACGTCATCGAGTTCAAGGACGGCGTCGCCGTCGCGCCATTGAAGGTCGTCGGCCCAGCGCCGGGCGAAAAGGGCACCGAGGTCACGTTCCTGCGCTCGACCAAAAGCTTCAGCAACGTCACCGAATACAAATTCGAGACCCTGGAGCGGCGCCTACGCGAACTCGCATTCCTGAACTCCGGCGCCAAGATCGTGCTGACAGACCTCCGCCACGCCGACCCGAAAGTCGAAGAGTTGTATTATGATGGTGGCGTGGCGGCGTTCGTCAAGTACATCGACAAGTCGCGCCAAGCGCTGCTCGCCGAACCGATCATGATCCGCGGCGAGACCAATGGCATCACGGTCGAGGTCGGCATGTGGTGGAACAACAGCTACGACGAACACACGTTGTGCTTCACCAACAACATTCCCCAGCGCGATGGCGGCACGCACATGGCCGGCTTTCGCGGTGCCCTGACCCGCATCGTCAACAAGTACGTGGCCGATGGCGGCACGGCAAAGAAAGAGAAGATCGCGGTCACCGGCGATGATGCACGCGAGGGCTTGACTTGCGTGTTGTCGGTAAAAGTGCCGGACCCGAAATTTTCATCCCAGACCAAGGACAAGCTCGTCTCGTCCGAAGTGAAGCCCGTGGTCGAGACCATCGTTGGCGAACAGCTGATGCGCTTCTTTGAGGAGCATCCGAAGGAAGCCAAGATTATCGTCAACAAGGTGATCGAGGCCGCAACCGCGCGCGAAGCCGCCCGCAAGGCGCGCGAGATCACGCGCAAGGGCGCGCTCAACATGAACTCGCTGCCGGGCAAGCTGGCCGAGTGTCAAGACCGGACGGCTGAGAACACGGAATTGTTCATCGTCGAAGGGGACTCGGCTGGCGGTTCGGCCAAACAGGGGCGAAATCGTGAGTTCCAGGCAGTGCTCCCGATCCGCGGCAAGATCCTGAACGTCGAGCGCGCCCGGCGCGACAAGATGTTGGGCAGCCAAGAAATCGGCACGCTGGTCATGGCGCTCGGCACAGGCATCGGTCGAACTGAGGAAGGCGGCAGCGCCGTCGACATCTCGAAGCTGCGCTATCACAAGATCATCATTATGACCGACGCCGACGTCGACGGCGCCCACATTCGCACGCTCCTGCTGACATTCTTCTATCGTCAGATGCCTGAACTTGTCGAAAAGGGCCATCTCTACATAGCCCAGCCGCCACTTTACAAAGTCTCAAAGGGCAAGAGCGAGGCGTACCTGAAAGATCAGCGCGCTCTTGAGGACTATCTCATCAACGGCGGCCTTGATGATGCCGTGTTGATCGCTGGTGGTGGTGGATCAAGTGGCGAGCAGCGCGCGGGCAAGGATCTGCGCGAGGTCGTCGACCAGGCGCGCACGTTCTCAGCCATCGTCAATGGTCTGCACACCCGCTATAACCGCAAGGTCGTCGAGCAGACGGCCATCCACGGCGGCTTCGATGCTGGCCTGGTGGCGTCGCCCGAAAAAGCCGAGGCACTCGCAAGGACCATCGCTACAGCTCTCAATGCCATTTCGGAGGAAACCGAACAGGGCTGGGAGGCAAACTATACGGCCGACGGCTACGTCTTCAAACGCATGGTGCGCGGCGTTGCTGAGGTGCACGTGCTTGATCGGCAGCTGTTGGCCTCCCAAGAGGCGCGGCGCATGCATGATCGCCAGCCGCAGTTGATCAGCCTCTATGGCACACCGGCGGTGCTGCGCCGTAAGGCTGAGGATCGTGATGTTCACGGTCCCCGCACGTTGCTCGAAACCGTGTTCGAGGTTGGCCGCAAGGGCATTTCGATGCAGCGCTACAAAGGTCTCGGTGAGATGAATGCCGAGCAGCTCTGGGAAACCACACTCGACCGCGACGCGCGCACGCTACTGCAAGTGAAACTCGGTGACCTCGCGGAAGCCGACGAGATCTTCTCCAAGCTCATGGGCGATGTGGTCGAGCCGCGCCGCGAGTTCATCCAAGAGAACGCGCTCAACGCGCAGGTCGATGTGTGATGGCGCAGTCGGACATATCGGGGTGTGTTTTGCCGATCTGACACCGCAGACAACGCTATGCTAGGCTGGTAATGAGACTGCTGTCAGACAATCTCGATTTCGAAAGGCGTTGTGCCGATGTCAGCCGCGGCCAAGAAAATCGACCTTCCGGCCACTATGACCGTCGATGAGTTTCTCGACTGGCCAGGCGACGGGACCGGAACCCGCTACGAGCTTGTCGATGGGCAACTGCGGGCGCAAGACGCACCGAGCGAGGCGCATGGGGGCATTCAGGCCAACATTGCGCGCGTTATCGGAAACCATGTCTACGGCACCAGCTGTCGCGTCGTGATAGGCGGTGGCGTGCGCCCGAACTTGCGGTCGGATTGGAACTATCGCGTGCCCGATATCTCGGTGACGTGCGCGCCAAACCTGCCAGGCGCCCGCGACGTTGCCGACCCCAAATTGCTGATCGAAATCGTCTCGCCGACCAACACGACAGAAACGTGGGACAACGTGCGCAACTACGTCACGCTGCCAACGGTCGAAGAGATCGTGTTGATCTCCACATCACGCGCGGAGGCGGACATCCTCCGTCGCGGCCCCGACGGCCATTGGCCAGCCAATCCGCTGACCATCGGTCGGGCCGGACCGATCCCCCTGCTGAGCATTGGCTTGGATATGGCGATGGCGGATGTGTATTGGGGCACGCATATCGCGGGGCGCGCCGGGTAATCAAGTTCACGATTTGTCGTCCAGATCGGAAACCCGCCGTCGCCCAAAATCCTTGAGGATTTCCCGCGCTGCGTTGTGGCCGGGGATGCCAGTCACGCCGCCGCCGGGATGGGCGCCCGAGCCGCACAAATATAACCCCTTCACGGGCATGCGGTAGTCGGCATGGCCCAGCACGGGGCGCGCGCTGAACAGTTGTGCAAGAGACAATTGGCCGTGGAAGATATCGCCGTCGACGAGGCCGAAACGCAGTTCAAGGTCGAGCGGCGACAGCACCTGCCGACCAAGAATGCTGGCGCGGAAATTCGGCGCGTGTTTCGTCACCGTATCGATGACCAGATCAGCGAAGCGCGCCTTTTCGGTCTCATCGGCCCAGCTGCGGCCGGCGGGCAGTCTCGGGGCCACATGTTGCACGAACAGGCTCGCCACATGCTGGCCCTTGGGGGCAAGGCTATCGTCCAACGTTGAGGGGATGAGCATCTCAACAACGGGCTCGGCTGACCAGCCGTCCCGGCGCGAATCGAGATAGGCGCGTTCGAGGTAGGCGAGCGTCGGCCCGATGACGATGCCGCTGGCATGGTGGGGCTGAAAGTTCGTGCCGGGATGGCTGCGGAAATCCGGCAACTCCGAAAGCGCAAGATTCATACGGAACGTGCCGGAGCCGGTCTCGATAGATGTAAAGCGCCGCCGTGTGGCGTCGTCGATGGCGTCTTGCGGCACGTAGGCACGAAACAGCAGCTTTGGCTGAATATTCGACGCCACGACCTTGGCGCGGATCTCCTCACCATCGGCAAGTATGACGCCGGTTGCCGTCTGCTCCGTGGTCCTAAGCATGGCAACAGTTGCGTTGGTACGGATGACAGCGCCATGGGCCTCGGCCGCTTTCGCCATCGCGTGCGTGATGGCGCCCATGCCACCGATGGCGTGTCCCCACACACCGGCCTTGCCGTTCACCTCGCCGAAACAGTGGTGCAGCAGCACATAGGCGGTGCCCGGCGTATAGGGCGAGGCATACGCGCCGACGATGCCGTCAAACGCGAACGCGCCTTTGACGATATCGCTCTCAAACCATTGGGCAAGGAACTGCGCGGCGCTTTTTGTGAACAGGTCAAGCAGCAGGCGCTTGTCGTCGAGCGACAGGCCGTACAGGCGACGGCCGAGCGGCGCGTTTCGCAACATGTCGACGACACTGGCGCCAACGTTGGGCGGGGTGCGCAGGGTGAGATCGCGCAGGTGTGCGGCGGCGCGGTCGAGGGCTGCCTCATAGGCCGGCAAGCGCTCGGCGTCGGCTTTCGAAACCTGGGCAATCGCCTTCTGCCGGTTGGTCAGGCCATAGGGTAAGACAAGACCGCGCGTGGCGTCGATAGGCCAAAAGTTGGCGACGGGCCGCTCGACAATTCTGAGGCCGTGCCTGCGTAAATCGAGATCCGCGATCACCTTTGGCGAAAGCAGGCTCACCGTATAGGCGCCGACCGAATTGCGAAATCCCGGATGAAATTCCTCCGTCATCGCCGCACCGCCAACGACAGCGTTCTTTTCCAGCACGACAACATGAAGGCCAGCGCCGGCCAAATACGCGGCGGTGACTAGCCCATTGTGCCCACCGCCGATGATGGCCACATCCCACAGGCGGCGCATGCGTGTGCTCCAGAAGACGGCTGACGTTGACTTCGTGCAAAGCTGGGACCTCGTGCAAAGCCGGGACTTCGTGCAAAGCTGGAATTCGGCAAATGAGCAAGGCCCTATCCAAGCGCCTTTTCCGAAACCGCGACAAAGGACAAGCACGCGCCTTGCGCCCCAAAAGGGGTCATGCGAAGCGAAGCGCGCAATTTTGGACAGGGACGCACGGGCATGACCGGGGGACGATCACACGTTTTGGGGCTAATTTGGGCACCGAACGCAGCCCTCGTGGCGCTCGCCTGCGCTGCCGTGGGCAATCCGGCATTTGCCCAACAGCCGAGGGGCACACCGCAGGTGCCATCGCCACCTGCACTCACGGCGCCGCTGCCGAATTCGCAAGTCCCAAGCGGCGTGTCGCCGCAAACGGCGCAATGCGCGAACGCTTATCACCAGGCGCTTGAGCCACTACGGCGCGACCGCGCGCCAGCACTTGCCGACCTCGTGCGCAAGGCACGCGCGGCCGACGCCGATTTGCCGGGCCGCTGGCTCTATTCAGCCAAGCTGTTCCAAAAGGCAAAGCCACTGAAGCCGGCCAAGCCTGAACGTATCTGCGTCGAAACGAGAGACGTACGCGGGCAAGAACGTTGTGTGCGCTTCGATTTCAAGCCACTTCCCCCTCAGCCGCCAGAGATCGCAACCAAAGCGCAGCCGAGTGCTGAGGACCTGCGCTACCTGAAATTGCTAAACGACACGGTCGAGGGGCGCGGCGCGGTTCCGGATGTGTCGGCCAACGGCCGCCAGACGTTCCTCGTCCAGCGCCTCGCACAGGATCTGCGCCTGTATGTGTCGCAACCTCCGACGCTGGTGTTGTGCGCTGGCGCCGCCGAACTGCTGGAGTTTTACGCGGGCCAGATCTTGCCGATCAAGCGTCGCCATGAGGAACTTAAAGCCGCAAGCACAAAGCTGGTGGAACTCGCAGCTGCGCGAACGCGGGAGATCAGCGTTTTCGAAAATCGGCTTTATGAGGCGGCCCTGGCGTCTTCAAAGAGCGTCGAAACCGCACGTGCCAAGGCCGAGCAGACGCATGCTACGGCCCTCGCTGCACAGGTGGCTCTAGCCGCACAGGCGCCGGCCGGTTCAGCTCCGCCAACACCATTGGCGGCTCCCGTACTGCCCGCTATGCCAGTCCTCCAGCCAAAGCCTGCAGCTCCAGCGACCCTCGCTGACTATGCCGTGATCAGCTTACCTGCTCAAATCGGCGAAGCCCTGCGACCGTTGTTGCCGGCGGCTTTGGTCGCTGAACTCACCGGCGAGCGCGACACGATCGTCATGTTGACCAAGGCACAAAAAGCCATTCTCGATCCCGAAATCAAACCTGCGACACCACCAGCCGTCGAGGTACGGGATGCCGCGATTTCGGCACTGCGTCTGCACGAAGCCCGCTTCTATGCGGAACGGTACGCCAGTCGATACGGGGAGATCGATACTCTGTTGTCGGCCACACTTTCAGCAACCGCTGGAGCAAACGCGAAGTCCTGCACCTGTCAGGACTAAGGTCAGCCGGTTTAGTGGTGGTATAATTGTTGGCCCGCAGCGTTGGGCCATCACCCCACTTGACGGTTGGCGCACCCCTGGCCATGAACCGGGCGAGGTCACGGCGCAAGCGTCGCCGTGGGCCAGAAAAAATGGTGTGGGTGGCATGAGGGGCACCATCGAATTGCTGCTGCTTGCGGTCGCGTGCGCTGTATTTCCAAGCGTTACGGAAGCGCAGCCTTGCGCCCGCACGGACTTTGAGGCGGTGGTGGATCAGGCGTCGGCAACCCTGGTCCAGGTGAGCCAAAAAAATGCGCCTGAGTTTCAAGACAAGTTGCGAGCCCTGAAAGAGAAGCGTGGTTGGTCCAACCAACAGCTGATCAAAGACGGGGAACCCTTTGTGCGCGACGAGAAAATTTCAGCGTTCGATGAAAAGTCCGAGCAGCTGCTGACAAAAATCAACACGCAAGCGAGCGCCAGCGCAGACTGCAAGGTGTTATCCGAACTGAAAATGACGATGAAAGCCCTGGTCGAGACGCAGGCGGCGAAATGGGCCTATATGTTCGACAAGATCGACAAGGAACTGGCGAAGTCGCCCTAAATCCCATGCAGCACTTTCACTATCACCGTGGCGTCCTCCATGCCGAGAACGTGTCACTTGAGGCGATCGCGGCCGAAGTCGGCACACCCTTCTATTGCTACGCGACGGCCGCGCTGCGACAGCAGTATGAGAGGTTTGCGCGCGCGGTCGGTGCCCATGGACCGTCGGCGAAAAACCACGTCTTCTTTGCCATGAAGGCGAACTCGAACCTCGCCGTCTTGAAGACACTCGCCAAACTCGGAGCCGGCGCCGACACGGTTTCCGAGGGCGAAATCCGCCGCGCACTGGCCGCCGGTATTCAGCCGTCAAAGATCGTGTTTTCTGGCGTCGGCAAATCAGCCCAGGAACTCGCTTTCGCCGTCGATCAGGGCATTTATCAGATCAATATCGAAACCGAGAGTGAACTCGACCTGTTGTCCAAAATCGCATCGTCAAAGGACAAGCGACAGGCAGCTGTTGTGCGCGTCAACCCGGATGTTGGAGCGGGTGGACATGCCAAAATCACGACGGGATCTGATGCCAACAAATTTGGTGTTTCGCTCTCGGACGCCGAACGCATTTACGTCAAGGCCGCCAATCTGCCGGGTGTGCGCATGCTCGGCATGGCCACCCATATTGGCAGCCAGATCCTTGAACTTGACGACCTCGAAGCAGCCTTCAACCGGCTGCGCGACACGACGCTGAAATTGCGCGGCCAGGGCCTGCCCGTCGAGCGCATCGACCTGGGCGGCGGCATCGGTGTCGACTATCATTTCGGCGATGCTGCAACCGTTGATTCAGATCGTATTTCAGGACCAGCTCTCATCGAAGCGTACGCCGCCATGGTCGAGAAGACCTTCGCGGGCCTCGATGTCGAGCGTGGTTTTGAGCCGGGCCGCGTTATCGTCGCAAACGCGGGCGTGCTGGTCACGCGTGTGTTGCATCTCAATCCGCGCGCGCACACCACGTTTGCGGTGGTTGATGCGGCCATGAACGATCTCATCCGTCCGGCCATGTACGAATCGCACCACGAAATCTGGCCCGTGCGCCAGCCGGCCAAGGACGCCTCAAAGCAACCCTATGACGTCGTCGGCCCCATCTGTGAATCGAGCGATACTTTTGCTGCGGCTCGCATGATGACGGCGGTCAAGATCGGTGATCTCGCAGCGCTTATGAGTGCCGGCGCTTACGGGGCGACGATGTCGTCACAATACAATTCACGCCTGCTGGTGCCGGAAGTGCTTGTTGATGGCGACATGTTCGCCGTCGTTCGGCCGCGTCCGACATTTGAGGATATGTTGGCCGCCGAGCGCATTCCAGCATGGCTGTAACGTCAGGCTCGCCCGGACGTTCAGAGCACGTTCCGATCCTTCGGAACCGGAAGCGCGCTCTAAGTGGTTGCTTGGTCGCATTTTTCTCGACGAACCGGAAAGCCACTTCGTCTAAAAATCCTCTGGCTCTTGCTCTACGTCTCTGACCGATTAGGACGACTGTCATGCGTGACTATCGCTTTGCCCGGCTTGGGACGATGGCTCTGACGGTGATGGTGCTCATCGGTTTTTCGATGCAGCCTGCTGTCGCGCAGGTGCCGCCGAGCCAGTCGGAGATTGTCAGCTACACGGGCTTGTTCTCAGCCGCCGCCAGGGGCGACGCCAAGGAGATCGCGCGCCTCATCGCCGCGGGGGCAGACGTAAACGCGCGAGATGGGCATCAACGCACAGCGCTGCATGTGGCGGCCCACGGCGGACACCAGGAGGCGGTCCGCGCCTTGGTCAAAGGCGGCGCCGACCCCAAGGCTCTGGATGCGCGCCGCTACGATATCGTGACGATCGCGGCCGTGCGCGATGACGAGGCCATGCTGCGGCTCGCCATTGGGCTCGGCGCTGACCCCAAAGCCATCACCAGCCCCTATGACGGCACCGCACTGATTGCCGCCGCCCACCTTGGACACCATGGCGTCGTGCGCGCCTTGATCGAGGCCGGCGCACCGCTCGACCACGTTAACAACCTGAAATGGACCGCGTTGATTGAATCGATCGTGCTCGGCAACGGGGGGCCGCGCCATACCGCTTGCCTGAAGGCCCTGCTCGACGCTGGCGCGAACCCTAACCTCCCAGACGGGCAAGGCGCCACGCCCCTGTCGCTGGCGCGTTCACGCGGCTTCGAGCCTATGGTGACACTGCTCGCGGCGAGAATTGCCAAGACGCCGTGATACCCTTCGGGCGTGGCACGGCCGACTATTCCGGACGATGTCTCACCCCGCAAGCCAGCCACCGTCAACCACCATTGATGTGCCGGTCGTGAAGGCCGAGGCGTCGCTGGCCAGATGGAGCGCGGCTTCAGCCAATTCCTCAGCACGGCCAAAACGGCCGAGCGGATGGCGGACGCGGGATGCTTCGCGGGCGGCGACCGGATCTTGACGGCGATTGAAGCTTCGGTTCAGCATCGGCGTGTCGATTGCTCCGGGTACGAGTGCGTTCACGCGGATACCGTCGGCGGCGAAGTCGAGCGCCATTGTGCGCGTCAGGCTGAGGATGGCGCCTTTTGCAGCGATGTAGGCCGAATTGCCTTTGCCGCCGGCGATCGCGAGTTGCGAGGCGACCGTGATGATCGAGCCCTGCCGCTGTCGCTGCATGATGGGCAACACCGCACGCGCAAACAGCCACGTGCCGCCCACGTTGACGTCGAACACACGCTGCCAGTCCTCGACCGAGGTGGTCAGAACCGTGCCTCCGGTCGAAATTCCGGCCGCTGTCATGAGAATGTCGACACCGCCCCAACGCGCGACGGCCTCCTGTACGACCGGGTCGGCGGATCCCGGCGTGCCGACGTCACAGATGGACGCACGTGCAGTGCCGCCAGCGACGGTGATTTCGCCGACTGTTGCGCCAGCACCGGTCGCATCGCAATCGACCACAAGAACGCGTGCCCCTTCGCAGGCAAATCGAAGGGCCGAGGCGCGTCCAATGCCGGATCCGCCGCCGGTCACGATGGCGACGCGATCTTTCAGTCTCATGCGGTGTCCTGTCGAAGTTTGTCGCCCCAGGCCCGCGACCAGGCATCGAAATGGGCCAGGGATCGATCAAGGTCGTGGTGGGCGCGCCACTGGAGATCGTCGGCTAGGCGCTCGGGCGACAACGGCGGGCGATCCTTGGCCATGTACAGATCGACGGTCGGCGTCTCATCGGGCGCGGCCAGCCTACACACGAACCCAGGGCGCAAGACCATCAGGCGTTCGCCAAACGTCAGCAGCGGCCAGACGGCGCCCGACGTCACATTATAGAGCCGATGGGACAGCGCCTGGGCTTGCAGCAGCGCCAAGACAGCAGCTCCGACATCCGGCGCATAGAGCCAATCGCGTTCGCCGGGGCGCGCGAGGAGCGCCGCCGTGCCCAACGCGGCGAGCCCCATCAGCTGGCCCGGTGGGCTGATGGTATCGCGCACGCCCGTTGAATATTCCCAGGGGCCGAACACGGCGCTGAGACGCACACTGACGGCCTCGATCGACCAGAGGTCGGCGAGCCGGTCAACCAGGCGCTCGCTCGCGAACTTGGTCAGGCTGTAAAGCGACGCAGGGTCCGGTCGCAGATCCTCGGTGAGCACAGAGGCCTCGCCAACGGCACGGCCGAGCGCGCCGACAGAACTCAAATTCACGACGCGGCGCACACCCGCCGCTTTCGCCGCTCTCAGCACGGGCGCAAGGGCCGACAGGTTGACGGCCAGAATGCGTTCCGGCTCGCTTGCGTCCCGCGTGGCTCCAGCGGTGATGGCCGCACCATAAACGATGGCGTCGGTGCCCAGCGCAATGGCACGCGAGACATCTGCACCATTGGTCACGTCGCCTTCGACCATGACCACCCGCGATCCGTATGTAGCCAACATCTCGCGCGCTGATGCGGGCGGCAACTGACGGTCGAAAACGACCACGTCATGCCCGGCACGCAGCATCGCCTCGGTGATGTTGAGCCCGACAAATCCAGCGCCGCCAAAGATGAGTGCTTTCACAAGACGCTCCACGTGTTTGGGAGTTCGTCGACCGGGCGGCCAGATGCGTCAAGCGGCAATCGATCGCGCTGTCCAGGATTGACCAGTTTTGCCAGTGCGTGTGAGCATGAAATGTCTGTGTGAGGAGACCTTATGGACGCGGCTTTCCACGATTGCCTTGGCGCCCTCGTCCAACGGGTCCGTGACGACCTGGAGCGGATTGCACATCCCCGAATGCCGTGGCTTGAGCCGCGCACGGGGCCCGATGGCAAGCCCGCATTGGATGTGTTGGTTGTCGGCGCGGGACAATCCGGGATCGCGGCCGCTTTCGGATTGAAGCGCGCGCGGGTCGATAACATCCTCCAGCTTGACCGGGCCGAGCCTGGACTCGAAGGGCCATGGAAGACCTATGCGCGCATGCCGACACTGCGCAGCCCGAAAAATTTCACGGGGCCAGATCTCGATGTTCCAAGCCTTACTTACCAGTCCTGGCACGAGGCACGGTTTGGCCGGGAGCACTGGGAGAAACTGAATCTGATCCGACGCGAGCATTGGGCGGAGTATCTGCACTGGGTGCGCGAGACGGTCGAGTTGCCGGTCAAGAACGGGGTCACCGTCACCAATATCACGCCTGCAGGTGACCTGCTCGCCATCGATACGACCGAGCGAGACGGCCGCAACAGCCGCCACCACGCTCGTAAGGTTTTGCTCGCAACCGGCCAGGACGGGGCGGGCCTTTGGTGGATGCCGGACATACTCCGACGCCTGCCTGCTTCCCGATGTGCCCATGCGGCTGACGCGATCGATTTTGAGCGGCTGCGCGGCAAGCGTGTTGCGGTTCTTGGTGCCGGTGCGTCGGCTTTCGATAACGCTGCGACCGCGCTTGAGCACGGTGCAAAGTGTGTGCGGTTGTTCTGCCGCAGGCTCGAGCCGCAAGTCGTGCAACCCTATCGCTGGCTGACGTTCCGCGGCTTTCTCAATCACATCTCCGATCTCGATGATGCCTGGCGCTGGCGATTCATGAGTCATATCCTCGGTCTGCGCGAGGGTTTTCCGCAGGAGACGTATGACCGCTGCGCGCGACACGATGCGTTCGAAATCGTCACCGGGGCCGAATGGCGCGGCGTGAGCGACGTACCTGAGGGTTTGGAAATCGCGACGGCACAGGGCCGGTTCGACGCGGATTTCATCATCGCGGGGACCGGCGTCGAGATGGACTTTTCGCACCGCGCGGAGTTGCGCGCCTTCGCTGGCAACATCGCGACTTGGGCCGACCGCTATGTGCCGCCTGACGCCGAAAGAGACGAGCGGCTGGGACGCTTTCCCTATCTCGCCCGCGATTTCTCGTTTGAAGAAAAGGTTCCCGGCAACACACCTTGGATTAAAAATGTGCACCTGTTTTCGATCGCATCGACCATGAGCTTCGGCCCCTCAGGGTCGTCGATCAATGCCATGACCACGATCGTGCCGAAGGTGGTGGCCGGGATCACGCGAGGCCTGTTCGAGGCCGACATCGAACGCCACTGGGCCTCGTTGCAGGCCTACGACGTGCCGCAAGCCGTGCTGCGGCGCTAGGGCGCCCAGCGGACCTGGCCGGCACGACTGACGTCGAGGCCGCCGAGTTCCCGGGCACGCGCGGCAAAGAGCGGCGTCCTCAGGATTGCAAGCAACGTCTGCAGCGGCGGTCGATAGCTGTCGCGCTGACGCACTAGGATGTCGAAGCTTTCCGTCGCAAGCGGCAGAAAATCGAGGCCGGCCGCCGTCGCAATCGCGCGCGTGGCAATGCCGGCGTCGGCGCGACCCGCACAGATGGCCTGGGCGATATCGGGGCCGGTTGGGGCAATCAGCGCGTTGGCGAAGTCGCGCAAGGATAACCCTACGCGTTTCAGCAAGGCCACCAACAATTGCTGAGCACCAGCGCCGTCAGGGCGCATGGCCAAGCGTAGCGTTTTGGTTTTGAGGTCTTTCACTGCCGCAATGCCGTGCGGGTTGCCTTTAGCGACCAACAAGCCCTGATCACGGGCGCAGACGTGGATGAGCACGGCGTCGAAAAGCGTCGGCTCCTGGCTGACGACATGGAGGTTGGCGTCCTTGTCGAGATCGTCGAGGTCGTGGAAGTGTATGGCAGCAGCGATCACTTCACCTTTGAGAAACCGCCGATAGCCGCTTTCGCTGCCCTCCGGCAGGATGGCCAAACCGGCGCGGCTCTCAGCCAACGCCCATTGCAGCAGCGGATCATGACTGCCGCCAACGATCGGTGGCGGTTCGGCTGGCGTGATGCCGAGCGGCCGGGCCATGCCCGCAAGCAACCACCGATCGAGGTCGGCGCGCGGGAACAGCCACTTGCCCGTCACCTTCGTGCAGGGGATCGCCTGCTCGGCCACGAGTTCATAGAGCTTACGCTCCTTGATGCGGAGGTAGTCGGCCGCCTCTGCCGTTGTTAGCAGTTGAAGACCTGCGCTGATATGCATTTTAACGCGTTTTTTCTTTTGTTTGACTTAGGAGAAGAAAACACGCGAAAGGCTAGCCGTCAATCTTGGTCCGTGAGTTGCGCCGGTGGACACGCAAAGCGCCCTGTCTTTGATCCTCTCCGGCGACCCCGCGCTGTTTGCTATTCTGCGCCTGTCGCTTGTTGTGACCCTATCGGCGACGCTGCTTGGCGGACTGGTTGGTTTGCCGCTCGGTGCTATCGTCGCGCTCACACGGTTTCCCGGCCGCGCAGGCGTGGTGGTGACGCTCAACGGTTTGATGGGGCTACCGCCAGTCGTCGTTGGCTTGCTCGTGTTCCTGGCCTTCTCACGCTCAGGGCCGCTCGGCAGCCTCGGGCTGCTGTTCACCCCACAGGCCATGATTATCGCCCAAGCCGTGCTGATTACGCCGATTATCTCCGCCCTGACCCGGCAAGTGATCGAGGATCTGTGGGCTGAGTACCGCGACGAGTTCACGGCCATGGATGTTCGGCCTTGGCCGCGCATGCAGGCGCTGCTCTGGGACGCGCGTTTTGCGCTCGTTACTATTTTGCTTGCGGGCTTTGGACGCGCGGCCGCAGAAGTTGGCGCCGTCATGATTGTTGGCGGCAACATCGACGGCTTCACCCGCGTGATGACGACATCGATCGCGCTCGAAACATCGAAGGGAAATCTCCCGCTCGCCATCGGGCTTGGCATGGTGCTGATCGGCATCATCCTGGCCGTCAATGCAATCGCGTGGAGTTTACGGCTGTGGTCGGCGCGCCATGCGGGATAAGCGCGATGGTGCCGTGGCAAACCAGACATGGCAACCGGCGCGCGCCGATATCGCCGAGATCACGGCCGTAGATGACAATGGCCTCGAACCTAAAATTGCGGGTACGCCGTCAGTCCTAGTGCTCAATGGCATTGTCGTTTGTGCCGGTGCGACGACGCTGCTGGATCGGGTTACGCTGCACATTAGAGCGGGCGCGCCAACAGCCGTTGTCGGCCCGAACGGGTCGGGAAAGACAACGCTGCTGCGCCTCGCCATGGGGTTGGTCACGCCGACGGCTGGAACTCTGCGTGTTGATCCGGCTAAGCGGGCGATCGTGTTTCAGAAGCCGGTGATGCTGCGGCGGACTGTGGCCGACAACGTGGCTTTCGCGTTACGTGCCGCACGGCAGTCAGCGGATCGCGAGGCTGTTTCGACCCTGCTTGCCGTGGTCGGTCTGGTAGCGTTGGCCGACCGTCCGGCACGGCAGCTGTCGGGCGGCGAACAACAGCGGCTGGGGATTGCGCGCGCGCTTGCCCGGCGACCACAGCTCCTGTTGCTCGATGAAGCGACGGCCAGCCTCGACCCCGCGCAAACGAACATCATCGAGGATCTGATTGGGGCAATCGCGCGCTCAGGCGTGAAAGTTGTTTTTGCAACGCACGATCGGGGGCAAGCCCGGCGATTGGCAGGCGATATCGTCTTCTTGGTCCGAGGCCGGGTGAACGCGCACGCGCCCGTCGATACATTCTTTACTACACCTCCGACGGAAGCCGCCAAACGGTTTCTTTCAAGCGATCTTGTTCTTTAAAAACGGAGACCACCGTGAAGCTGACCCAACTTGCCCTCGCCGTTGTGCTTGCCCTCGCACCATCGGTCGGGGCTGCCCAAGACAAATCCATCATCGTCGCGTCAACAACGTCGACGCAGGATTCAGGCTTGTTCGGCCACATCTTGCCGGTGCTTAAGGCCAAGACCGGCATCGACGTGAAGGTCGTTGCGCAGGGCACCGGCCAGGCCCTCGACACGGGACGCCGCGGAGATGCTGACGTGGTGTTTGTCCATGCCAAAGTGCTGGAGGAAAAATTCATTGCCGATGGGTTCGGCGTGCAGCGGTTCGACGTCATGTACAATGACTTTGTGCTCATCGGTCCGACGGCTGATCCTGCCTTGGTCAAAGGCGGCAAAGACATTCTTTCGGCTTTGAGGGCAATCCATTCGACCGGCAGCGCCTTCGTCAGCCGTGGCGACAAGAGCGGCACCCACGCAGCCGAGCTTGCGCTGTGGAAGGCAGCATCCCTCGATCCGGCGGCAAATAAGCCAACGTGGTATCGCGAAATCGGCCAGGGCATGGGCGCCGCGCTGAACACATCATCCGTGTTGGGCGCTTATGTACTCGCCGATCGTGGCACCTGGATCAGCTTCAGGAACAAGGACACGCTTGGGATCGTCGTCGAGGGTGACAAGGCATTGTTCAACCAATACGGCGTCATGCTGGTTAACCCGGCCAAACATCCGAGCGTCAAGCAAGCACACGGCCAAGCCTTCATCGATTGGTTGACGTCGGTCGATGGCCAAAATGCCATTCGCGGCTACAAGATCGATGGCCAGCAGCTGTTTTTTCCAAACTACGCCGCCGGCGAAATGAAAAAGTCCGGGTGAGCGCGCGGCTCAAATGGCGTATTGGACCGATCGCGAGCAGCGGAGATAACGATGATGGATTTCCCAACGGCCGGTTCGCTCCGCCCAGGCGACCCGCTCCGCCAAACTGACCCTCTCCGCCCAGGGGAAGTTGCGGCGGCGTTGCCGGAAAGGGTAGACGCACATCTTGTCTTCATCGGACGCCTGCGAACACCGTTTTCCACGCGGTCCGAATGCCCGCGTCAAGGACGTCGCGACGGCCCCGTCTGCCGTGTTGAAGTCGATGCACCATGGCACGCGGCGCTGGCGGGCCTCGAGCGCTACGAGCATGTCGAGGTGCTCTATTGGATGCATCACGCGCGCCGTGATTTGGTCCGACAAAGCCCCAAGTCCAATGGGCTCACAACCGGCACATTCTCCCTGCGCTCACCGTTGCGGCCAAACCCGATTGCAACATCGGTCTGCGCGCTGGTTGGCACGGAGCCTGGTGTACTGTTGGTCCGCGGCCTCGATTGTCTCGACGGCACCCCATTGCTGGATCTGAAACCCCATCGCGGTGAGTTTACGCCACAAGCCCCCGAGGCAAAGGATGCGTCGGCGAAGACGCAAACGCCGTGGTGCGCCGCAACAGGGGAATGAGCGGCGGCTCAACTCGCGCGCAACCTATTTCAACTGTCCCCGCGATTTGCGCAGGATCGGCGCGAGGATGTTGGAATAGTCGTCTGTCCACGGTGCGCCATCGGCCAAGCCCTGCTGCCAACCCCTGGCCCGTAAAGTTGTGAGAATGGGCGAGGCGGGATCGCTCGCGATGGCAACGTGCGCTGGAGACGCCAACGCGTCGTCGCCAATGCCAAGCGGATGATCGCGACGGTGCACGGCGCCCAAACCACTACGCTGCGCGCCCCCCGCGACCACGGCATCGAGTGCCATATGGCGGTTGGAGATATTAAAGATGATACCGCCGGTCGACGTCAGTTTCGACTTGTAGGTGGCGATGGCTTCCGCTGTCAGCAAATGCACCGGAACGCTGTCGGACGAGAAGGCGTCAAAGATGATCAAGTCAAATTTACCGGCGGCGTCGGCAAGCGTTAGCCGCCCATCGCCGAGCACAACGTCAGCGCCCGGCGTACAGACGGACAAGGAGCGGAACAACGACGGGTCTTGGGCCAACTTGACCACAACCGGGTCGATTTCGAAGAACACCCAATTTTCGCCGGGTTTTGAAGCGCAAGCCAGTGACCCCATGCCAAGGCCGATAACGGCAACGCGTGCCAAGCGACCACCGGCCGCCTCCCGGGCTGCAGCGATAGCCTGCTGGTAGACGCCGTTGGCATGGAAATAGCTGGCCGTCATCGGACGTGTCGTCAGTGGCAACCCGGCTGCGTCTCGGACCCATTCCGCGCCATGCATGGTGGTGCCGTGAACAAGCAAATGTGCGCGACCATCATGCGCCGCGCGGTTGGTGTGAACTGCGAAAAAGCTGCGCTCCTGCAAAACGACGCCACCACCGGACTTGAGCACCTCGACCATTGCGAGGCCAAGCGTCGTTACAAGCAGCACGCGG
>JANNXS010000427.1:0-3910 GCA_031409695.1 Hyphomicrobiaceae bacterium
TCTCCCGCAAGTAGTGCGCGCAGCTTGGCTGTGTTCTCCGCGGGCTCGCCCCCAAGGATCTGCCCAAACGGGTGCTCTTCGAGGCCGGCGTCTTCTGGCTTGATCGTAAACAGCGTGATCTGACCATCGCTGAGGGCCGCAACCCAGGTTGGGCCAGCAATGGAAATTTCGTCCGTGCCGTCCATGCCGTGCACGAGCCAGGCCTTTTCGCTGCCGAGCTTTGCCAGCACCTCGATCATCGGCCGCAACAGGGCACGCGTGAACGTGCCAGTCAGCTGACGCTTGACGCCCGCCGGGTTGGTCAGTGGGCCGATCATGTTGAAGACGGTACGCACGCCGAGTTCGACACGCGCGGGCATGACATGGCGCATGGCGGCGTGATGGTTCGGCGCGTTCATGTAGCCGAAGCCCGCGTCCGCGATGCAACGCTCGATGGTTCCCACACCCGCATTGATGTTGACGCCGAGGTGGGCGAGCGCGTCGGCGGCCCCGCTCTTTGAGGATTGCGCCTTGTTGCCGTGTTTGGCAATTGGAACGCCAAGACTTGCCGTGACAAGTGCGGCGGCGGTGGAAATATTGAGCGTGCCTTTGCCATCGCCGCCGGTGCCGACGATGTCCATGGCATCGGCCGGAGCCTGCACCGCAAGCACCTTGCGGCGCATGACTGTGACGGCTCCCGTCAGTTCGTCCATGCTCTCGCCGCGATGGCGCAGGATCATCAGGAAACCGCCGATTTGCGAAGGCGTCGCCTGGCCAGACATGATAACCTCAAACGCTTCCTCCGCCTCGTGTGGGGACAGCGCGGATTCAAGCGCCCGTGAGATGTATGGTTTCAATGCGTTCGGGTCGGGCGTGGTCATTGGTCTGGCCTGCGGCTGTTGCGCTGCTGGCCTCGCATGGAGCCGTGGCGCGAGCAAGTGCAACGCCGACCGCCGCAGACAGGTGTCCCCGTCGACATGTAAGGGCGCGCGTTGGCTTTGGTATTCCGTCCCAGCCTAAGCTGCGGCGAACACTGCCCCGATCAAAACCCGCGGGCGAGCCTCCCATCCCCGCGCGGCATCGCCTATAAGGCCGAAAAGAAGGAGGGTCTCCCTGTGTCCGATCCGACCACCAACGCAGACAAACCTGAACGCAAACCGCGCGTAAACTTCGTTCCCGCAGGAGAGCCCGTCCCGGTTGAAAAGGGCAGCCACGTCTATCTGATCGATGGTTCTGGCTATATTTTTCGTGCCTTTCACGCCTTGCCGCCGCTGACCCGCCCGTCGGATGGTTTGCCCGTGGGCGCGGTGCATGGCTTTTGCCAGATGCTGTGGAAGTTCATGCAGGAGGCGCGGGGTACCAAGGGACCAACGCACCTCGCCGTGATCTTTGACGCAGGCGCGCAGACCTTCCGCAACGACATCTACGACCAGTATAAAGCGCAACGGCCACCACCACCGGAAGAGTTGGTGCCGCAGTTTTCCCTCATCCGCGATGCCGTGAAGGCATTCAACATCCCAAGCATTGAGATGGCCGGCTTTGAGGCCGACGACATCATTGCGACCTATGCAAAGCAGGCGCAGGCGCAAGGCGCCGACGTCACGATCGTATCGTCGGACAAGGATCTCATGCAACTTGTCGGGTCAGGGATCGGCATGCTCGACACCATGAAGAACAAGGTTATTGGCCGCGACGAAGTGATCGAGAAATTCGGGGTCGAGCCGGAGCGGGTCATTGATGTCCAGTCGCTGGCGGGCGATTCGACCGACAACATTCCCGGCGTGCCGGGCATTGGCATTAAGACGGCTGCGGAATTGATCAAGGAATATGGCGATCTCGACAGTTTGCTCGCGCGCGCTGGCGAGATCAAGCAGCCGAAGCGACGCGAAAAGCTGATCGAATTCGCTGAGCAGGCGCGCATTTCGCGCAAGCTGGTGACGCTCATGACAAATGTACCACTGGATATTTCGAACGAGGCCTTCGGGGTAAAGGACACGGACGCGGAGACGCTCCTCGGCTTCCTCCGGCTGATGGAATTCAACACGCTGACCAAGAAGATCGCTGACACGCTTGGTGTAGAGGCGCCGCAGCCCCTCACCCAGTCCGTTGGCCAATCCGTGCGATTTTCCCGTTCTGCGCCAGCGGCCGCGGTGGGGGGCGGCGCTGTCGAGGGCGGACCTGCCACAGCCGCGCTGGCTGGACTGGAGTTGGCCAAGGCGAAGCCGTTTCAGCGCGACACCTATGAAACGGTGACGGTGATTGCACGGCTTAAAGACTGGGTCGCGCGCGCCACGGAGGCCGGCCGCGTGGCGTTTGATACGGAGACCAATTCCCTCGATGCGATGCGAGCGGATCTGGTCGGCTTTTCCATGGCCATCGTGCCTGGAGAGGCGTGTTACGTGCCGCTGGCGCACACGAGCGGCCGCGCGGATTTGTTCGGCGAGGGCGGGCTCGTCGAGGGGCAGCTCAAGTCACGCGATGCGCTCGAAGTCCTGAAGCCATTGCTCGAGGACCCGACAGTTCTGAAAATTGGCCATAACTTGAAATTCGACGCCCTCCTGCTGCGTCGCTACAACATCATGATCGCCCCCATCGACGACACGATGCTTGCGTCCTATGCGCTTGATGGTGGCCGAAGCCTGCATGGCATGGATGTGCTCTCCGAGCGTCATTTGCGACATACCCCGATCGCCTTCTCGACCGTCATCGAACACGCGCACGGCGCAAAAAAATCCGACAAGACTTTTGCCGGTGTTCCGATCCCCATGGCAACTGCCTATGCGGCCGAAGACGCCGACGTCACGCTGCGCTTGTGGATGGCGCTGAAACCGCGGCTGGCGGCCGAGCGCTTGACGACGGTTTATGAAACGCTTGAACGACCGCTGCTCCCTATTGTCGTCGATATGGAGCGGCTCGGCATCTTGGTCGACAAGACGATCCTGGCGCGGCTGTCGTCGACGTTCGCGCAGCGCAGCCTGCAGCTTGAGGAGGAGGTCTACGCGCTGGTTGGGCACAAGTTCAATCTGGGCTCGCCAAAGCAGCTGGGCGAATTGCTGTTCGATCAGTTGAAACTCCCGGGCGGCAAGAAAACCAAGAGCGGACAATGGGAAACCCGCGCCGGCCTGCTCGATGATCTCGCGGGCAACGAGGAACTGCCCGATGACGCGCGCAAGCTCGTCAACACGATGCTCGAATGGCGTCAGATGACGAAACTGAAATCCACCTACACGGACGCGCTGCCAGAGTTCATTCATCCCGATACCGGCCGCATTCACACGAGCTACGCTATGGCCTCAACCACGACGGGCCGCCTCGCCTCGTCCGACCCGAACCTGCAAAACATCCCCATCCGCACCAAAGAAGGGCGCGAAATTCGGACAGCCTTCATCGCCGACCAAGGCCACAAGCTTGTCTCAGCCGACTACTCGCAAATCGAGCTGCGGGTGCTCGCTCACATCGCCGATATCCCGCAACTGAAGACCGCTTTCGCCGACGGCCTGGACATTCACGCCATGACGGCCGCCGAAATGTTCGGTGTGCCGATCAAGGATATGCCAAGTGATGTGCGGCGCCGCGCCAAAGCGATTAACTTTGGCATTATCTACGGTATTTCAGCGTTCGGCTTGGCCGCGCAGTTGGGCATTTCGCGCCAGGAGGCGGGGGACTACATCAAGACATATTTCAAGCGCTTTCCCGGCATTCGCGGCTACATGGACGCCATGCGCGGGTTCGTGAAGGATAAGGGTTACGTCGAGACGATCTTTGGCCGCCGCATTCACTATCCCGAGGCCGACACTAAGAACCCCTCCATGCGCGCTTTTATCGAGCGCGCGGCCATCAACGCGCCGATCCAGGGCTCCGCCGCCGACATTATCCGCCGCGCCATGATCCGTATGCCGGACGCACTGAGGGCCGCAAAACTCGAGCGTGT
>JANNXS010000428.1:0-23445 GCA_031409695.1 Hyphomicrobiaceae bacterium
GCCACAGCGAGGCCCGCAACGCGACTGGCGAGCAGCCCAGGTATCAGGATGACTCCATCGCGCTGGAAATCCCCGATCATCGTGTCCGTAATGAGTGTCATGGGTTGCTCCTGCGCGACAAGGCTTCGCCAGAGTGACCGAACAGGTACCGCCGCGCAATGGGACAAGACCAGGGTGCATCACGCCGATAGCCGCTTCGCCGGTATCGGCCCATGGCGCATTGCACGGGCACGGTCGCTTATGAAGTTAGCCATTTCGGCACTGACACCCGAGCCGTCACGTTCCCGTGCGTGCACGCCACAGCCGAAGCTTAGATACCTTAAAGTAGATGATGCCCATGGGGACAAGCGCGGCACATGCAAAGGCGATAAGAACCTCTACGTTAAGGGAGTTCATCGAATAAAACGGCAGATCGTTCAGTGGGCCTCGTGCGACGACATACAGTCTATATGCTGCGTCTAGGATCGTAATCAGCGCCAGGATCGGCATCGCAACCAAATTGTCGATCTTTGCCGCGACCCAACCCCAAATCGCACCTGCGATCGCAACCAAAATGGCGAAAAATACCACTAAACCCATCTCAGCCCCCGGAACACCCTCAGCCCTTCATCATATTGATATCCTCAACCGCGATGGAGCCGCGATTGCGGAAATAGACGACCACGATCGCCAAGCCGATGGCCGCCTCGCCGGCGGCGACTGTCAGCACGAACAGCGCAAACACTTGGCCGACGAGATCGCCGAGGAAACTTGAGAAGGCGACGAGGTTGATGTTGACCGCAAGCAGCATGAGCTCGATCGACATCAGGATGACGATGACGTTCTTCCGGTTGAGAAAGATGCCGAAGATCCCAAGCGTGAAAAGGATCGCGGCAACGGTCAAATAGTGTCCAAGTCCGATCACGGCGGCCCCCAGCGTAACTGTCTTGCCCCGGCATAGGCCACGCCGCCTGTCTGGGAAAGATGCAAATTACAAAGGCAGCCGACGCGTCGGCGGGTCAAACTTTGCCGGCAGCCGTATCCGCCAGATAGGCCATTGCAGCGGCCACCCCACCACCTTTGTGCGGCACACCCGCAAGTTTCAGGCCCATTTCACACCCGGCCAGCGTGCCGAGCACCGTCAGATCGTTGGTATCGCCCAGGTGTCCGATGCGAAACACACGGCCTGCAAGTTTGCCAAGGCCAGAACCGAGCGACATATCGAAGGCCTCAAGCACCGTCTTACGATAGGCATCAGCATTGTGTCCTTCGGGCAGGACAACGCCGGTCAGTGCGGGCGAGTAATAGCGCGGGTCGAGGCACTGCGTCTCAAGGCCCCAGGCCGCGACGGCGCGGCGGACGGCTTCGCCATGGCGGATGTGGCGGGCAAACACGCGATCAAGGCCCTCCTCGTGCATCATGTCGATGGCTTCGGCTAGGGCGTAGAGCATGTTGGTTGCTGGCGTGGTCGGGAAGAAGCCATTCTTGTTCGGCCCGATCATCTCCTCCCAGGCCCAGAATGCCTTAGCCCGCTTGACTGCCTGGGAAACGGCGAGCGCCTTGTCGGAGACAGCGTTAAAGGCGATACCGGGCGGCAACATAAGGCCCTTCTGGGAGCCGGAAACCGTGACGTCGACGCCCCACTCGTCATGCTTGTAGTCCGCCGAGCCAAGACCCGAGATGCTATCGACCATCAGCAAAGCCGGATGCTTGGCCGCATCAATCGCACGGCGGATCTCGCCGATATGCGAGGTTGCGCCGGTGGACGTCTCGTTGTGCACGACGCACACGGCCTTCAGCGCGTGGCCGGTGTCGGCCTTGAGGCGCGCTTCAATCTTGGCTGCGTCAATCCCGCCGCGCCAGTCAGAGGCGATGAACTCGGGCACGATGCCGAGATTTACGGCCATATTCTTCCACAACGTTGCGAAATATCCGGTCTCATACATCAGCACGTGATCGCCCGGCGATAGCGTGTTCGCTAACGCCGCTTCCCAGGCGCCCGTGCCAGAAGTCGCGTAGATGAACACGTGGCCCTTGGTTTTGAAGATGGTCTTGATGCCATCAAGCACGCGATGGCCAAGTTTCTGAAAGGCCGGGCCGCGATGGTCGAGCACTGGCATGGCCATGGCATGGAGTACGCGATCCGGCACGGGGCTTGGCCCCGGGATCATGAGGAAGTGGCGACCAGCACGGCGCGGGGCAGTATTCGAGGACATCGGCATCTCGTTTTCTGGCGAAGCTTCGATTGGGCGAAATCGGGGGCCTTCGTCAAGCACCGCTTTATTGGCACCGGATTGGCGCAAGTCTGGCGATGTCTGCACGGCCATCAGTCCCGGGCCGACTGATAAGACTGATGCAATCGTTGCCAAATCAACCCCTGTAGGGCACTGAGTCTATTAGGATTCGCAAAGGCGGTCGTGTCCCCAGTCCCGAACCCGAGCAGCGCTTGGCAATAGCCTTGGCACACCGAAACCGAGTTAAAATAGTCGGTCATTTGTTACGTCGAACACCGGACTGAAGACGTAACCAAACAAGGGGTCAAACCGGGGATGCGACCATGACCGATGACACCCGCCCCGACGAAACCCGGATCGTCACGGGCGAGAAGAAAGAGCAAGACACCCTCGATCAGACCATCCGCCCGCAAACACTGGATGATTTTACCGGCCAAGCTCAAGCGCGTGCGAACCTTAAGATCTTTATCCAAGCGGCCAAGTCCCGCGGGGATGCACTTGATCACGTCCTGTTCGCCGGACCGCCGGGCCTTGGCAAAACGACGCTGGCGCAGATCATGGCCAAGGAGATGGGGGTGGGCTTCCGCTCAACCTCGGGGCCGGTGATCGCCAAGGCCGGGGATCTGGCAGCGCTGCTCACCAACCTCGAAGAGCGGGACGTGCTGTTCATCGACGAGATTCATCGTCTGAGCCCGAATGTCGAGGAAATCCTGTACCCGGCCATGGAGGACTTTCAGCTCGATCTGATCATCGGCGAAGGTCCAGCGGCCCGCTCGGTTAAGATCGATCTGGCCAAGTTCACGTTGGTCGGCGCGACCACACGCGCGGGCCTGCTGACCAACCCCTTGCGTGACCGTTTCGGCATTCCGATACGGCTGAATTTTTATTCACACGATGAACTGGAGTTCATCGTGATGCGCGGCGCCCGCATTCTCGGCGCGCCCATGAACAAAGAGGGCGCAATGGAGATCGCCCGGCGCTCACGCGGCACGCCGCGCATCGCAGGACGCCTGCTGCGCCGCGTGCGCGATTTTGCCAGCGTCCAGGGCGCGAAGATGATCGACGCCAAAGTTGCCGATGCGGCTCTGCTGATGCTCGAAGTCGACAGCGAGGGGCTTGATCAACTCGACCACCGGTATCTGAATTGCATCATCAAGAACTATGACGGCGGGCCGGTCGGCATCGAGACCATCTCGGCCGCCTTGTCGGAGCCGCGGGATGCGTTGGAGGAGATCGTGGAACCCTATTTGCTGCAGCAAGGCTTCATCGGCCGCACGCCCCGTGGTCGGGTTGTCACAGCGCGGGCCTATAAGCATCTCGGCATGAAGTCGCCGCCAAAGCAGAGCGTGCCCCAAAGTGACCTGTTTGAGACCGACGTGCCCGCCGACAGTGGAGGCACGGGCGATGTCTAAAGATCGGGACAATCAATCCAGGATTGCGGGCTCGGCGCTGGCCGTTGTCAACTGGCCGCCGGCCGGCGGCACCGTCGCCGTGTCTGTTGCAATGGCTGCCCACAAGTCCCCCGCTGACGCACTGTTGCCCGAAAGACCTGCTCTGGTCCTCGGCATCGTGTTGCTGCTGATCGGCATCGCGGCTGCCCTGCTCCTGCCCCGGATCTCCACAATTTTATGACCCTCATCACCCGCCGCCGCTTGCTGCAGGGTCTCGCCGTGACGGGTGCTGTCGCCGTTGGCACCAGCGGTTACGCCTTTGGCTACGCGCCGTTGCACCACCGCATCACGTCCTACGCGCTGACGCCCCCGGGCTGGACGCCGGGCTTAAACGTGCGCCTCGCCATCATTGCTGATCCCCACTTCTGCGAACCATGGCTCGGTGTCGCCCGCCTCAGCGAAATCGTCGACAACACCAATGCGCTGAAGCCCGATGTGATCCTGCTGCTCGGGGACTACGAGGCGGGCACCGGCATTCAACGCGTCAGCAAGCCGATGCCGCACAAGGTCTGGGCCGAGGGATTGTCCCGTCTGCAGGCCCCACTCGGTGTGCACGCGATTCTCGGAAACCACGATTGGTGGGAAGACTCAGCGGCCCAGCGCGCGGGAAAAGGGCCAACGCGTTCGCACAAAGCGCTCGGCGACGCGGGTATCCGCGTCCACGAGAACACGGCCGTGCGGCTTGAAAAACGCGTGGGCGGCAAGATCCTGCCGTTTTGGCTGTGCGGCATCGGCGACCAGTGGGCGTTCGCCATGCGCAGCCGCCATGTGGCCGAGAATGGCCGCAGCTACCGGCGCTATCGCGGCATGGACGACCTCGACGGCACGCTGACCCAAGTCCGCGATGACGCGCCGGTCTTGTTGATGGTCCACGAACCCGACATTTTCCCGCGGATCCCTACGCGCGTCTCACTCACCCTCGCCGGTCACACGCACGGCGGCCAGGTGCGCGTGCTCGGTTATGCGCCCGTCGTGCCCTCGCGCTTTCGCAATCGCTACGTTTACGGCCATATCATTGAGGACGGGCGGCACATGATCGTCTCAGCCGGCCTCGGCGTCAGCGGCCTGCCGGTCCGCTTCGGCTCACCGCCGGAGATCGTGCTTGTAGACCTCGGCGGTGCTTCGGTGGTTTGAACTTGGCAAGAATGAGATCTTTCGCTCACACGCCAATCAGCGCGATCCACTCATCCTCGGTCAGTACAGTGACGCCCAACTCGCGCGCCTTATCGAGCTTCGATCCAGCCTCCTCACCCGCGATGACGTAGTCGGTTTTCTTCGACACGGAGCCCGACACTTTCGCGCCGAGACGCTCGGCTTGCGCTTTGGCTTCGTTGCGCGAAAGTTTTGTAAGCGTGCCCGTAAACACGACCGTTTTGCCGGTCACGGGGGAGGTTGTCACGGCTTGGCGCACGTAGGGTTGGATGGCGATCTGCGGCAGCAGGTCGTCGACCGCTGCGATGTTGTGCGGCTCGGAGAAGAAATCGATCAACGCATCCGCGGCGACTTCCCCGATGCCGCTCAAGGCGGCGAACTCCCGGTAAGCCTCACCCGGCATTTCGCCCGCGGCCTTTTTCGCGACCGCTAGAAAGTCGTCGACCGTCCCAAACGCCTGCGACAGAGCCTCCGCTGCATTCGACCGCACGCCCTTCAGCCCCGCAACCATTGCCCCGAACGAGGCCGGACCGAACAAATCCGCGCCCTGCTTCAAGGTATGTTGCATCAGCGTCTCTGCGGTCTTCGGTCCGAGCCCTTTCAGGTTCACGAGGCGTCGATAACTCGGGCCGGGACGAGCTGCGGCCGCCGATGCAATCGCTCGGCGTACATCCTCGAAGGTCCCAAACAGCTTGGCCAAATCGCGTGATGTGGTTTCGCCAACGTGACGGATCCCGAGTGCAAACAAAAAGCGCTCAAGGGCAATTGGTCGTCGTGCATCGATGGCCGCAAACAACTTCTCGACCGACCGCTCGCCAAAACCGTCTTTGTCCTTCAGCCGTTTGAGGCTCCTCTTGTCGCGTTCGGCGAGCGTAAAAATGTCGGCCGGGCGCATGATTCGCGCGTCGTCGTAGAGTTCGAAAATGCGTTCCTCGCCGAGGCCTTCGATATCAAAGGCATTGCGCGACACGAAATGGCGCAAGCGTTCCTTCGCCTGCGCCGGACACACAAGACCGCCCGTGCAACGACGCACCGCATCGGCATCCTCGGCGTCATCATCCCCCCGAACCGCGACCGAGCCGCACGCCGGACACATCTGGGGGAACGCGAAGGCAGCAGCATCCCTCGGCCGCTTGGCCAAGATGACCTCGACCACCTGCGGGATAACGTCGCCTGCCCGTTGCACGACCACCGTATCCCCCACGCGGATGTCTTTGCGCGCGATCTCATCCTCATTGTGCAGCGTTGCGTTTGACACGACGACACCGCCGACGGTGACCGGCTTTAGTTTTGCAACCGGTGTCAGCGCACCCGTGCGGCCAACCTGGATCTCAATCGCCTGCAGCGTTGTCGTTGCCTGCTCAGCCGGGAACTTGTGTGCGATGGCCCAGCGGGGCGAGCGCGATACGAAACCAAGCCGCTGCTGCCAATCGAGCCTGTCCACCTTGTAGACGACGCCGTCGATATCGTAGCCAAGGCCCGCGCGCCTTTCGCCAACGTCTCGATAAAACGCGAGCAAATCATCAGCCGACGCACAGACGCGCATCAGCGGGTTGGTCGGTAATCCCCAGGTTTTGAACGCCGCCACAACGCCGTCCTGGGTCGCAGCAGGCAAGCTCGACGCATGGCCCCATGCGTAGGCGAAGAACCGCAATGGACGGCTCGCTGTAATACGGCTGTCGAGTTGCCGAAGTGAGCCAGCCGCCGCATTGCGCGGATTGGCAAACGGCCGTTCGCCAGCTTTATCCTGGGCGGCGTTGAGGGCGCGAAAGTCTTCGTGCCCGAGAAAAATTTCGCCACGAATGTCTATGGTATCGGGAACGTCGCGACCCTTAAGCGTTTGCGGCACATCGCGGATGGTGCGAATGTTGGCCGAGACGTCTTCGCCCTCGCTGCCGTCGCCCCGGGTGGCGGCACGCACAAACCGTCCGCCCTCGTAACGTATGGAAATGGAGAGGCCGTCAATTTTCGGTTCGGCCGTAATGGCAATGGTTTCGGCGTCGTCAAGATTGAGGAAACGACGCACCCGCCCGACGAATTCAGGCACGTCCGTGTCTTCAAAGGCATTGCCGAGCGACAGCATCGGCACATCGTGGCGGATCTTACCGAACGCTTCAGCTGGCGCTGAGCCAACGCGCCTTGACGGACTGTCGTCCCGCACGAGTGTCGGAAAGCGCGACTCAAGTGCATCATTACGTTGCCGCAACGCGTCGTATTCAGCGTCGGAAATTTCCGGCGCGTCCTTGGCGTGATAGAGGGCGTCGTGTCGCGCGATCTCGATTGCGAGGCGCGCGAGTTCCGCTTGCGCTTCGGCGTCAGTGAGGTCGTTCAGGTTGAGTGGCTTGGTGCTCATAATCGCTTTCTGCCGCAGACGCGCGCGCCGATCAACGTGCGTGTCTGATGCGTGTCCAAGGGCTGTCAGCGATCAGCTACCGACCACCCGCGGCGTCTTGGCGTAGAGCCTGTAAAAGTTGTCCGTCGTCACCCTGGCAATCTCGTCTGTCGGCACACCGCGCGTTGACGCAAGAACGGTTGCCGTATGCTCAACGAACGCCGGTTCGTTGCGCTTACCACGGTAGGGAATCGGCGCGAGATAGGGGCAATCTGTTTCAACCAGAATGCGGTCTGCCGGCGCCCATTTCGCGATGGCCCGTATAGGGTCTGAAGTCTTAAACGTGATCACGCCGGAGAACGAAATGTAGAGCCCGAGGTCTATGGCGCGCCGTGCCAGCCGCTCGCCGCCGGTGAAGCAATGCAGCACTGCCTTGAACATGCCGTGCTTCATTTCAGCCTCAAGAATGTCACCCATGTCATCGTCGGCATCGCGCGAATGGATCACCAGTGGCAAGCCAGATTGCCGCGCGGCCGCGATATGGGAGAGGAGCCCTTGGCGTTGGGCGTCGCGCGGGGCCTTATCGTTATAGTGATAATCGAGACCCGCTTCGCCAATCGCCACGCACTTGGGGTGCGTGGACAACTGGACAATATCCTCGACCGAGACATCAAGCTCTTCATGGGCATAATGCGGGTGCGTCCCAACCGAAAAAAACACGGTCGGATAGACCTCGGCAATCTCGCGATAGACATCGTATTTCTTGACGCGCGTCGAGATCGTCACCATGACACCGACGCCGGCCGCGATCGCACGCGCAACGACGGCATCTCGCTCGGGCGCGAAGTCCTTGAAATCCAGATGGCAGTGGTGATCGACAAGCATCGAGAGGGTCCACGTTGGGGCGTGCGTCGTGCAACGCCGATCTCACCACACCAGAGCCGGCATTGCCGCAATGGGCTTGAAAGCATGGGCTGAGAACAAGCGCGTGACAGCCGCCGCCGAGAAAGGCTCTGCAAGGTGAATGGGACTTGCGATGTAGAGCGCATCAAGGCCCGCCGCTGTGCCGCCGCGGATGTCGGTGTTGACGCCATCGCCGATGGCAAGAATGCGCGCCGGTGCGATCTCCCGCCCCGTCAGTGCAGCGAGGCGCGCGCGCGCTTCGACATAGGCGGCCGCATGGGGTTTGCCAGCATACAACACGTCGCCACCGCACGCTTCGTAGATGGCGGCCAGCGCACCGGCGCAGGGAATAATTGTGTCACCCGATTGCGCAGCCAAATCGGGGTTGGCGCAGATCATACGCAGGTTCCGCTTGACGAGCCGCTGCAGCAGGGGACGGTAGAGTTCCGGGTGATCATCATCCGCAAGTTCAAGAAGACCGCTGCAGAGTACCATCGCCGCGTCCGCCTCCGAAACGAAGGGATTGGCAAGGCCCTCCGTCAACACACGATGGCGTTCAGGCCCAAGCAGGAAAAGCGGCACCGGGTCCATGCGCGATAGGAGCGTGCGCGTCACGTCGCCCGATGTCAGGATCGACGAGTAGCTCGCATCCGTGATGCCCATTTCCGCGAGTTGAGCTGCGACGGCATCTGCTGGCCGTGGCGAGTTGGAGAGCAAAAGCACATACCCGCCTTGCCGCCGAAACGCCGTGCACGCGTCCACGGCTGCGCGATAGGCAGCGGCGCCGTTGTGCAAAACGCCCCAGATGTCACACAGCCATGCGTCGTAGCGCGAGGCAGTTGTAGACGTTCTGGTCCAAGTGTCGATCATGCTGACCTCCTAGAGCCTGGCCTCATGGCGCGCCGCGGTGGCAGACTTAGAGCCTCAAAAGCACTCGCTGAGGAAATCTCCCAGAGATGCAAAACTGCGGCGGTCAGCGGCAGCGTCATACTCGACGCCACCGGCCCGGTTTGCGGCCCCTTGGGACGTGAACCCGTGCACGGCACGCCCGTGGGCATTGAGCCGCCAATCGGCGCCCGCGCCAATCATTTCACGGGCCAGCGCCAGCACGTGTTCAGGCGTCGCCATGGGGTCCTGCCAGCCGTGTTCGACCAACACCTTTGCTGTGATTTTCGGATTCGGGATGTTGGGCGCTGGACCAAACAGACCGTGGAACGACGCAACACCGAGGACATCATGCCCCGCACGCGCCATGTCGAGCACGCACAGGCCGCCGAAGCAGTACCCAATGGCCGCGGCCTTGGTCGCGCCGGCGGTTGCTTTTGCAGCTTCAACCCCACCCGCAAGCCGCCTTTGCAGTTCGGCGCGGTCGGCGATCAACGGGTCCATGAGCGCCCGGTTTTTTTCAGGCGTACCGCCGCGTTGACCTTTTCCGTAGGCGTCGATGGCAAAGACGGCATAGCCGAAGGCATCGACGATCCGAACTGCGGTACGTTTCTCTGGCTCCGCGAGCCCACCCCAGGCGTGTACGATGACGACCACCGGTGACGCCGGTTTGGCCGGGAGGAACCAACCCTCGTAGGTCCGTCCGCCAACACTATAGTCAACTGCGCTCATGGTGGATGTCCATCTGCTGTCCGAACGTGTTCATGACATGCCAGCAAAGGCGCCGGTTTGCCGCAACGCCTCGCTTAGCACGATGGCCGCTGACACGGCGATATTCAATGACCGCATGCCATCACGCATGGGGATGCGCACGCGACCATCTGCTGCCTGATGCACGACGTCTGGCACGCCAGATGTTTCACGTCCGAGCAACAGCGTATCGCGAGGCTGAAACGCAAAAGCAACGTGTGCGACGGCGCCCTTTGTTGTTGCCAGCACGAGGCGTTGGCCACCAGCGCGTCGGGCCGCGTCGAACGCCGACCAATCGACATGGCGCGTGAGGTCCACAGAATCGAGATAATCGAGCCCCGCGCGCCGCAAATTGCGGTCCGATACGTCAAAACCCGCCGGCAAAATGATATCCACAGGCACGCCCAGGCAGGCTGCAAGCCGCAGGATCGTGCCCGCATTTTGCGGAATATCAGGTTGATAAAGGGCGAGCCGCATCCAGGTCATCCAGTGTTCAGCGGATCGATCGGGCCACAGCTGAGCTGAAACGGACCCAGTTCAGATCCACATCAGCGTTTCTGCGCCCGCGTCACGGGTGAGCTTGAGCACCCGATCCTGTGGCGCTTCAAGCTTGGTAACAGACTGCTTTTCGAGCCGCAGAACCAACCCGCGAACAACACGACCGACGTTGCCATGGGCAACCACCACCGTGTCTTGGGCGAGGCTCGACAACCAGGTTTCCACCCGCGCTTGCAGCATGACGTAACTTTCGCCGCCGCGGGGGAGCCAATGCCAACTGTCGGCCTTGCGCGCCTCAAAGCCCTCCGGATCAACCCGCGGCAGGTCGCCCCACACGACACCCTCCCAGTGGCCGAAGTGTTGCTCCATGAGGCGGTCATCGCGCGCAAAATCATCAACCGGCAAGCCAAGGGTTTGGCGCATGATCTGCATGGTCTCAACCGTGCGTGAAAGCGGACTTGCGACGAAGTGCAAAGTCCTGGCGCGAACTCCGAGGTATTCAGCCAAAGCGCGCCCATTGCGCGCCGCCTGGCCGCGTCCTGTGTCGTTCAACGGGATATCGGTCTGGCCCTGATAGCGTTGTGCGACATTCCAGTCCGTTTCGCCGTGGCGGACGAAATACAGAGTGAGGCCCGACTGCAAGGTCAATCCGTCGACGGTCAGCATTCAGAGCGCCCTCAGCGACACAGCCTGGCCTGATGAAGCTTGAGACAACCGTGTCCAACTCACCTAGGCCAACCACCCACGTTGCAAAATCTCACACTTCAGGCCGGAGCGGAATTGCGCGCCCCCGCGACTTTGTCGCCCGGCTGCGCGACACTGCTTCGTCCATGCGATTTCGCCGCGTTTTATGGGGGACGCGGGGCTGTTCTAGCGCACGCTCCGATTCCGAAGGATCAGAACGTGCTCTATGTCCTTGATTGGTCGCATTTTCTACGACGAACCGGGAAGCCACTTCGTCGGAAAATGCTCTACCCCACCCTCGAGACCACACACTTGACGATTGGGCGCTTGCCCCAGGCCGCCTCGATCGCGCCGCGCACCGACTTGGCGACCGCATCTTCGACCAGATCCGGATCCTTGCGCCGGGGCGGGCTCAACGATTTAAAGGTGTTTTCGACAGCATCGAGTGCAACATCGATCATATCACGACCATTTTCATCCGCTGACGGGATGCCATCAAGAATGACGTCGGGATCACAGGCGAGTTGCCCTTTCGGCCCGAGCACAACCGTAATGAAGGCGATGCCAACCGTTGCGAGTTTACGCCGTTCACGCACGGGGGCATCGTCACCCCCAACAATGAGGTCCCCGTCGCGAAACAGACGGCCTGTGTGAATTTCATCGATGATCTGGGCCGCTCCCGGCGCGATCTTGACGAGATCACCGTTGCGAACGACCATCACTTCTGGAATGCCAGCCTCGCGCGCGAGTTTCGCATTGGCATGCATGTGACGGGATTCGCCGTGCATCGGAATCGCAATGCGCGGACGCACCCAGGCGTACATGTCGCGCAGTTCGTCCTGACGCGGGTGGCCGGTGACGTGCACGAGCGTGTCCGTATCGGTGATCAGCGTAACGCCGAGGTCCGTCAGGCGGTTCTGGATGCGGCCGACGGGCTTTTCATTGCCGGGGATCGTCCGCGACGAGAAAATGATCGTGTCGCCCGAACCAAGCTTGATGTCTGGGTGTTGATTGTCGGCGATGCGAGCAACCGCGGCGCGCGGTTCGCCCTGGCTCCCGGTGCACAGCAAAAGGACTTTCTCAGGCGAGATGAACGAGAAGTGCTGGTGGTCCTTGTACTGCAAAGACTTTGGCAAATGACCCGTTTCTTGAGCGACAGCGATCATGCGGTGCATGGCACGGCCGGACACAACGAGCGTACGCCCGGTGGCTTCAGCCGCGTCCGCGACGGCTTTGATGCGCGACACGTTGGACGCGAAGATGGTCACGGCGACGGCGCGCTTGCACTCACCAATCACCTCTATCAGACGCTTTGAAACGTCGGTCTCTGAGGGCGAGCGGCCCGGGCGCAGTGCGTTGGTTGAATCGCAGATGATGGCGTCAATGCCAGCATCGCCCAACGATTTGAGGCGCGCGTGATCGGTATCGACGCCGAGATAGGGCGTCGCGTCCAGTTTCCAGTCGCCGGTGTGCAAGACTTTGCCCTCGGCGGTTTTGATCAGCAGGGCCTGCGGTTCCGGAATTGAGTGAGCGACCGAAATCGGCTCGATCTCGAATGGGCCGATGGTAACGGCACCCGTCTCCGGCAGATCGCGGAACGGAATTTTGAACCTACTTTTCTGTTCCGATTGCTTGGCGCGCAAAAGCGCCGCGACGAACGGGGTCGCATAGACAGGGCATTTGAGGCGCGGCCAGAGTTCCAGAATCGCGCCAATATGATCTTCGTGGCCGTGCGTTAAAACGAGGGCCGCGAGACTGTCACGCCGCTCTTCGATGAAGCGCAGATCGGGTAAAATAACGTCCACGCCGGGCTCAAAATCGCCCTCGGGGAATGTGATACCGCAATCAACCAGGATCCAAGTGCGGTTTCCCTCGACGCCTGTTCCGTAAAGATAGCAGTTCATGCCGATCTCGCCGAGGCCACCGAGGGCCGCGAAGACAAGCTCAGACTGTCCCGACGGGGCTGACCGCTTCTGGCGGGGTTTTGCGCGGGGTTCACGGCGCTCGTTACGGTCTCTATCAGCAGCCATCGATCACCACGGGTTTCCACGCCGGGCTCAACGCGCGGCGGCCAAAGTCACATCGCCATAGGTGAACCGCTGCACTTGCCCGGACGGCAACCGCAACAACAACGCTCCATCGGTGTCGAGCCCATCAAAGGTGCCCGATACCGGCCCTGCGTGTGTGTCCACCCCTCCAGTCACGATCGCATTCACAGGCGTGTTTGCGGCCACAGTCGTGTTTGCATTCACATTCGTGTTCACGTTCACATTCGTGTTCACGTTCACATTCAAGGCTTCGCCCCGCGCACCAGCCCGCTCCAACCAAGCCGACCGCACCGCGTCAAAACCCTCTCCAGCCCTCCATAGGCCGAGCCAATGCAACATCCAAGTGCTCAATGGTGCGGCCATCTCGTCGGGTGCGCGAACGATCCCACAACCAGAGAGGGAGGCGACCGGGCGCCCAAGGTCGGTTGGTGGCGCAACCAGGTTGATGCCGATGCCAAACACGACCGTCATTCTGCCACCAGCGGGACCGCCACCACAGTCAAGGGCACTGTGGTCGGAGGTACTCTCCGGTAGCAGCCCACAAAGCTTAGCTTGACCGATCAAAATGTCGTTTGGCCATTTCAGGCGCAATCCGGGTATTGGTCCGCCCGCAACCTCGGTCAGGGCGTCATGCACCGCGACACTCATCAGCAGCGAGAGGTGATGGGCGACGGCTGGCCGACCGGCGACCGGCACAATCAAACTGCCGTAAAAATTGCCGGGCATTGACGCCCAGCTCCGGCCCGAGCGACCACGACCCGCCGTCTGCTCGGCTGCAATGATCCACCGCGGCCCACGCTCGCCGCCAGCAACCCGCCGCATGGCCTCGGAATTGGTTGAATCGATTGTCGCCAGATGATCGATGGGGATGGTCACGTCGTGATGGGTCCAGGCAGCCTTGGTGGCTCGCCATACAGCGGTGCGGCCATGACGTCACCCGTTCGCATCGTCCGGACGTGGCACCGGCCGCGTGCCGTCCGCCCGAGCGAGCGCGCGTGCACCGTTGCGCGGCCCTTGTAGTTGGGGCGGACCTGACCCGGTGCGGTCACACGCCACGCCGCACCATTGCTGCAGTCGGATGTCCGGTCGCGCTGATTGCAGACATTTCATACCAGCACGATCGCCATCGATTGATAAACAATAAGCCGATTGGGCAAGTGCAAAACGAAAGCGACTGGCGGCATAAACGGAACCAATCTCACGTGAGTATCTTAGGTATCGGCAATGGTAGTTCGTTTGGGTAATCATTGAAATACGATCTGTATTGACCCTGCCAGGAGTGTTCAGGAAAATTCACCGAATCGAATTCAGCGAGGAAGGGTGGGACGCCGAAATAATTCAAATGGTTCACAACTGGCTCGGATCCGAGGCTCGCCGTCCCGCAAATTTGAGATACGATCGTTCTCGCCAGATGCGCGTAGTGCCATGGCGTAGCGCTGGTTGACTCCAGACCAACAGAAATGAAATAGAGATTTGGCGCGTCCAGGCTAACAACAAGCGCTCCACACCGCCGCGCCAAATCACTAGGCGATTTGACGCGTTCGAGCCCGATGCCCGGCAAATGGGAAAGGTTCATAGTGTAACCTGTTCCCCACAAAACGATGTCGGCGTGGACGGTCGCTCCGTCTTCGAGCTGCACCGACGTTTCATCTATTGCACCGATTTGGCTGTTATGCCGTTCGATCTGCCGAAACCGTTCAATCATCCGATGACGACCAGGGATCAATTGATCGCGGTCGAGATCAAAGGGCGCGAGCGGTAGGATCTCTTCCAGACCGAATTTGCGATAGCGACTTCGCAGGTCCATATCCAGTGCGGCACTCAAGTTACGAACGGATTCTCCATTGAAATATGCTTTTGCCAGCTCCCGCACGTTGCTAGCGAACCTTTTGGCTTTCCGGGTCGGTGCCATCCACTTCAGAGATCGGTAAACCCACACGACACGTGATGCATTATGCTCGATGCAGAGATCGAGAAGATCAAATGCCGAGGCGCCACCGCCGACGACGACTGCCGTCTTTCCAGACAATATGGTCGGGTCTCGAAGCGTCAAAGAGTGAAATTCAAGTACCCTGGAGTCATTTCTACGAACCGTCGGAATCAAAGGCTGATTGTGAACACCGGTGGCTGAAATCAAAGCCCTTGAACGCAGCGTGCCATTGGGTGTCTGAACCGACCATCCCGCGTCCGTATGAGCTGCGGCAAGAACCTGACAATTCACGCGAATGTGAGGAGCCAAAGCAAACCTGTCGACCCAAGCTTGAATATTGGCAGCCACTGAAGGCTGATATTCATCGACGATCGGGAGGTCCCCGAGCGTCCAATCTTCCGCCCTGTTCTGTATATCCTGCCATGCTGGCAGGCGCGTCCATAGTCCGCCGACAACAGGCGCCTGTTCAATAACTATGGCACGAAGACCCGCTTGCAAAGCGTAGTGCAAACTAATGATCCCGCCAGGACCACCGCCAATTATTATCAGGTCGAATTCGTCCAGGCCTGCCATCGCGCGCAACTTTGCTTCCTCAGACGGCTACTAAGATGGACAGCGCAAAAGCGAAAACAGCGAGATGTAGCCGAGGTTTGCTTGAATAGGCCTCGACGTACCATATTGCCCCTACTGTCAGCTAGCCGACCAAAGACCGGACCAACTGCAACCACGTCAAGCGTGAGTGAGTATTGTCCGTACCTGGCCCAAAGCCGACGAGCGCGCGTCATTGGTCCGTCACGGGATGAACAATCGGGCGGTGGATCGGCGCATTTGCGCGCGCGCCGAGATCTGAGCGCGCGCTAGCCGGCGGACACTGCGCCGGATCGGTACGAACAGCGATGCCGCAACACTGTGCGGATCGCCGGGGATTTCGCCGGGCACTGGGGTGACGCCGAACGTCAACCGCTCGCGCTGCCTCGAGGGAATATGCAGCGTGCCAAACAGCCAATCGAAGATGGCGAGGCAGCTGCCGAGGTTGCGATTGAAGTGGAGAGGGTTCGTCGAGTGATGGATCTGGTGGTGTGCCGGGCTGATGAGCAGGCGGCCAAGCAGCCCGGTAAAGGGAATCCAGACCTGCGTGTGGTGGAGTTGCAGAAGCAAATAGGCGAACACGGTCAACACGAGACTGTAGCTGAAGGTGCCGACGCCGTACTCGAGCCCAAAGGCGAAATGCAGCACACCATTTGTGCTGCCAACCGTGATGGCGAGGATATTGGCAAACTTCAGTGAGTCGACGGGGTGCATACGCCACGTGGTCAGCGGCGAAAGCACTTCGGCGTCGTGATGCACGCGGTGGAATTCCCAGAAGAAGGGGAACGCATGGGCAATGGCATGGTCGATGTAATAGCCTAATTCATAGGCGAGATAGAGCGCCAGCGAGCCGATGACCATAACGGCCATGGGCGACAGAGTGGACGGCGCAAGCGTCCCGAATGTGCTGGTCAACGCCGCATAGGTCCAGGCGCTGATGGCGAGACCGGACACGACAAGCCAGCCCAGCACAAAACCGAGGACCTTTGTGTTGACGATATAGTAAATGATGTCGAGGCCGTGGGAACGATGGCGCACGTACCCCGGCGTAAACACCAACCGTAACACCCGCCAGAAGCGCGCGCGCCGCAATTTGGTGCCACCGCGCGTGCCGAGATAGAGGACCGCCATGGCGAGCGCGAGCCCCAGCGAGACGAACGAAAACAAGCTGTCGGGGTAGGTAAACAGCCCCGTCGCAATCCGTGGTGCGAGCGTCGCCGTCGCCGGCAAAGGCTGCAGCAGCATTGATGTCGCGATCGCCGCTAGCGTCGCCATGGCAAGAACCCAGGCCAAGCCGGCAAGCGCCATCGACCAGACTAGGGGCTGTATGGGCGCGTGCGCTGAGGGGCAGCGGCCATTGGCAACAGAGAGCATAACCGGAACCAAGAGGGCTGTGCGGGCTGATCTTTGACTACGCGCGCCGGACTAAAATGCGGTTAAGGTTTGATCCTCAACAAGCCGAACCATCCGTTCAGCAACGCTCTTAAATCACAACAGCAGGAGCCCCTGTCGGTGCCCCCCCTTCACCGCTCAAACGTCTTGAACTTGATGCGGTGCGGATCGGTTGCGCTTTCGCCGAACCATTCGACATGGCTGTTGCCTTAAAACGCGAGAATGTGACGCCACTTCCCCTGTCGGCGGAGGCGGAACGCGTGGTCGACGCGGCGATCGCCTCGATCGAAACTGGCTGCGGATTGTTGGAGAATGAACTTGACACTTTCTGGAGCCGCAATCGGAAATGAGGCTCATCGTTTCGCCGGAAGCCTTGGGTTCACCACAGCACGGGAACGCCGAGCAGACCGATTTTCGGGTCTATTGTGACGACTATCAATTCCTCGAACAATGCCTGCGCGGCGATCAGCCGATCGAATGGATCTCGGTGTGCTGACAGCATCAGCCCGGCGTGACGGACATGCGCGACCGAAATAGGCAAGAGACTGATCCGAGCTGCAGTCAGCCGTTGCTCAATTGTCGCCAACAGAGGCTCGGCTTCCGGCCATTTGCCGACGCCCGCCTTGATCGCGACCTCCCAGATAGAAGCGATGCTGACGTCAATCTGCGTACGGGGATCTTCAATGGCCGATCTCGCAGATGCAGATAGTTTCGCGTCACCAAGGATGAACCAGACGAACGCGTGAGTATCGAGGAGCAACCTCACGTCTCTTCACCATACCAATGCTTCAACTCTTTCTCGTCCAGTGCGTCGAAGAAGTCGTCTGGGGGCAGCGGTATTTCCCCCTTGAACAGCCCGAACTTGCGCGGTTCTGTCAGGTGGACGAATTTGGGCATCGTGTCTGTGATGCGTGCCGCTTTCACGTCACCGTGGTGCGGGGATGTGAGTTGAACGGGCCCACGGCCATCGTTGATGGTCACGATCTCGCCGCGTCGGGCGCGCGCGATCAGGTCTTCAAGGTGGTCTTTGGCAAAGCTGAGGGGGATATCATCCATGGCTGAAAGCTACTTCATCGTGTGTGCAACTACCATCTCGACAAGCCGTTTCGACCACAGGAGCAACTGGGCTGTACCAACAATAAGTGCCGCTCCAAAAAATGCAACGATCGGTGGGATCACCAAGGCTTGCTTCCATTGTGGAGCGCGGACGTTATTCTTGAGTAGAGCATTTTTTTTCATTTGGCGTGAACGTTCTGCGTTGACCAAGCCGTCGATAAAATGTCGGACAGCTAGGGCTGTACTCCCGGCGGCTTCAAGATCCGAGTAGCAGACTCGCGGAATACTTCCCGATTCGACCCGACTGGCGGCCTTCGGCATCTCACCCCACAACAGGTGAAGTTGTCGCCGCGTTCTTCGATCGAGGAATGCCTTTGCGAGTTCGCCTGCTCGACCCGCACGCTCGCCGCTCAGGAAGTAGTAGCGTCCGGCTTCGTCGTCATCGCGCATTTCTGTAAGGACGTCAGCATATAGTTGAAACACGGCGGCATCGTAGGCGCTTTCGCCAATACGTGAACGCAACATATCGCGAGCACGCCATGTTCGGCCATCTGAACGCTCGCGATCAAACTCCTCCATAAACGTCGCCTGCATCCAACGAAGCCCCCCCTCACCGCTCAAACTTCTTGAACTTGATGCGGTGTGGATCGGTTGCGCTTTCTCCGAGGCGGCGTTTCTTGTCTTCTTCGTAGTCGGCGAAGTTGCCTTCGAACCATTCGACATGGCTGTCGCCCTCAAAGGCCAGGATGTGGGTCGCCAAGCGATCGAGGAAAAAGCGATCGTGCGAGATGACCACGGCGCAGCCGGGGAAGTCTTCCAGTGCAGCTTCAAGCGAGCCAAGCGTTTCCGTATCGAGATCGTTGGTCGGCTCATCGAGCAGCAGCAGGTTTCCGCCGGCCTTGAGCATCTTGGCCAAGTGGACGCGGTTGCGTTCACCGCCCGAAAGCAAGCCGACCTTCTTCTGCTGATCGGCGCCCTTGAAGTTAAACCAGCCGCAATAGGCGCGCGAGTTCACTTCGCGCTTGTCGGACAGGCGCATGATGTCGAGGCCGTCGGAAATCTCCTGCCAGACAGTGTTCTTGTCGTTCAGGTGGTCGCGCGATTGGTCGACGTAGGAAATCTTGACGGTATCGCCGAGCGAGACCGTGCCTTTGTCGGGCTTTTCCTGGCCCGTGAGCATCTTAAACAGTGTCGTCTTGCCGGCGCCGTTCGGGCCAATTACGCCAACGATGCCACCCGGTGGCAGCTTGAATGACAGATTGTCGATCAGCAGCCGATCGCCAAAGGCTTTGGTAAGGTTGTCGATCTCGACCACCTTTTCGCCGAGGCGGGGTCCTCGTGAGATCTGGATTTGAGCTTTGCCAGCTTCTTCGCGACCGGCCTCTTCGTTGAGCTTCTCGAACGCTGTGATGCGTGCTTTGCTCTTGGCTTGGCGGGCTTTCGGCGACGACCGGATCCACTCCAACTCGCGCTTGAGGGTCTTAGCCTTGCTTTCCTCAGCGCCCGCCTCGACCTCCTCGCGTTTGGCTTTCTGTTCGAGCCAGGACGAGTAGTTGCCCTTATAGGGCACGCCTGCGCCGCGCACGAGTTCCAGCGTCCATTCGGTGATTGTGTCGAGGAAGTAGCGGTCGTGGGTGACTAGGATGACGCAGCCCTTATAGTCTTTCAGGAACGTCTGCAGCCAGGCGACGCTTTCGGCGTCAAGGTGGTTGGTCGGCTCGTCGAGCAACAGCACGTCGGGTTTTGACAGCAGCAGCTTAGTCAACGCCACGCGTCGCTTTTCGCCGCCTGAGAGCTTGGCCACGTCGGCATCGCCCGGCGGGCACCGCAGCGCGTCCATGGCCACTTCCACCTGCGCTTCAAGGTCCCACAGGCCCTGTGCGTCGATCTCGTCTTGCAACTTGGCCATCTCGTCGGCGGTCTCGTCCGAGTAGTTGGCGGCGATTTCGTTGTAGCGATCGACCAGAGCTTTTTTCTCAGCCACGCCCTCCATGGCATTGCCGAGCACGTCTTTGGTCTCGTTCAGCTGCGGTTCCTGGCTGAGGTAGCCAACCTTGATGCCATCGGCGGGGCGGGCCTCGCCGAGGAAATCGTCGGTTGTACCGGCCATGATCTTGAGAAGAGTCGACTTGCCGGCGCCGTTCAGGCCGACGACGCCGATCTTGGCGCCGGGTAAGAACGACAGGTTGATGTCTTTCAACACCTGCTTGCCGCCTGGGTAGGCCTTGGACAGCTTGTGGATGTAAAACACGAATTGTGGGTTCGCCATGGGGCGCACTCCTTGGGCGGGCTTGGAAAGGGAGAGTGGGCGCGGCTATAGCGCAGGGGTGTGTGGGCGACAAGGAAGGACGAAAGGCGGCCTAGGCGTCGTCGTGGCGATCATCTGTATTTTGCTGTTCTTGCGTCCACTGCCGGTGCTTGGCATCAGTCTCTACGCCACGCCCTGGATCATCTTGGTGGCGTACCCGATATCGACTTGTGTCGTCGCGGGCCAAGTACCGGCCGCATGCCTCAGCCAAGTCTGGAAACGCGGCCCTGGTGCCCACGGCCATGTTATCATCTTGGCAACGCGCGCGCGGCGCGGCAGGCTGCGGTATCGTGTAAGAGGGACTTCCATGGCCTACGATCTGATACTCAAGGGCGGTCGCGTCATCGACCCCTCGCAGAAGCACGACGGCATCGCCGATGTCGCCTTTGAAGGCGGTAATGTTGCCAAGATCGGCAAGGGCCTCAAGGCCGGACCGAACACGGTCACCCGCGATGTGTCGGGAAAAATCGTTTCACCCGGCCTGATCGATCTCCACACGCACGTCTACTGGGGCGGGACGTCGCTCGGTATTGACGCCGAGGACTTCTGCCGGACATCTGGTGTGACAACGGCCGTCGATACCGGGAGCGCTGGCCCGGGCAACTTCATGGGCTTCCGCCGCCACGTGATCGAGAAAAGCCAGGTGCGCATTCTCGCCTACCTGCACGTCTCATTCGCCGGCATCTACGCCTTTTCGCCCACCATTATGGTCGGCGAGAGCCGCGAAATGCAGATGCTGGCGCCGGCCGATTGCGTGGCAGTGGCTGAGAAAAACCGCGATGTTCTGGTCGGGATCAAGATTCGCGTCGGTTTGCACGCTTCCGGTACCAATGGCTGGAACGCTCTGAAGATGGCCTTGGAAGTCGCCGACCACGTGGGCATGCCGCTGATGTGCCACATCGATCATCCGCCGCCGAGCTACGAGGATGTCATCGGGTTGCTGCGCCCCGGCGATGTGCTCACGCACGCCTTCCGCCCGTTCCCGAACACACCTGTCAATGCGCAGGGCAAGGTGAAGGCCGAGGTGCTCGCCGCACGCAAACGCGGCGTCATCTTTGATATCGGTCACGGTAAGGGCTCGTTCGCCTTCAAGACCGCGCGCGGCATGCTCGCCAACGGTTTCATGCCCGACGTGATTTCATCCGACGTGCACACACTTTGCATCGACGGCCCGGCTTTCGATCAGGTGACGACCATGTCGAAGTTCCAGTGTATGGGCATGCCGCTGAATGAGGTGATCGCCGCTTCAACGGTCAATGCCGCCATGGCCATGAAACGCCCCGAGCTGGGCAGCTTCAAGACCGGCGCCGTCGGTGACGCCACCATCCTCGACATCCGCGAGGGAAAATTCGATTATATGGACGTCGTCGGCGAAAAACTGGTCGGCGACAAACGCATCGTGTCCGAAGGCGTCGTCATCGCCGGCAAGTGGTGGCATCCGATGTGACGGCCCTCTCGGACAAAGTTCACCCGTCAAACCCAACATAGCGCACAAACGTGTCGTTCGGCTCGCGGTGGGATTTGACGGCGTTGGCCGAGAAATCATCGTTAGGGTAGCCCATGGCGATGCAGGTGATGATCACCTGATCGGCTGGAATTTGAGCGACGTCGCGCACGACATCCGATTGCATGATGCCTTGCCCGTTCACGACGGTGCCGAGACCCCGGCTCCACGCGGCAAGACAGATGCCGTAGGACAGCGCGCCGAGATCGAAGTGCGCAATGGTTCCGGGATCAAGTGCCTTGTCGTAAGTCAAAACGAGTGAGACGGGCGCATCGAATTGCCGAAAGCCGCGCATCACCCAATCCTGCCGGCGGGCCTTGTCATCGCGAGCGATCCCCATGGCGGCAAACAGCTGTTTGGCGATATCAACCTGCCGCTGCCGGTGCACGCCCTCGTATTCGCCGTGGCTGATGATGTCGCGCTGCGGCTTGGCGCCGGCCAACATGAGCTCTGAATTGCGCCGCCGCACCTCATCCAAAGGCGCGCCGGTCAACACGTGGATGTGCCACGGCTGTGTGTTCATCGACGACGGCGCGGCCTTGGCGAGGGTGATGATCTCGCCGATCAACTGGCGCGGAATGAGGTCTGGCTTGTAGCCACGCACACTGCGGCGCGAGTAGACCAAAGTCTCAAAATCCATTTTAGGCGTTCCCAGGGCTTCCCAACTCGTTGTGAGGGTCTCACGCCCAGCGACTGAGGTCCAGGCGGGTGAAGCTCGGGCAGGTGAAGCTCGGGCAGGTTAAGCTCGGGCGCTGTTCGATAACAAACTGGCAGCGCTGCCATGGGGTGGTCATCGACGCACCGCAGATGATAAAGACAGTGTGGCTTCATACGGGAAGGGGTGTCTCCGATGCTGTCGTTCTTGCTCTACTTCAGGTCTTTATGGACCGTTGCGTTCTCGTTCCTGCTTGCCGTCGCGATGCTAAGCTATTGCGCGATCTACCAGCGGCCGTTTTTGTTTCAGCTCGTGAAGCAAGCCAAGACCGTCAAGAACTATCTGGTTGATCTGATCCCATCGACTGACGCGCAATTGTTCGCTGACATCATCATTCACGAGAGTTCGCTGTTGCTGATGTTTTTTACCTTGGCGGCGCGACTTGTCTTTGCCATCGGTGAGATGCTGTTTTCCTTCGTCTTCAAGCGCTACTGAGAGTGACCATCGGCCATGGCCAAAGCAACAAAATCCGGCAATGTGTTTCGCGGTGTCATCCCCGCATTGATGACACCGTGCACAGCAAAACGTGAGCCGGACTTCGCGGCCTTGGTCGCCAAGGCCCGTGAACTGGTCGGCCATGGGATGTCGGCTGTGGTCTACTGTGGTTCCATGGGTGATTGGCCGTTGCTCACAGACGAGCAACGCATGGAGGGTGTGGCGCAGCTCACCAAGGCTGGCGTGCCCGTTGTCGTTGGCACCGGGGCCCAAAATCCAAAGCGCGCGGCGGCCTTGGCAGCCCATGCCAAAAAGGTTGGCGCCAAGGGGTTGATGATCATTCCGCGGGTGCTCTCTCGGGGTGCATCTGTTGCCGCCCAGCGCGCTCATTTTGAGGGCGTGCTCGAAGCGGCCGTTGATCTGCCCTCGGTGATCTACAACAGCCCCTACTATGGCTATGAAACCAAGGCCGATCTCTTCTTTGAGCTGCGTGCGAAATATCGCCATCTCGTCGGCTTCAAAGAGTTTGGGGGAGCGGCCTCGTTAAGCTACGCGGCAGAGCACATTACGGGACAGGACCCGTCGCTGACGCTGATGGTTG
>JANNXS010000429.1:0-4002 GCA_031409695.1 Hyphomicrobiaceae bacterium
GAGTTTCGCCATCACGGTGCCACGTGCTGAGACCACTTTCCAATCTGGACGGACGGGATCATCGGCCTTTTCAAGCAGAACTTGTGCGTTCGAAATCTGCTCCAATTCCAGGGCAAGACGGCCGTACTCCGACAAAAGTTCCCGGTCATTGGCGTTTTCACGACTGGCCTCTTGCAGCACAACAAGCGCTTCCTTCTTGGCGCCGAGTGCCTTCAGGTTCTTGGCATAGTTGACGGCGGCACGTGGATCGTTCGGACGATCGGCTGACTGCTTGCCCCAGTATTCCGTTGCCTTTTGAAGCTCCGTACGGGTCTCACCTTTGTCCTTGTCGGTTTTCTCGGTGCCAGCGGTCTTGATCGGATTCGTCGCCGCAGCGTCTGGGGCGTTGCTCGCGAGCGAGCCACCGAACAGTTCGTTGCCACCGCTGGCGCAAGCACCCAGCAGGAGCGCCGACGTGATCACGGCAAGAACGGGCGCGCGGCGGCGGAACGCCACGATGGCCATGGAACGAGCTGACATTCGGGTCTCCAATAGACGCGGGTGTGCTAAAGGACGCGTGCATGTGCCAGAGACGCCGGTAAAAGATCTGGCCTGACGTTACGATATGGGACAGCGGTCAAGAAAAGCTTAATCCGCGGGCAGAACGGGCGAATTCCGCGACGGCGCGCAGGTGGTTCTCTATGTCATGCAAGCAGGTTGGACGCCGGATAGAGAATATGGTCAGCCACAGCCGACCGTAACACTCAACTGCCAGATGGAGACATACGTGGCTCGTTTGACTTTCCTCATCGGCGCCTCCGTTGTTTGGGCAACTGGAAGCGCTGCAGCGCAAACCTTCTTCGATGCGCCGCGCGACTTCGTCGTCGAGCGGGCTTGCGAGGCGACCAAATCCGTCCGCGCCGCAACCGATCCAACGGCCCTCGCGCTCGGGACAGTCTATTCGGCGCGTGGCGTCAACCGGCCAAACGACCCGACACATGCCTTCATACGGGTTGGAAGTGAGAGTAAGTGGGTCGCGCTGACCTGCGGCCGGTTCTCGGGCCCGACAGGCGGTGCGCCCGGTGCGTCGGTTGTACCGCCTCCTCCCGCCGCTTCAACACGGGTAACACCAGAACGGGCAACACCAGAAACATGCCTGCCGTTTTTTGACGACAATGACGATAAAGTCGAAGTTAACGTAGGTGGTCTCGTCGACATCACACCGAAACCTCCGACGCTGAATGCCTTCGACAGGGCTCTCAACGCCACGTGCGGGGCGCCGGGCAAGGTTGTTGCAGCCGACGAGTTTAAAAACATGATGCGCGCCAATGAGGCTGTGCTCGACCGCGTACGCGCGTTCACCAACGGCCGCGTGTTTGCAGATCGACCGGCCCGGACGTCAGCTGAAGATTATCTCAGCGACCTCACGGACGCCTGGTTCAAGGTCAAAGCCTTCGATCACATCTTCTGTGGTGAACCAAGCACAGGCGGCAATGGCGGCGGAAAGATCGGTGGGTTGCATTTTTACGGCCGCTACTTGCAACTTCAGGAGAGCGGCCAAGCCTGCCGGATCAACAACTACAGGCAAAATGAAGTCGTACCCGGGGTCATTTACACCATGGGCGTCACGATGCTTTCGGCCGACGGGCGCATGGTCCGCGATGCACGCAAGGGCTACGGCCTGACCATGAGCGGCGAGGACATCTTGAAAGTCGGAACCCGTGCCTTTGCCGAAAATGCGACACCGAGCGCAGACAGTAAGGCATGCCTGTTACCACTCACCGACGACGGCCAAAACTTTACCGTCGTTTTTGTGCGTCGCGCCGCCGGCATTCGGACACTCTATCCGGATGCGACACCGAACGGTCGTGGCAGCCGCGAGCGTACAGCCCCATGCGCGACGCGCATCGACTTGTCGAAAAACTGACAACGTTGATCGCGCCGGGCTTGCGCAAAATCGCGACGGCGCTTGCCTCAATGGACGACGCCGGTCAGGGCGAAACCCAAGCGAAAGCGACGCAAGCAACGATAGCCGCCAACGCCAACCACCGAAACAGTCGGCAGGTGTTACAGATCGGTGTTAAGCCGGACATAGCCCATCTCAATACTTGAGAACCGGGGCCAATCCGCTCGCGCCGGGCGTGAGCTGGGCTGCCAGAAGGGTCGGCGCGTCCGCAAAGGCAATTTCATCTGCTACAAGATGATCGAGCGCGGGCATGTCGAGCAGTCGCAAAGCTGCCTCCATCCGGCGGCGATAGGTCCAACGTGGTCGGCGGCTCGGCGAAACCTGGCCAACCTGCGATGAGATGATTTTCAGCCGCTTGGAATGAAAGGGACCGCCCAGATCGATGGTCACGGGCTTGTCTCCATACCAGGACAATTCGACAATCGTGCCCTCGTTGCCGGCAAGACTGATGGCTGAGTTGAGGCCCGCTTGCGTGACAGACGTGTGCACGACGATATCGCAGGCGCCGATGGCGGCTTGCTGTTCTGTGCCGGCCGCAGCGAACGTGGCACCAAACCCCTCAACGATCGGACGGCGCGCGGGGTCAACGTCGACGACGGTGACCTCGGCTCCGGGTAAGCGGGCGGCTATGGCCGCAACCATCAAACCTACAATCCCCGCGCCGACGATGGCGATGCGGTCTCCAGGACCCGCACCTGCGTCCCAAAGCGCATTGAGCGCCGTCTCGGCATTGGCGGCAAGCGTCGCCCGTTTGGCCGGGACGGCGTCCGGGATCGGCACCAACATCGACACGGGCGCATTGAAAATGTCTTGGTGCGGATGCAGGCAGAACACCGTTTTTCCCAGAAGCTCCGAGGGCCCAATCTCGACCCGACCAACGGCGCAATAGCCATATTTGACTGGAAACGGGAAATTGCCGACCTGCAGCGGTGCGCGCATGCGCTCATACTCGCTTGGGCCGACTTGCCCCGAAAAAATCAGCCGTTCGGTGCCTCGGCTGATGCCACTATAGAGCGCGCGCACTTGCGCTTCGTCCGGCGACGGCTGCCCGATCGGCTCTGGCTTCAATTCGATCACGCCGGGCTTGGCGTACCACAACGCGCGTGAAATCTGATTGCGTCCGGTGGAGCGGCGGGCGGTCATCGTCTGTATCCTGCATTATGGTGTATAGACCCTGTGAACCACATCGGTAACCACGCACTCAGGAGACGATAGCATTGGTCTTGCACGCCGTATCAGCGTTCTATCCGATTGCGATCAGCAAAGCTGAGACCGTGAACAGGGCCAGTGGCGTCGAGGCTGCAATGGAACCTGAGACGGCAGCCGGTTGGCGATCGTAGGCTGCCGCGAACAAATAGGCGTTTGCGCCAACCGGCATCGCCGCCAGCAGCGTGACGACGCCCACCTCAAGTTTTGGCAAACCGAGCACATGCGTGCCGACGGCCCAGGCAACGAGCGGCATGACCAGCATCTTCAGCACCGTGATCGCTGAAACGGCCGCCATCTGGCCCGCAAGCCCGTAACTGTTCAGCGCCAGACCAAGCGCCACAAGCGCGCCGGGCACAGCCGCCTGGGCGAGCATCGTCACCATGCCATCGGCGAGCGGCGGCATCGTAAAACCGGAGACGCGCCACAGCAGGCCGCCGGCGCACCCGAGAATGATAGGGTTGCTCGCCAGACGCCAGATGAGCGCACCCGCCATGGCGGCGAAGCCTTTCTCGCCTGCACCCTCGGCCGCCGCGAGATGCAGGGTCGCCGCAAACCACATCACCGCCGTATCGCACAGGATGATCAATGCGACGATCGGCGCCGCTTTCGGTCCGTAATGCGAGAGCGCGATCGGCAAACCCATCATCACACTGTTGGCGAAGGCTGTGCCCATACACAGCGCTGCAGCGTCGCCTTGCCCGCGGCGGAGAACCACGCGGGTGAACACGGCCATGGCGATCCAAACCACGGCGACAGCTGAGAAAAACATAGCGAGGATGGCAGACGCTGGGGCCTCCGGCACTTGCGATGTGCCAATGGTCCGAAACAGCATGACTGGCATGGCAATG
>JANNXS010000430.1:0-41195 GCA_031409695.1 Hyphomicrobiaceae bacterium
CAAGGTCGACGGCGCAATCACGGCACTCGACCGCACAACCAAGAAAGTCGGCGTCTCCATCAAGGCGCTTGAAATGGCCGAAGAGAAGCAAGCCGTTGCCCAGTACGGGTCATCGGACTCAGGCGCGTCGCTTGGGGATATCCTCGGCGCTGCCATGAAGAAAAAGGACGACAAGTGATCGAGCTGAAATGCTTGTTCGGTGCGGAACGGCGGGTCGAAAGGCCCGCCGTTTGGCGTTTATGGCGCGTGTTTGGTGGTGGGCCCGCGCGCATCATAATACACGCGACGCTGCTGTTTGCCTGCCTCACACCCGTCGCGGCGGCGGCGCCACAACGCATCGTCTCGCTCAATGTCTGCACGGATCAGATTCTGATTGATCTGGTGGCACGCGATCGCATTGCGGCCGTGACGCATCTTGCGACTGACCCACTCAGCTCGGCTCATCCGGAGCGCGCCTTGGGCTTGCGCAGCACGCGTGGCGCGGCAGAAGATGTCATGGCCGTCAACCCGGATCTGGTCATCGTCGGGCAATATTCGACCCCCGCTACGGTCGCGATCCTGCGTCGTCTCGGCCAACGAGTCGAAATTGTGCCCCAGCCATCGACGATGTCAGGTGTGCGAGACCTTATTCGCGCCATGGCGGCCCTGGTCGAGGAAGCCACCGCTGGCGAAGCGCTTATCAAACGCATGGAGGAACGGATCACGGTTGTGCGGCAACAGAGAGCCGTGACGGTCCAAACCGTGACGCGTGACTCAGGCACGAGTGCAGACGAGCGTCCAAGAGCCATCGTCTACCAAGTCAACAACTACGTGTCGGGATCTGGCAGCCTGATCGATCAAGCCTTGGATGCGGCGGGTTATCGGAACGGGGCCGCTGGCCTGCGCATCGCCCGCAACGGCCAAGTCAGTCTTGAGGCCATGGCGTCCGACCCACCAGACGTGCTTGTCCTCGCGTCCGGCCCAACCACTTACCGCACGGCCGTGGCCGACAACCTGCGCCACCCTATTCTGGCCCGCCTCGCGACGTCGCAACGAACCGTCGTTGTACCGTGGCCTCTTTGGCTTTGCGGCACGCACCACATTGCCGAGGCCGTGGAAATGCTGGCGGCTGTCAGGCGGAAGTGATCGACGACGACGTGATCTGCTTGCGAGTAACTGGCGACGTCGTTTCCCGCCCCGCGACGGATACCGAAGGCAACCGCCGCGGGACCGGCACCACGTGTTTGTTTATGCCGTCAGCACGATTGAGCCGGTCGTTTTGCGACCTTCAAGGTCGCGGTGGCACTGCACGGCGTCCTTGAGCGGGTAGGTATGGTTGACAGCAATCTTGACGGTACCGTTCTTGACCACGTCAAACAAGTCGTTGGCGGTTTCGACCAGATCAGCGCGCGAGGCGGTGTAGGTGCCGAGCGTCGGGCGCGTCATATACAGCGAGCCTTTGGCCGACAATATGCCGGGATTCATGGCTTCGATGGCGCCTGAGGCGTTGCCGAAGGTCACGAACAGTCCGTGCGGCTTTAAGCAATCGAGCGACTTCGGGAATGTGTCCTTGCCGATCGAATCGTAGACGACGTCGCACTTGGCGCCCTTGGTGATTTCTGCGACGCGGACAACAAAGTCTTCCTTCGAATAGTCGATGCAATACGCCGCACCATTTTCAAGTGCCAGCTTGCATTTTTCGGGACCCCCGGCCGTGCCGATCAAGGTGCCGCCGAGGGCTTTAACCCACTGGCTGGCAATGAGGCCGACGCCGCCAGCAGCCGCATGCCAAAGAATGGTCGACCCGGGGCCAACTTTGTAGGTTTTCTTGATCAAGTAGCGGACGGTCATGCCCTGCAGCATCATCGCGGCCGCCGTCGTGTAGGAGATACCTTCGGGGATCTTGACCAACCGGTCAGCCATATAAAGCCGCTCGGTGGCATAGCCGCCGCCAGCGCCTGCGTAGGCAACGCGATCGCCAATTTTGAGGTCTGTCACGCCGGCACCAATTTCAGTGACTTCGCCAGCGCCTTCACTGCCAGGAATAAACGGCATCTGTTGGGGATAAAGTCCCGAACGATGATACGTATCAATAAAATTTACACCAATTGCATGCTGTTTAAGCTTCACTTGACCTTGGCCGGGAGCGCCGACCTGAATTTCTTCGTACTTCATCACCTCAGGCCCGCCGTGGGACTGAATGCGGATGGCAAAGGCCATGGGGTAACTCCTGAATGCTTAGCGCAGAGGTTTTAGGTGTGGTTACAGTCGCCGTTGTGAAAGACTAGGTTGTGAAAGACTAGCCTTCGATCGGGCGCTGACGGACACACCGTTGCCACGCGGTGCCTCTAGCGCCTTGGGCGATGCGTCTCAAGAGGGAAGCCATGCAGGCCTGTTTGTCGTCTTTTGCACGTCTGCGTGCCTGCGCGGTGCTAGCTTCTGTCGTGAGCATTGCTGGTTGTTCTGCCGATATCTCAAAGCCTGAGCCGCTGGCACAGCAAAATTTCGGCTGTGTCGATGACAGTGCGGGCTGCATTTCGCAGCGGCAGACGGCACTTCGCCAATTGCAGACGGACCAGGGGCGAACTTGGGTGCGCCAGCCCGCCAGCATCAACAGCTATGCGACGGGCGTCCGCATGTTCGCGTTCAAGACAGAAAAGCAACGCATGACCTGTGATGAACTCGCCATCGGTCGTCGGGAGGCCGCGGCCGCTCCCGGCGTTCTGCGTAGCCCGCAGGCCATGGAGATCCAACCGCAGATCCGTAACCGCAGCCTTATGCTCGCGGATGAGGTGTCGAAAGAGCTTGGTCGCGAGGCACAACGCAAGCAATGTCGGGCGTAAGGACCAGCCAAATGCTCGTCATACATAGGTACCCGCACCATGGCCCTCTACGTCTTTGATGCCTACGGCACACTGTTCGATGTGCATGCCGCGGCTGGGCGGTACCGTGATGATATAGGCCCGTCTTATGAGCGTCTGTCGCTGATGTGGCGGACCAAACACCTTGAATATACCTGGATTCACGCTCAGACCGGTCGTCCGATTTCGTTCTGGACGCTTACACAGCGCAGCCTCGACTTTGCCATTGCTTCAATTGGCGGTGTGCCATTCGGCGTGCGTGAAAACCTGCTGGCGGCTTATCGGCAGATGGCGGCCTTTCCGGAGGTGCCGGAAGTGCTGGCCGCACTTAAGTTACGTGGCCATAAACTCGCGATTCTATCTAATGGTGACCCGGATATGCTCGATGACGCTGTTTCCGCGGCTGGGCTAAACAGCGCCTTCGATGCTGTCATTTCGATCCAGGACGCGGGGGTCTTCAAACCGGCGATGCGTGTCTATCAACTTGTGCACGATCGTCTCGGCGGGAAACCCGTGGATGTGACGTTCATGTCCTCGAACCGCTGGGACGTAGCTGGTGCACATGTATTCGGCTTTGGTACCGTATGGGTGAACCGGGTCGCCGCACCAGACGAATATCCGGATATGCCGGCGGATCGGATTGCGCGCGATCTCTTAGTGTTAGTGGCCTAAGGTCCGTTGTCGATTCCGTGTTTGACGCAACACTGTAAGAAGAATGTTCCGAAACGCGGCATGGGTTGCAACGAAAGACAATAAGCAAAGTGATCAGAGTCAACAGTTTGCGGCCGCAACCCTGTTGACGAGTGACCGGCGTTCAGCGCAGACACATGGTCCATGACCCAACGGGGAATCATCATGCTCGACGCACGAATTCTATTTGGCGCAGTGGCTGTTTCGATCGCGCTCGGTGGCTGCAGCAGTGGCGGTGGCACGGGGTCGGGTTTGTCTACTGCATCGATCCTTGGGGAAGCGCCTGCCTCCGCTTCGGGCGAGAGCCCTGGCATCACCAAGGCCGACCCCATGGCGCGCCCCGTGCAGGTCGCATGGACAGCGGCACGCGCTGAGAAATGCGGGTTCAATTTCGACGGCGCCCGCCTCAAGGCCAACTACATGGCCTTTGAGCAGTCCCAGGGCGCCGATGCGGCGAAGATCGGCACGATCACCAAATCCTACGATATGACGGTTGCGAAGATCAAAAGCTCACTGGTTGGCCAAGAGGGCTACTGCACCGAGAAGAAATCGTCCCTGATCAAGGCTGATTTGCAGCGTCACTTGGCGGGCAATTTCGAGCCGAACTTCCCAGAAGACAAGAAAATCGCCCAAGGTAATATCTTTACGACAGCCAACGACACGACCAAGCAAGACAATTTCGATGCCAAGACGATCTGGCGCGACCTGGAAGATAAGAAAAACGGCACCAAACGGGCGGGCGAATAAACTGCTCGCCGTCACGTTGGCCGGGTCACGCGGCGGAGCGTGAGATTGATGCGCCCCCCTTCTTTGAGCAGTAGGGACGTGCCGGCGAAGATCTTGTCGATGCCGTGAAACGCAAGGCGGCTTTCGCTCTCGAGCAAAAGCACGTCGCCAGAACGCAGCTTCACGCGGCTCTTGGCATCCGTTCTTTTGATGCCACCAACATGAAACGTGGCCTCATCACCAAGAGAAACCGAAAGTACGGGCGCATCAAAGTCTTGCTCGTCGCGATCCTGGTGTGACCCCATTTTAGTGCCGTCATTGTAATAGTTAATCAGGCACGCTTCGGGGGGCCAACGGTAACCTGACAGGTCGTGCCAGAGCTTCAACAACCGCTCCGGCATATCAGGCCATGGCGTTCCGTTGTCTGGATGCGTTGCCTGATAGCGGTAGCCGCGCTCTTTGTCGGATACCCAACCGAGAGGTCCACAATTGGTCATGCGAACCGAGAACGGTTTGCCGGTGCGCGGCATGGTTGGCTGGAACAATGGCGCTTGCCGCACTACGTCGCGAATTTCGTCACGCAGTGCCATTTGAGCCGTCGCGTCGAGATAGCCTGGCAAGTGGCGATAAGTCAGCGTCACTTCTGTTTGATCCCCATCGCGAGCGTCAGTTCGTCGGAGCGGGGCGTGACGACGACGCCCTTCTTTGCGGCCCAGGTGTTGATCTGGTAGTGTAGCGGGATCCAAGCGGTGTCGTCGATCGCCATCTGTGTCGCTTTGGCGAGCAATTCAGCGCGTTTCTTGTCGTCCACGGTGCGCAAGGCCTCGTCGACCAAGGCATCGAATTCAGTATTTGAGTAGCGGCCTCGGTTGGCGGTGCCGGTGCCTTTGTCCCGGTTGAATGACATCAATTGCGGCTTCAAAGCGCCACTGTTTTCTCCGGTCGATGGGCTCCAGCCAAGCAATGCCATGGAGAACTCGGGAACGCCGCCAGCGGCGCCTTGGGACGCTCGTTGGAAAAATGGACCCGGTGGCAACGTCTCGACAGCAGTCTCAATCCCGACCCGCGTGAACATCTGGGCGACAACCTCAATGATGCGCGCGTCGTTGGTGTAGCGGCCGCTCGGGCCATGAAGCTTTAACTTGAACCCGTTTGGGAAGCCGGCGTCGGCCAGCAGCTTTTTTGCACCTTCAGGGTCGTAGGTGACAGGTTTAGCACCGGGTAGGATGCCGAAATATCCCTCTGGCAGATACTGCGATGCGGGCAAGGCGGCGCGTTCCATCACGCGGCCGATAATCGCCTCACGATTGACCGCCTTGGACAAGGCGAGCCGTACCCGTTTGTCACGTAGCGGGTTCTTGATCGCGGCTCCGTCCTTGGCCGTAATGAACGGGCTCTCGTCACGGAACTGGTCCATGGAAAAAAAGATGGAACGATTTGAGGCCACTTGAGAAAGGTCGACACGCGCATCAGTGCGCAGCTTTTCGATATCGGTCGTCGGCACATCGTCGATCACGTCGACATCGCCTGCCAGCAAGGCTGACGCCCGAGAGGGGCCAGATTTAATCGGCTTAAAAATAACCCGTGCCCAGGCCGCTTTTTCGCCCCAATAGCCGTCGTTGCGAACCACAACGATCTGATCGCCTGGTGTATACTTTTCAAATTTGAACGGGCCAGTTCCGATCGCGCCTATGCCACTGTTGAAATCCGGCGTTGCCGATTTGGCTGCGCTCTTCTTTGAGACGATGTAAACGGCGGCCATATCGTTTGGCGTCAACGGCGACGGCACAGCGCTGGAAATGCGCACGGTGAGGTCATCGACCTTGGTCAAGGTTTTGCCCTTGGTCGCATAGGTGAACGGTCCAGGGCTGTTTGGGACTGCCGGCACGCGCTCGAATGAGTAGAGCACGTCATCGGCGGTGAACGGCGATCCGTCGTGCCATTGCACTCCCGGACGAAGCTTGAACTCCCAGACGAGCCCATCCTCAGAGACTTTCCAGCTTTCGGCCAGTTGTGGCACCAGCCGCTCTGTCGCGTCCGTGCTGACGAGTCGGTCAAAAATATGCTGCGCGATACCGTTGTTTGGTGACAGCGCGTGATAGTGAGGATCAATCGAAGTGGGCTCAGAAGCAAGGCCTATTCGAAGTTCCTGTGCGATGGCCGGCGAGCCCGCACAGAGGAAGATGCCGAAGCCTACGAGTGCACCACGAGCCCACATCCGGACGACCTCCCCGGTTCATTGCTTCCGCACCGTACATGACAGGTACTGTAGGCAAAAGGTCGTATGCATCAAATACGCCGAAAATCATTTGGCGTGGCAAACTCGCCAACATCACAGCAAAGGTCTGCAAAGGACACCTACTTGCGCGACAACCATTTGACGGCGGCGGCCGTCATGCCCCGGCTGTCGTGCGCGACACCTGGCACCGTCTCGATCGTCCAGGCCAAGGGCACGCCGATGCGTCGTGCCTCAGCATTTGCGATCTGCATAAAATGCTGCCCGCGCGCAAAACGGTGCGTGCCTTGGCGGTCTGAGGCGGTGTCACGACGGAGCTGGGGATGGTTTTGATCGATGTCGTTCTCGCCGAGCAGGATCAGCAACGGCCTGCCAAAGTTTGTTTTCAAACGGGTGTCATCGATCGGCGTCTTATCGAGGCCGTAGGGGAAAGTTTCGTTAGCAACGGGCAGCGTGTACCAGCCCGCATTGGCAGCGATTGCGGTCTCGAATCGTGCGTTGTTGGCGAACAGTGCCAAGCGATGGACGAACTGGGCGCCCGCTGAGTGACCGTAGATTGTGTATGCCGGGCGGGTTGAACCGATTGTGGAGCGGACAGCGTCAAAGACTGTTTCAATCGACCGCCAAGCCCATGTGTCTGCGGGTTTAGCCACGTAAGCGGCATCGATCATGTTCCCGAAGTTATAGCCGGCGTCTTTCGGAAACTGTGCCTGGGTCATCTCCGGGACGACGAGCATAAAACGATTGGTCTCGGCTTCAGCCACCCAATCGTCACGATACCTGTCGGCGTTGCGCCGCACGCCGTGCATGACAAACACGATGCGATCGTCAGGTCGCAGTGCCGCGGGCCGGTAGGTCCATACAGCCATGGCAGTCCCATCAGGTGCGGCCGCCGGGACGCTGATTGTGGCTTTGCCGAATGGTATGGTCTGCGTTCTAACTGGCTGGCTGGAGAGGAACAGCAACGCAGTTGCGCCAAGACAATGAGACCACCGCATGCCCATGATGAAACCCCGTCAGAGCGGTGGCATTCGCCAACAACATATTGACCTTAGGGCCGATACAGAAGTTGCCATTGCGTGGGTATCATGCCGGGCGTTCAGTATTGCCTCTGGACGAGCGGCGTTTTGCCCTCCGTGGACGCCCCGCGCGCCGTCAGTTCAGCCGACCCTTCAAATCGCGAATGCTTTGCTCAACCATGCTGGAGCCGCCAGCCCCTGACATCTTCTCAGCCAGCATACGCTCTGCTGCGGCAACCGCGAGATCAACAGCAGTGCCGCGCACTTCAGCAACCGCCTGAGCCTCGGCGCGGGCGATTTTGTCTTCAGCCAACTTGGAACGGCGCTCGAGGCCTTCGGTCAGGCCCCTGCGCGTTTCAGCGGCGAACGCTTCTGCTTCGCGGCGCGCATTCTCGATAATCGCGTGGGCTTCCGTTTCCGCATCTGCATACTTTTTCTGATAGTCGGCTAGGAGCTTCTCGGCCTCTTCGCGGAGGCGGCGCGCCTCATCAAGCTCGGACTTGATCGCACCAGCGCGGTCGTCGAGCGCTTTTGTGATCATCGACGGCACTTTCGCTCGGATGAACATTCCGATCAAAATCACGAAGGACACACCGACCCAGAAGGTCGGGTTCATCCAAAATGGTTCGCCGGCGACAGCAAGGTTGATCATATAGGCCTCTCATTGGTGTCTGACCGAAATCAGACGCCCGAATACACGGCAGATCATCGACGGATGGCTGCGACTGCTTTGATGGCGTCTTCCTTGCCAACGGTGGTTCCCGTCAGCTTGGCTACGATGGCAGCAACAGTGTCGCCTGCAATTTCGTTGACGCTTGAGAGTGCTTGCAACTTACTGGCGGCAATGCGGGCCTCAGCTGCGACTGCTGCTTTGGAAATATCCGCCTCAGCCTTGACCTTTTCGGCGTCCGTTTCAGCCGTCAGCTTGTCACGCGTTGTTTTCGCGATGTCACCTGCCTTGCCTTTTGCCTCTGCCAGAGCCTTTTCGTAGGCAGCCAGCGCCTTTTCTGTATCGAGCTTCACAGCTTCGGCTTTGGCCAGGTCGCGGGCGACGGTACCTTGACGTTCCTCAATCACCTCAGAGATGCGAGGTAGTAAATACTTCGACAGCATGACGTAGAGCGCGCCAAACGTGAGCGCGAGCCAGATCAACTGAGGCACAAACGTTGATTGATCAAAAGGCGGGAATGTCACGTTGGCAGCCGGTTTTTGAGTGCCGGTGGTGGTGCCTGGAGTCTGGGCGGTTTTCTTCGGAGTCTCTGCCATTGGGCTGCTCGACCATTCATTAGAAGGGAACGCAGGAGCTTGCCGGGGCACGCTCCTGCGAATGTCGTCTCTGTCGGTTCGAACAGTGCGAAATCAGACCGCAAACAGGAGCAAGAGGGCGATCAGAAGCGAGAAGATGCCGAGAGCTTCTGTCAACGCAAAGCCGAGCAGCAGCGTGCCGCGCTGGCTGTCAGCAGCCGAAGGGTTGCGGAGGGCGCCGGCGAGGAACTGGCCGAACAGGTTGCCGAGGCCAATGCCAGCGCCTGCCATGCCGAGACATGCGAGACCAGCACCGATGTATTTGGCGGCTACGGGATCCATAGTGTGCTCCTTGGAGGTTGATCGTTGATGGTTAAGTCGAGACTGCCTTAGTGAGCGCCGTGGACAGCGTCACTCAGGTAAACGCAGGTGAGAACGGCAAAAACGTAGGCCTGCAGGAGTGCAACGAGCAATTCCAGTGCGCTCAATGCCACGGTCAGACCAAGCGGTAGGATGGCGATCAGTTTCCAGGCGCCTGCCGCAGCAAGCAACGTGGCAACGAACCCGGCAAAGATCTTGAGAGCGATGTGGCCGGCCAACATATTTGCGAACAGGCGAACCGATAGAGAAACGGGTCGTGAAACGAACGAAATGATTTCGATCGGAACAAGCAACGGCATTAACACAACCGGCACACCCGACGGCACGAACAGCTTTAAGAAGCCAATTCCATGCTTCAAGAACCCGTAAGCAATCACGACGGTAATCACGAGCAACGCCAGTGCCGCCGTAACAATGATGTGGCTGGTGACTGTGAAGAAGCCCGGAATCATACCGAGCATGTTGCAGGTCAGCACGAAAGTGAACAAAGAAAAAACGAACGGGAAGAATCGCTTACCATCTTTGCCGTCGTCCAGGTTGTCGCGAACAGTGGTTGCCACGAACTCATACAACATTTCGGCGGCTGATTGCATCCGGCCCGGAACCCGGGAGGCGCCCTGCATCGCGTAGTAGAGAAATCCGCAGATCAGGAGGACCGTGACGATCATGAAAAGTGTTGAGTTCGTAATCGACGCGTCGATGCCAAACGGCTTCCACGTGACCACTTTATTCAAGACGAACTGCTCGATCGGGCTGTGCCCGCCGCCTGCTGCCAGGATCATTACCTACCCCAAGTCGATAGTCAGTGTGAATAGTGAGTAATCAATCGGCCGCGAGACCTGTCGCGCTTGCCAATTGGTTATTCGCCAGTCACTCTTCAGCTCGTCTAGTTCCCTACTCGTTCAGTCCTCAGGATCATCCTTCACAGACGAACTTGGAGGAGTCTTTTCCTGGCTCGCCGACCGAATGATGTTCAACATCCCAGCGGCTGATCCGAGCAAGAAGAACACGATGAACAGCCAAGGCTTCGTGTTCAACCACTGGTCCAAGTACCAACCCAACACTCCACCGACGACCACGCCACCGATCATTTCAGCGGCGGCTCGCATGCCTCGCCCCGCCGCAGCGCTTCCCTTGCGCGCCAGCGGTGCCTCATGTCGATGTTTAGCCGTCTCAAGCTTCGCCCCCAGGTCCGCGGCACGACGTTTCAACGCCTCACGTTCGGCTGGACTGATCTCGCCCGAAGAACGTTCGTGAGGTTTATCGGCCGACATGTGCAGCCCCGAATTTATATTGAGCGTACCTGGCCACCAATGACTGCAGTGACCGAATCCCTCCAGTCATGCAGTTGGTGGTACGAACGTTTACGCAACGACGTCGTCCCACCATTGTTGCCGGGTGATAGATACGGGTCGGAGGGGTGTCAAGAAACCGGCGTTGTTGACGCCGGAGGCAAAAGCGCGCGAAGTGACGCAGAGCCGGACTAAGGTGCCAGATGATTGGTCTCTTGAATTCGGTACGGGACGGCTCGAAATGCGGCGGCGCAGCACAAATTACCAATTATTGGTGCGCTGCAAGGCAACATTTCCAGATTTATATTGAAACGTTTCGTCACGTATAGTAATGTCCACTCGGCGGGCTGTCTGTGTGGCGATTGCCCAGGCTGTAGCATTGTGTAGTGGAGGGACGGATCGTGCTGCCAGGCGATATCGCAGATCCAACGGCACCGTTGAAAGCGGAAACACTGGTGAAAGCGGAAACACTGGCCCGTGCCCCTGGCCGGCCAAGGGAGGCCGCCACCGAGGATGCCATCATTGATGCAGCCTTAGGGTTACTCGATGAGCAATGTTATTCTGAAATAACGATTGAAAAAATCGCCAGCCGAGCAGGCGTTGGCAAGCCAACGATTTACAGGCGTTGGCGCACCAAGGCTGACGTTGTTCTGCATGCCTATGCGATCAGGGCCGCCAACCGGACCCCGCCGTATGTTCCGTCCGAGGACGTGTTTCATGATTTGCAAACGTCGCTTGAGCGGTTGTTTGCTGTCACGATTCATCCCGTGAATAATCGCGCAATCCGCTGCTTCATCGCCGAGTCACAGTATGATGAGGATTTTCGCCGGAAGTTCTACGATACCTTCCTGGCCAAACGTCGTGAAGCGATTTCAGTGATCCTTCGGCATGGCCAAGCTATGGGACAGATCAGGGCGGATCTCGACCTCGTCGTCGCGTGTGACCTTATTTACGGCGCCTTCTCGGCCCGGCTCATTCACAGCGCTTTTCCGCTCGATGCCTCGTTTGCAGCCTCGATCGTCGACCATCTGCGTGGTGGGTTTGAGTTTCGGCGCACGCCCTCGCGCTAAGCTGCGACTTCTGCTGTCGACAAATAGGCATCGAACGCCGACCAGAACCGTGTGCGCGTGTTGTCGGTTTCCTGCAAAATTTCGTGCCGCGACGCGGCCAGAAGGACCGCTGACCCCAACTTGGTTTTCAGTGCAAATTCTTCAATCGCCGTGCTGGAGACAACTTTATCGTCACCGGCCGCAATGAACAGGGCGGGCAGGCGGATAAGGCGCGGCGTGTCCGGCGCCTGCAGCTCGGACATCGAGCGGAAGGCCGCCCGCATCCAGCCGAATGTGGGCGAACCAATCGCCAGATGCGGCGCTGCATCTAGGACAGCTTGTGCACGCATGTAGCGTTCGCGGTCTGAGGTCAGGGGATTATCGACGAACGGCTCTCCGCCTTTCACGCGCGCCCGACCACCCGGCACGAAACGAGTTACGAACCCACAGGCGCTACCCATTTCGGCCATCAAGCGCGCGCTGCTCGGTGCCATGCCAAGCGCCTCATCTGACAGCCGGATCATCGGCCCGGTCACAATCAGACGCTCAAATGGGCTGTCGTTGGACAAGGCATGACGCAACAGAATATGCCCGCCGAGCGAGTGACCCATCGCAACGAAAGGAGGCGGCATACTCGCCAGCACGTCGCGAATAATCGTATCGAGGTCAATATCGTAATCAACGAATGACCTCACATGCCCCTTGGCCGGATCTGGAAGCAGCCGCTCTGATCCACCTTGTCCCCGGAGGTCGAAAGCCACCACGGCGTATCCGCGCCGCCGCAAGTCCGCGACCGTTTCGAAGTATTTTTCGATGTACTCGGAGCGACCCTGGACGATCAAGCACGTGCCGCGCAGCGGCTCTCGTGTCGCAAGCCAAGTGGCAAAGCGAAGTTTTATGCCGTCCGGCGTCGAAACAAGCCCCTCCATCGCGCCTCCCGGGACGGGATTGCGAGCGAGACTGACCAGAGCACTGTCAGAGGACATCAGAGCCTCGAATCGAACCGGGAGGTGGCGCCCCGGCAATCCGGAATAAGCGATCCGCAACAGGCAAGCAAATGGCCGACATATGACCGCTGGTGTTATTCAATCCCGCAGCCAAGTCGCCGAAGGGTTGCGTCGATCCAACTGCGATCGCTCGTGCCAGCCTTGATTTCGGCCATCGACTTCTCCTCCGCGGCGTTTTTCGCCTCTGTCGCTTTTAAGACCTCCAACATCGCGGCAAACGGCACGGCGACGACGCCATCAACGTCACCAACGATGACGTCGCCGGGTTCGATGACCATCCCGTCGATTGCGATCGGGACGTTGATTTCACCCGGGCCATCTTTGTATGGGCCGCGGTGCGTTACGCCAGCGGCAAACACCGGGAAGCTGCCAGCGCGGATTGCTGATGCGTCGCGGACGGCGCCGTTGATAACCATGCCACCGAGCCCCCGTTTAATCGCGTGGGCCACCATGAGTTCGCCGATCAGTGCGTTCGATAAGTCGCCGCCCGCGTCACACACGATGACATCTCCAGGTTCTGCCAAATCGAGCGCTTTGTGCAGCATCAGGTTGTCTCCGGGGCGTGACCGTACCGTTATTGCCGGCCCCGCCATCACGCCGGCCGCGTGCATCGGCCGAAGCCGCGTGCCGCCAGCAATCATTCGGCTCATGCAGTCGCTTATATTGGCAACTGGCAAAGCTCTGAACCGCGCGACCATGTCAGCCGGAGCTTTGCGTGTGCGTTTTGCGATACGAAAGCCTATCATCGTATGTTCCTTTTGTCTTTTGCAGGAGGCCTGTTGGCGGACGCCCTAGCATACGCAACAGCGGATTTTGAAGCCGTACGTCTAGGTCCCGCGTGAATTTGCGCTTTGTGGCGTTGCCAGTTTGCTGGCATGGCTCGCTTTGCACGTGCAGTATGTGCCCGTGTTGAGGACCGGCCCATGAACAAACTCAACCAATTTCAGGGGCTGAAAGGTGAGGCGCGGCTGCGTTATCTCGATAACGAGTATGACGTTCTGACGCCAGGCGATTTCGTCCGATGTTCAGTCTCAGGAGACCTGATTGCCATTGCTGAGCTCAAGTATTGGAGCGTCGAAAGGCAGGAGGCTTATCGTGATGCGGCGGCATCTTTGAAGCGCCATCTCATGCTGCAGCTCAAAGGCTGACAACCTCAGTCATAAAAAAATAGCTCGGCCCCGTCACTAACCTCGGCCCCGTCACTAAACCTGCGGCGGGACTGCATCGGTCAAAACCTCGAACCACATGTATCAATTGGAGGCCGGCACTGGCGTCGGTCGGCCGGTAGTGGCCCCGTCTGCAAGATCGTTCAGTCTTTTTTGGACTTTTGGGTTCACCAGACCAGCGGAGATTATAATCTTCGCCGCATCCTCTACCGACATCTCGATGGGTATGACGCTGTTGCGCGGCACAAAGACAACAAACCCGGACGGTGGCAGCAAGTGTGTTGGCATGAAAACGCAGACAAGGTCCTGCTCTGGTACAACAACTTGCAGCTCTGCGGCCGCCTCGCCGGTTATAAAGACGATGGCCCAGATGCCTTTGGATGGAAACTCCATCACAGCCACCTTTTGAAAGGCCTGTTGGTTGGGGGCTGAGGCCGTGACCACGCTTTCAAAAATCTGCTTGGTGCCGCGATACACATTGCGCACGACTGGCATGCGGTTGAGCATGACTTCGCCAGCGGAAATCACGGTGCGCCCGATTAGGTTCGCGGCCAGCGCACCAATGAGCATAATGGCGATAATGGAGAAAAGCAGTCCAAAACCGGGCACTGCAAATGGCAGGTAGGTGTCGGGGTTGTAGACAGCGGGGATGTAGGGTTTCACCCACTGGTCAACCGACTGGATGACATATCGCGCGATGTAGAGCGTAATCGTGATGGGACCGACCACAACGAGGCCGGTCAAAAAGTAGTTGCGCAAGCGCGCACCCAGCCTGACCCGTACGATCGGATCGCCCTCGGCGAGCTTGACCAGCCCTTCCGTGACTTCAGCGCGCGATTTGCCGCTGGCTTTTTCGTCTTTTCGTTTTGGCATAGCCCTTAATGCACCCGCATCTCGCTGGTGCATTTCTAGCACGCTCGTTGCGTGCGCCCCAGGCCAGAGATTCGCGGAGGCTGAGGCGATTCATCGCGCCCAGTTGCACCCCCCGACTTGCCGCCCACTTGCCAGCTGCAGCCGAAGGATTAACCGCACGCCTTAATCCTGCAGCCGACCCTCAATTTCACTCGCACGTCGAAGCTTTTCGCGAGCCATTTTCTGAGTGTGCGCCGCGACAATAAAAATTGCTGCGAGCACGACAACAAAGATGGGCACGAATATCGGCGCGAACAGGAGGGCAAAGAATTCGGTCATTGTCTGCATCGCTGGACCCAGGCCATGCGGATAGCCTGCCTTTGAATCATTTCGCAGACAAGGCGAAGTTCAGGTTTGTGTTGAGAAACGATGAAAGAAAGCCTTCAACTTGCATCGAGAGCACCGGGAAATCCGTAACCGGATACGGGCCTCATGTTTCACCCGTCGCCAGGTCTTCGAGCACCGCGATAGCGCAGGTGATACGCATTCCGTCGCGTTCAATCGCGCTCTGATCCTCGAGCACGGTAAGTGCAATGTTGACCTTCGGTCGACTGGCACCGACAAGCAACGCCAGCTCCCCCTGGGACATGGCAAGGTCGAGAGTTGCCTTGCCATCCTTCGGCGAAATTTTCTGCAGTTTGAGGGCTGTCAGTAAGAACCGCGCGATTCGAACTTCTATCGGGTGAAGCGCAATAGCCTCGAGCTTCTCGTTGGTATTGCGTATGCGTTGACAGAGAAAATGGATGGCGGCCGTGGCAATGCGAGGGTTTGTCTCCAGCAGGATTTTGATGCCACTTTGCGGCAGGTTGTAACCCTTCACGGCGCTAAGGGCGGTCGCGTCGGCTGATCTAGGACCAGCGTCGAGCGCCGCAATTTCACCGAAGAAGTCGCCTGCTGCCGCGTGCGTCAGCGATAGCTCCCGTCCATCGCCCGATAGGATCGAAAGCCGCACGCGTCCGTCGGTCACGAAATAAATGTCGCGCCCCTCATCGCCACGAGAGAAAATCAACTGATTGGTCTTGAACGAGACCGGGCGCAGATATTGCGCGATCGACGCGTGGTCGGCTGGCGCGAGGCCTGCAAAAAGAGCCGTTCCGCCCAACAGTTTCACGCGCACATCGTCGAGAGGGGGAAGCATTGGATATTCCTAACACTTGGAATATCCAACTTTAGCAGGTTTCGAGCGCGGTGTCAGACCTCGGAAGCCGTCACGCTCAGCAAGCACCAAGGCGGCTGGCACCAAGGATGTCGGTTCAGCCGAACTTCTTCTGTGCAGCGTCGAGGAAACTCATGTCGACGATGTCCTCGAACTTCGCCGGTGGGATGTCCGTGCCTTGACGATACCACACCTTGCCACCCCGCTCGAAGTCTTCCTTGGTGATGCGGCCGGTGTAGTCCCATGTCTCGCGGTCGAACACGAGTTCGGCGCGCAGTGATGGCTCGTCTATTCCGTCGTAGTACTTCTTGCCGATCAGCGCCTGCAACTCGTCGACAGGCGCTGTCTTCATGTACTTGATAGCTTGATACATGCCGTTGACGAACGCCTGCGTACGTTCCTTCTCGTCCTTGGTCGTCTCAGCCAACGTGTAGACGACGAGCACAGGCACATTCCCGCCAAATACGGCCTTGAACGCCGCCGCGTCCCGCGCACTGTAGAGTACCTTGCCGAAGCCCTTGGCTTCGGCTTCCACGACCCAACTTGGCACGGTCATGATAGCATCGAATTGTTTGGTTTCGAGGCCGGGCAACATCGTCTTCAAGCCGCCACCGGCCACCCAGTTGATCTTGTCGCCGAGGCCCTTCGATTCAAACACATAGGTGCCGTACATCCATGTACCCGAGCCGATGGCGGTTGCAGCCACTACAGGCTTCGATCCGTCCGGCCGCTTGTAGGCTGCGAGCTGCTCGGGCGTCGTGATGCCAGCGTCGAACAGGTCCTTGCGCACCACGATCGTCGAGGTGGATGCCACCATCTGCGTCGCCATGATAATCTTACACGGCTTGCCACGCGTGGTCAGCTGGAGTGAGTGGCTTGCATCGCCGTGCGCATAAAGGGCCTGACCGGCGGCCAGTGTCTGCCGCCCGTGCGTGCCAGCATTTCCAGCGATCAGCTTATACGTGAGGCCTTCGGATTTGAAAAAGCCCTTCTCGTCCGCAACTTGGCTCGCGGCATAAACGGCTGTTGCCGGGCCGAAGGCCATCGAGGCTTCCTTGGTGGATTGCGCAAAGACGCCGCTCGGCAGCAGTGAGGCGCCGATAAGCCCGGAGCCAGTGGCAAGCGCCTGACGGCGTGTGAAAATGGTCATGATGTTCCTCCCGTGGATGCTTTCACACCGATCTCGTCGAGGATCTCGGCGGTATGTTGGCCAACTTTCGGTGGATTGCGGTGTTTGCGCAAGCGCTCTCCATCAATCGTAAACGGCAAGGCCGGCGTTTTGGTCTCGAGACCCTCGGCGGTGGTCAACGGTATCAGCCCGCCGGATTGGTTCAAGTGCGGATCGTCGAACAGGTCGCCGGGTTTGTTCACCGGTGCGAATGGCATGCCGAGTTGTTCAAACAAGACGCACAGCTCAGCCATTGGCCGGACCTTCAGCAGTTCGTTGATTGCCGGAATAATCCAATGCCGATTGTCCGTCCTGTCTTGGCTGGTGACCAACCTCGGATCAACGAGCCACGCCTGCAAGCCGAAGGCATTGCAGAAGCCGTACCACTGATCCTCGCCGACGATGGAGACGAACAGCTTGTCGCCGCTCTTGGTATCGAACAAGTCGTAGACGGGCCAGGGCGACGCTTTGACGGAATACGGCGTCGAAACCTGTCCCGTGACGGCTTCAAACATCATAGCCTGTGCCATGAGAAAGACGTTGTTTTCAAACAGCGCGCTTTGGATGTAGGCGCCGCGCCCGCTCGCCTCCCTGGTCCGCAATGCCGCCTGGATTGCAATCACCCCGAACATGCCGCCCATGATGTCATTGACGGACGCGCCCGCGCGCAGTGGCTGACCGACCGGGCCGGTCATATATGCAAGCCCGCCCATCATCTGCACGACTTCGTCGAGCGCCAGCCGGTTCTCGTATGGACCCGGCAGATAACCTTTGAGCGAACAGTAAATCAGGCGTGGCGCCGCATCCTTCAAACTGACGTAATCGAGCCCGTATCGCGCCAACAGCCCAGGCCGGAAATTCTCAATCAGGATGTCCGCTGTTTGGATCAGTTTCACGGCCGTAGCACGTCCGTCCGCCATCGTTGTGTCGATGACGACGCTGCGTTTGTTGCGGTTGTACGTATTGAAAAAGCCGGACGCGACACTCTTGAAAGTGCGCGTGCGATCGCCCTTGGGCGGTTCGACTTTGATGACGTCGGCGCCCAGATCGGCCAAAATCATACCGCAAGACGGCCCCATAACCATCTGACTGAATTCGACGACGCGGATGCCCGCAAGAGGAAGTGTGTTCTGACTCATGGCGCATGCGTGACGGGTCCGCTAGCGGTTGGCAAGTTTTCTTCGACATGACTTTGCGCGACCATTCGTGCATCGTCCCTCGACTGCCGCCGAGACCCAGACACCGATGTTGACCTTCCTCGCCCGCCGACTGCTGCAGCTGATCCCGACGTTGTTCTTCGTCACGGTGATCATTTTTCTGTTGCAGCAATTGCTGCCGGGCGACCCTGCACTCGTTATGGCCGGCGAGGAGAAGGATCCAGCTGTTATCGCCGAGATCCGCAAACAGTATCGCCTCGATCAACCGCTGCCGATCCAATATCTGTTCTGGGTCACAAACGCGCTGTCAGGCAATCTTGGCGAAAGCATGCGCCTCAAGGAACCTGTTGCGACGCTGATCGCGCAGAAGTTTCCGGTGACGCTGCAGCTGGCGCTGATGGCACTGATTATTTCGCTGCTGATCGGCGTGACGGCTGGCGTCATATCGGCGGTGAAGAAAAACACGACGACCGATTATGTTGTGAACTTCGTTGCTTTGTGGGGCCTGTCGACGCCGAATTTCTGGCTTGGGATCATGTTGATCTTTCTGTTCTCGGTGCAACTTGGTTGGTTGCCAGCCTCTGGCTACGTGTCGCCGTTCGAAGATTTCTGGCTGTCGATGAAGACAACGATTTTGCCGGCTTTTGTGCTCGGAAACTCATTTGCCGCTGTTTTGATGCGACACACCCGGTCCGCCATGCTGCAAGCCATGAGTGCAGACTATGTGCGCACCGCACGTGCCAAGGGTCTCGCGGAGAAGGTCGTGGTCATCAAGCATGCCATGCGCAACGCGCTGACACCCGTGATTACGCTCGGCGCGCTGGAGCTTGGCACGCTGCTTTCCGGTGCCGTGTTGACCGAACAGGTGTTTTCGATCCCAGGTTTTGGGAAACTTATCGTGGATAGCGTGTTCAACCGCGACTATGCCGTTGTTCAAGGTGTGACGCTGATCACGGCGACGACGTATATTCTGCTCAACCTGCTCGCCGACGTGGCCTACGTGTTGATCAATCCAAGACTGCGGGAGTGAGCAGCCGTGGCATTCTCAGAAACGGACAAGGGCCGCTTTGACCTCGAGCTGCTGTTACGTGGCAGCGTTACGCTCTTCTGGCAGCCACACGTGTTAGAAGACGCAATCGGAAAATTGCAGGCACTAAACTATACAGTCATGCGCTTCAGGTTTGATGCATTCGAACCATTTTGTTCAGACATATCAATAGCGCTGAAGTGGCAAGATCAATTCGGTTACCATCCTTGGACTGGCAATCTGGACGCGTTCAACGACGGGCTGCATGCCGAGCCTTGCGAGTCGGGGCACTATACTGTCATTTGCATTGAGAACTTCGACGCAATGTTCCGACACGACCCCCGTTGGGCGACTGGCGTTTTAGACATCATCGAGTGGCATTCGCGCAATTATCTGCTCATGGGCCACCGGCTAATTTGCTTTGTGCAAACCAACGACCCTCGTTGGCAGTGCCCACCCCTCGGTGCCCGGCACACTGGATGGAACGAGGCCGAATGGTCCAATGCTGACCGCGGGCTTGGCTGATCATGCAGCGCGAAATCAACTTTGATCTTGCGCGATGACCACGCGCTTGGCGGCAAAGCCCGGTAGCAGCGCGAACAACAGACACAACGCGGCGAGAGCCAGACACGTCGCGGAGATCGGCCGCTGTACAAACGTCATGAGATCCCCCTGAGAGAGGATCAGGGCCTTGCGCAGGTTGTTTTCGAGCATTGGTCCGAGCACAAAGGCCAACACCAGCGGCGCGGGCTCGTAACCGAACTTGCGGAACAAATAGCCCAAAACACCGAACAGCGTCATGATAAGCACGTCGAAGACGGCGTTGCCTGAGGCAAACACGCCGATGACGCAGAACATCAGGATCAGCGGAAACAGGATCGCATAACGCACTCGTAAGACGCGGATCCAAAGCCCGATGAGCGGCATGTTCAAAACCAGCAACATGACGTTGCCGATATACATGCTGGCAACGATGCCCCAGAAAACCTGGGGGTTCTGGGTCATCATCAGCGGACCGGGTTGCAGCCCGTGCACAACGAACGCGCCGAGGAGCAGCGCCATCACCACGTTGGGCGGGATGCCGAGGGTCATCAGCGGGATGAACGCTCCACCAGCGGCTGCGTTGTTTGCAGCTTCGGGTCCGGCGACGCCTTCGATGGCACCCTTGCCGAACTGCTCAGGCGTTTTAGACAATCGCTTCTCGATGGCATAGCTTGCGAATGAGGCGATGACCGCGCCGCCGCCGGGAAGCACGCCGAGGAAAAAGCCAAGCACGGTTCCGCGGGCGAGTGGTGCCGCCGATCGCCGCCAGTCTTCACGCGTCGGCAGAAGCGAGCCGACATCGGATGAAACGATTTCGCGGCGAATGGCCTTCTCTAGGTTGGACAGGATTTCGGCGACACCGAACAGCCCCATCACAACGGGTACCAACCCGATCCCATCCAACAACTCAAGTCGGTCGAATGTCATGCGCGTCTGGGCGGTAATCTGATCAATACCGACGAGCCCGAGGACGATGCCGACGGATGCCATCAACAAGGCCTTGGCGATTGAGCCTTGTGTCATAAAGGCGAGCAGCATTAATCCGAGCACCATCAGGCTGAAATATTCGGCCGGCCCAAACGCCACGGCCCAGCGCGACAAGGTTGGGGCGACCAACATCAGCATGACGATGGCGGCAGTGCCGGCAATGAATGAGCCAAGCGCTGCCATGCCGAGCGCCGGTCCAGCGCGGCCGCGTTTGGCCATCTCGTGTCCATCGAGGCAGGTGACGACGCTGGCCGCTTCGCCAGGGATGTTGACGAGGATCGAGGTGGTCGAGCCGCCGTACATGGAGCCGTAGTAGATGCCCGCCATCATGATGATGCCGGCCTCGGGCGAACCCGAGAGCGTGACCGGCAATAGCAGGGCCATGGCCGAGACGGGGCCGATGCCGGGCAGCACGCCGACCAGCGTGCCGATGAAGACGCCGGTAAAGCAGGCGAGCAAATTCGTCGGTTGCAGGGCGACCGAAAACCCGAGGCTGAGGCTAGAGAAGATATCCATGGTTCCTAACCCGAGCCCCTTCTAACCTAACCATGGCGCGAGGACGCCGGCTGGCAATTGGATTTTCAAGGCTTTGGTGAAGGCAGCCCAGACACCGACCACGCCGCAACTCGAGATCAGGAGCGCCTGCCACCAGGGCACGGGGTCGACGAACAGCATCAGGACCAGCAGCAGCACGAGGGTACACGGAATGAAGCCGATTGGTTCGAAGGCAAAACCGTAGGCCACGAGGAGGGCGACGACGAGCATCACGCGGCCCCAGCGGGTGCCGCTCCAAAGGCTTGCGAGCGACGCGCCAGGCTCACGTAATGATCCCACGAGGACGCTGGCTGCGAGTGCCAGCATCAGCACGCCAATCCAGAACAGGGCGAACCCAGAGCCGGGGTCGTTGATCTTGCCAAGACCAAGATCGCGACCCGCCCAAACCACAAAGGCGCCGACCGCCAACCAGAATAAGCCACCCCAGAACTCAGAACTGCGTATCACGCGGTACTCCCCCAGCAGTTACCCTGCACGACGAAGCCAATCGGAAGGTTTCGCAGCCGTCTCACGGAATCCGATTTTGGTCGGATCCGATGCTCAGCCGTCCTTCTTGGCGAGGCCCAGCTTTTCGATTAGCGCCCTTTGCTCTGCAACGGTTTTAACGACGAACGTATTGTACTCATCGGTCGCCATGTGACGCAGCGCATAGTGATATTTTCCGGCGATATCCTTCACACGTTCATCGGCCATTGCAGTCTTGAAGGCATCGTGCAGTTTCTTGACGAGTTCCGCATCCATACCCTTCGGACCAATAATGCCGAACGGACTATCGAGTGAGAAGTTGTAGCCCGCCTCAGCCAGCGTCGGGACGTCGGGCCAGCGTGGATTACGCGCTCCGGTCCAAAGCACCAATAAGCGGAATTTGCCGGCATCGACCAACGGTGCCCAACCACTGGCGTCGGCCTGTGCCATGATGTGGCCGCCCTCGATTGCAGCCCAGGCTTCTGACCCGCCTTTGGTCGGCACATGTGTGAACTTAACGCCGGCCTGCACGGCGATCTGCTCCATGCCGATGTGCAACGAAGTGCCAACGCCTGGCGTTGTGTAGTTGATCTTGCCTGGGTTGGCCTTGGCGTCTGCGATGTAGTCTTGGAAGGTTTTCCAAGGTGCATCTGCGCGCACGACAACGCCGAAGGTGTAGCCCGAGACATTCATGATCCAGGTAAAATCTTTTAGCGGATCAAAGGTCATCTTCTGCATAAAGGGCAAGCGCATCAGGCCAGTGTGACCTTGGCAGAGCGTGTATCCGTCGGGTTTCGCGGACGCTGCCATGGTGGCTGGGCCAACAGTGCCGGAACCGCCAGCCTTGTTGTCGACAATGATCGGCTGGCCCAGGATTTTCGAGGCTGCCTCGCAATGGGCGCGATGGAGCAAGTCAACGCCACTGCCCGCTGGCCACGGCACGATGAAGGTGATTGGCTTGGATGGAAATCCGGCCGCGCCTTGTGCGCTTGCAGATTGCGGCAGGGCGAGCGCAACCGACGCGCCGACCGCGGACGTCAGGAACGTACGGCGTTTCATGGCGTTTCCCTTATGGCGTTTCCATTTGGACAGTCACGCTCTTAGAGGCGCTTGGTCCAGTCGTTCACTCTTTGCGAAGCAAGCCTAGGTCTGTCAGTGTTTTGGTTTCCTGAGCGTAAAGTTCCGCGACACTCTTGGTGTAGGCGGCACTATCGAGATAGCGCGGGAACATATCGTATTTGGCCATGGTCGCGATCACGCCTGGGTCTTCGAGGGCCTTCTTGAAGGCATCGTGGATGACCTTCACGACCGCTGGGTCCATGCCCTTGGGTCCAGCGAGGCCAAATGGACTGTCAAAGACGAAGGGATAGCCGATCTCTTTGAGGGTTGGTGCATCGGGCCAGGTCTTACTGCGATCCGCTGTCCAGATGTTCAGGAGGCGCAACTGTCCCGCTTCCACGAGGGGTTTCCAACCGGTCGAATCGGCTTGGAGCGAGGTGTGACCACCCAAGACGGCCGCGTTGGTTTCAGCGCCGCCTTTGAACGGCACTTGGGTCAGCTTGATGCCTTCCTTGGCAGCGATAGATTCGACGCCGAGATGCAGCGACGTGCCTGTGCCGGGTGTCGCGTAGGTGACTTTGCCGGGGTTTGCCTTGGCAAAGGTGACGACATCGGCCCAGGTTTTAAAGGGGCTATCGGCTTTCGTCGTGATGCCGAAGGTGTAGCCGGTCATCTGAAGGATATAGCTGAAATCCTTGAGCGGATCGAAGGCTGCCTTTTGCATCTGCGGGATGCGGATGGTCGAGATCGGCATCTGCGATAAGGTGTAGCCGTCTGGTTTTGCGGTCGCCGCCATCGTGGCCGGACCGAGCGTCCCGGAGGCGCCTGGCTTGTTATCGACCACGATCGGCTGGCCAAGGATCTTGGAGGCTGCTTCCGCAATGGCGCGCTGGGTGATGTCCGATGACCCGCCAGCTGGCCATGGCACAATGACGGTAATGGGCTTGTTGGGAAAGGCCTGGGCAATCGCATCGGAAGTCGGCAAGGCCAGTGCCGCCAGAGACATGGTCAGAGACATGGCGGCAGTCATAAGGACATAGCGACGTTGCATTGAGATCCTCCCGCAAGGATAGGCGCGGCTGTTGCCGTCGCCACTTGCGGGTAGTCTTGCACCTAATCTGCGCGCCGACCAGAGGGCATGCGCAGTCATGCGCAACAGTTCGGGATGCTGCTCAGCGGACCCGCCGCGGGTTCATGTAGAGGTCGGCTTCCTGCTTCTCGATCTTCGGTTTGATCTGCCCGGTTTTAATATCTTTGGTAAGTTGTTTCATGTGGCGGCGGACAGAACGATTGAAGGCAAGCATGCCGCAGAACAACTGCATGACCATGACGAGACGCGCATCGGCGTGCTCGGTTTTGATGCGTCCGCGCCAATGGCCGCCGAGCGTAAACACGCGGCCATCGATGCGGCCAATTTTCTCGTTGCGCTCATTGAAGAGCGTGTAGTCGCCGCCGAGGTCGATGAAATCGCGGCGCAGACGGAAGAACAGTGGCGTGGCGCCCTCTAGAATGAAGAACGAGAAGTTTTCGGGCATGAACGGCCACTTGTTTGCCGAGCGCTCCAGGTAGACCATGAAATCATGATTGTTCAGGTTGGCTGAGAACGCCATGACCGGGAACCCCTTGGCCCCGTAGGTCAACTGCAGCGAGCGGCCGATCATCAGGTCCATGGTCGCGCGCCAGTTGAGGCTCTCGTTGAACAATTTGAACACGAGTCGCTTGTCCATGCCAGTGGATTTCTTCCACAGGTCCTCGCGATAGCCAAGCAGACCGGTCCGCTCGCCGTTCTCAGTCACCTCGGCGAAGATATCCATGTCGGACGTGAATTGGCGAGACTTCGCCTTATTGCGGCTGTTCTTATAGAAGCCGAATTCGACCCCGTTGAAATTGGTGATCCAAACGTCAACTTCGAACTCGTGGTAAGCTTTCTTGCCTGAAACGGCGCGCGAGGCCTTGGCGTTCTTGACGACGGGTGCCTCAGCCAGCGCTTCGCGTGCGGCGTCAGCGGCAGCACTGCGCGCTGCAATGTCGATCGATTGGCTGCCATCGGCCATGTCAGAAATCCTCGGGTACCTCGACGCGCACGAATCAGCCCGTCAAGTTAGGCGCAGCGGAACGTTGTCTCCAAGAGCCGGGCGACGGGTTCCGGTGGGTAACTTGTTGGCGTTTCGTTTGCCGTTGCTGATGTTGGAGCATATCTTGAACAGCAATTGGGAGGACTGGTGCTGCCTGGGGCGTTCCCGCATGGACTATCCTTCAGCTATGCAGGATGATCGCGGGAAGGACGAAACGGGGAGCGGCATGGGCGGCTTGCAGGTTGAAAACGTCGCGCGCAGTTTCTACGGCGTGCATGCGCTAAACGGCGTGAACCTGACGGTTCCGCCGCGCGGGATCACGGGGCTCATTGGTCCGAACGGTGCGGGCAAGACCACCCTTTTCAACTGCATCTCCGGCGTTATTCCGCCAGATAGCGGGCGCATTACCTTTGACGGCATCGATATCACCGGGCTGCGGCCGGATCGCGTGACGGCCGTCGGGCTCGTTCGTACATTTCAAATAGCTCGTGGCCTGACGCGTCTGTCGGTGCTCGACAATCTCCTGCTCTATGGCGGCAACCAACCAGGCGAAAAGATCTGGCCGGCGCTGATTGGAAGTGCTGCTGCGCGGGCGCGCGAGGACGAGTTGATCAACAAAGCGGCGGGGATTGCCGATCGGCTCAACTTGCGCCGGGTTATAGGCAATCCTGCATCGGACTTATCGGGCGGGCAGAAAAAGCTGCTCGAAATCGGGCGGGCGCTGATGGCTGATCCGAAGATGATCTTGCTTGATGAACCCGTTGCCGGCGTGAACCCGACGCTGTCGAAAGAGATTGGCGAGCACTTGATTGCGCTCGCCGCGGACGGGCTGCCGATCCTGTTAATTGAGCATCACATGGATATGGTGTCAAAACTCTGTAACCGCGTGATCGTGCTCGCCGAAGGCCGGCATCTGGCTGAGGGAACATTCGAGCAGGTGGCGCATGATCCACGTGTACAAGAGGCGTATATGGGCCGTCGCTCGCCTCGCCTGGACGGGTCGCGTCCTGAACGGAGTGCACGTTGATGGCTGAGTTGGCGGTCAACGGTATTGTCGCGGGTTACGGCGCGGCGGACGAAATCCTGAAGGGGATAGATCTGCTGGTCAGGGCCGGCGAGATTGTTTGCATCATCGGCCCGAACGGCGCAGGCAAGTCGACGTTGCTGAAAGTGGTTGCGGGACTCCTGCGACCGAAGGCCGGCCGCGTTGTGCTCGATGGCGTTGAATTGACCGGCCGTGCGCCGCGGGACATCGCACGCGCCGGTCTCGCGTATGTGCCGCAGGAGCACAATATCTTCCCGACATTGTCGGTACGTGAAAACCTCGAAATGGGTGGCTACGTTGAGCCAAAGGCCGTGCCCGAGCGGATAGAAAAAGCCTTTGCGCGGTTTCCGGTGCTTGGCACGAAGCGGCGGCAGGCTGCGCGCACGCTGTCTGGTGGCGAACGGCAGATCCTGGCCATGGCGATGGCGTTGATGGTCGAGCCGCGGATGTTGCTGCTGGACGAGCCGTCCGCGGGCCTGTCACCGGTTGCTGCCGAAAAGCTGTTCGATGCGATTGTTGAGATCAATCGTGAAGGTTTGGCGATTGCGATGGTGGAGCAAAATGCCAGCGAGGCGCTGGCGATCTCAAACCGGGCCTATATTCTGGTGGATGGTCGCAACAGCCGGACGGGGGATGCGGGCACACTTGCCGCTGATCCGGATGTGCGGCGGTTGTTTTTGGGTGGGTGACGCGAAGGCTTGCCTTGGATCATCTCGGCCTAACGATCTTTCGCCAGAGGAAGAAGGCGGCCATGCTGAGGCTGGCTGCGAGGCCGTATATCCATAGCACCTTGGCGCCGAACAGATCCATGCAGCCGGCTGCAATCATTGGGCCGATCATGGCGCCGATGCCCCAGATCAGCATCTGGCTTGAGATCCAGGCGATCCGTTGGTCCGGCGGGGCGATGTCGCTCGCATGGGCAAGGCCGAGGGAATAGAGCGATGAGGCAAAGCCGCCCCAGGCCATGATGAGCAGCAACCAGAGCCAGGTTGCTTCGACCGGCAAGTTGAGGATGGCGAGAGAAACGGCGGCGGCACCGAGGGCTGAGGCGGCCATGATCGTGCGCCGCTCGATGCGATCTGAAATGTACGACAACGGCAATTGCAGCACGAGGCCGCCGACTTGGATGACGGCGAGCGTGGTTGCGATGGCACCGATGCTAAGGCCTGCTTCGATGCCCCATTTCGGCAACAGCCCTGGGATAGTTGCGAATAACAGTCCGTGTGCGAACGCGGCAGCGGCTGCTGCTGGGGCGAGGCGTGGCAGATCAAGATAGCTCGACAGAGATGTGCTTTTGGTCGGCTGTGGCGATGACGCCAGCATGCGCGGGCGAAATAACGGCGAGACCAGATAAATGACCGCCGCGACCAGGAATAGCGTGCCGAGCGAGGCGGAATCGACGAAGGCGATGATCAGTTGCCCGATCGCGAAGGCCAGACGGATCAACACCATGTAGACGCCGAAGATCAGTCCACGGGTTTCAGCCGTCGTTTGCGAGGCGACCCAACTTTCGACGAGCACGAAGTATGTGGCGGTGCTGAGCCCCGCAACACCGCGCAGGATGGCCCAGGCAAAGGGCCCCGGAAATGTCCAATGCAGGATGGCCAGTGTGGCGTGCAGGGCGGCGACCGCAAACAGGGTGCGCGTTGGGCCGAGGCGACCGACGATGCGCGGTCCGGCGAGGCAACCGACCAGGAAGAAGGCTGAAAACATCGTCGAAATGGCCCCAGCGGCTGAGGCGGCATGGCCGTCCGCTGCGAGCCGCACGGGGATGACGGCCGTCAGAATGCCGGTGCCGAGCTGGTTGATGGTCACCATGACAAATAGAGCCGCGACGACAGTGAGCGTGGCGCGGTCGCGCGTCAGGATCGTACGCAAGCTGACGTTGGTCATGGTATGCGGCCCCGCCGAACTCAGCATGGCGGTCAGCCCCCCGGGTAGCCCCCTGATGGACACGGCTAGATTAGCCGTTGACCTTGACGCCGTAGGTATCATGCTGTGCACAAAACAGCACCAACAGCGCAACACGGCAGTGGTGAAAGTTTACTAGGAGATGGAGCCGAACGCGCACCCCGCGGGCGTCATTGATCCGCGGGGGCTGTGGGTTGCAAAGAGTGGTGGGGCGTCTATGCTACGCAGATTGGACCATTTCTCCACAGACCCGGAACAACAGCGCGAGATCGTCGGGTGTTGAGAGCCGGTGATCGCCTTCGGGGACGGCGTGAACGCGGATGTGGTTGCCGCGCATGATGGCTTCGAGATCCATCGTGTGCTCCCACGGCACGTCCTCATCTTGAAGCCCGTGCAGAACGACGACGGGACGGCCGGGATCGAAGCCGTCGGGGCCAATCAGGTGGTTGCGACCCTCATCTAAGAACGTGCGCGTAATGGCGTAGGGTCCGTCGCCATAGTTTGAGGGGCGCATGTAGACGCCTTGCTCGTCGATGGCTTTGCGGGCGGCTGAGCCAAAGCGGTCCCACATGAGTTTGGTAGTCAGGTCCCAAGCGGGTGCAATGAGGACGAGGCCTTTGATGCGTGCGGCTTTGGCGGGATTGTTTCGGAGCAGATCACGCAGAACCAGGAGCGCAATGTAGCCGCCGGTTGAGGAGCCGACGAGAACTTGCGGGCCGGTTGTCAATTGGTCGATTACGGCATGGGCCTCTTCAAGCCACGCGCCGATGGTGCCGTCCTCAAAGCGGCCGCCGGAGCGACCGTGGCCGGAATAATCAAACCGGGTGCAGGCATGACCGTTTTCGGCACACCACGTGGCAAGGGCGGTGGCCTTGGTCGAGACCATCTCGGATTTCAGGCCGCACAGCCAGACAAAGCCTGGTGCAGCGTCGCGCTTTCCAGTCGCGGACAGAGTAGCAACACGCCGTCCCCTAACGTCGATAAAATGCGGATCTGTCATTTCAGGTGCATGCCGTCGGTTTGCGTCGTCCGTCAAAGCTTGTCGAACACCGTCACGCTCACTGTCTTTGGCACGCCAGCGCTCGCGCCGTCGGACACGGTGATGTCGAAAGAGGCCGAGCCGCCGTCTGACCCATCGTGGACAAACATGACAGTGCCGCTTTCGAGGTCAACCTGGGTGAAGGACGCGATCGGGACCTTTGGTACCATGGCGCGGGCGATGTGGCCGCCTTTTGCGTCAGAAATGGCAAAGGTCAGGCTTGCAGCCGATGAGTCGGGATCAACCGCGCTGAGGTCGATTGTGGTGATGCGCACGGTTTGGCCGCGACGAACGGTGAGGTTTAAGTCGCCGGAGATTTCAGGTGGCACGTTGCGGACGTTGGCATCGAGATCGCCACCGGCTGCAAGTGCCAGCTGCCCGTAACGCACGTCGCCAGCAACGGCACCAGAATTACCGATGTTGATCAGGTGCTTAATAAACACGGTGCCTTGTAAGCGACCATTGACGTCGGCATTGTCGGCGCGGACGGTGCCGTAGACGCGGCCGCTTTGGTGAACCAGGAGACGGTCGGCTGCGACAGAGCCTTCGACGTAGCCTCGCACTTCGACGAGACCACCATTTTTGATATCCCCGCGCACGACCATGTCTTCGGCGATAATCGTGGTGCTACGTGACGCGGTCATTCCCACCCCCGTGGTGTTGTTTTGCCAGCCCCTCATAGATGTTCCGGATTGGGACGCCAACAGGACACTTCGGACGAGGTGCAAAACCCGCAGCTGGCAGGGGGGGGCGACAGGCAGGTGGCGGTGTAGTGGCCGTGCACTGCCGGCTAAAGTGCCCGCTGCCACGTGACCAAGTCACCGTCCTCGGGGTCAAACCTCTCCGCTGTTCGCACGAAGTCACACTTGGCGAGCACGGCTTGCGATGCACGGTTGGTTGCTGATGTCTCGGCCCGCACGACGCTTATGTCGTGCGCCCGCAAGAGCACCAGCATTGATGTAACGGCTGCGGTGGCATAGCCACGCCCCTGGGAGCCCGGGTTGATGCTGTATCCGATGAAACAACTTGCGTTCTCAGGCGGCTCGGTCAGGGAACAGTTGCCGACAATCGTGCCTGCTCGGATGATGAACCAGCTGCCCCACCCCGGGTTGACCGCAAGGTCATGATAGAGCGCCGCGAGAATATCGAGGACCTCTGGCGGATCGAGGTCATCAGCCGGTACTGACCAGGAACCGATGTGGGTTGCGCCGCGCCGTAGGGCCACGATCTGATGGCTGAACGCGGGCACAAGAGTGATTGACGGCGTGCTCATGCCAAGTCGCTCCGATGTTTGGGTTTTTCCCCTGACGGTCCACGCCTCGGACATAAGGTAATGCGTTGCCTGCTTAATTAGGACAAAAGCATGAGGTTTTGCGTGCTGTGGGTCACGCTCCGATGGCCGTTATGCTACGGGGTCGCTCTGCCGACCACCCCACCTTATCCTTCTGCGAGCCGATCTGATGGACTTGCCCGCCCCAACCCCTTCCCCGCAACCATCCCGGCGGTCGGCAGTTGAGCCGTTTAGGGTCATGGATGTGATGCGGGCAGCCGCTGCGCGAGAAGCGCTTGGGCACAAGATAATCCACATGGAGGTCGGACAGCCAGGCACGGGCGCGCCGAATTTGGCGCTTGATGCCGTCGCGCGTGCCATGCGGACCGACAAGCTCGGGTACTCGCTCGCGCTCGGTCTTCCGGAGCTGCGCGCGCGCATCGCGACCCTTTACAAAACACGTTATGGTTTAACGGTGCCGATTGAGCGTATCGTTGTCACCACCGGGTCGTCGACGGCGTTTTTACTGTCGTTCATTTCGACGCTCGATGCCGGGGATCGGATTCTGCTGCCGACGCCGGGATATCCTTGCTATCTCAATGTGGCGCTGTCGTTGAATCTGGCGCCGGTGTTCCTGGCGTCTTCGCCCGAGAACCGGTGGAGTGTTGAACCGGCAATGGTTGCCAAAGCCGCCAAGGAGCACGCGGCAAAAGCGCTGCTGGTTGCCAGTCCAAACAATCCAACCGGCACAATGCTGGCGCCGGAGCGACTGGAGCAGGTGATTGCGGCCTGCCGGGACAACGGGCTTTGGACGATCTCGGACGAGATTTATCATGGCCTGACCTACGGCGTACAAGAGCAGACAGCGCTGGCATTTTCGGATGATGCCGTCGTGATCAACTCGTTTTCAAAGTATCACTCCATGACGGGTTGGCGGATCGGTTGGATGATCGTGCCGGATCGCCTGGTGCGCACGATCGAGCGGCTGGCGCAGAATTTTTTCATCTGCGCACCGACTGTGTCGCAACACGCAGCGTTGGCAGCGTTCGAGGCTGAGAACGAGCTGGACGCGTTGCGTGCCGTCTATGGGCGAAATCGCGCGCGGCTGATGTCGGCGCTACCGACGCTCGGCTTTGAGTGTTCGGTGCCGTCGGACGGCGCGTTTTACCTTTACGCCGGCACGACCAAGCTTGATTCGAGCTCAAGCGCCTTCGCGCGCCGCATGCTTGATGAAGCCGGCATTGCCGCGACCGGCGGTGCCGATTTCCATATGCGCGGCGATTTCCCGGTTTACGGCGCACCGTCCGCTGCGGCGGAAGCTGCGCGCGGCGAACAATTCATCCGCTTTTCTTATTCGATCCGCCAAGACGACGTTGCAGAGGCCGTGGAACGGTTGCAGCGATGGCTGGGGTAGGTCGAGTTCTGCACCGTTTTCGGTGGCGATGTACTTGCTGATGTAGGCGCTCTTGTATCGCCGGGGCTAGAGTGCGCGATCAAAATCCATCGTCCAATTGGTTTCCCAACTCTGCCCGTCGTCCCCCGACATGGCTTGCTCCCATCTTGGGGTCGGTGTGCCGGTTCGCAACCAAAGAAAACGCACACGGATTGGATTTCCACGCAGGACGTCGTTGGTAAAGAAAGACCCTTTTCCATTTTCAAAGCGGCCGATCACCGGCGTATCAAGCCTATGGGGGTCATTGGAGGCCAACCACCAGATTGCCCACGACTGATTGGTCGGATCATACGACCGCAGGGCGATTGCCTTATAAGTGCCGCTTGGAAACTCGATAACGTTGTCCTCAACGTTGCCGCTGCCGCCCAGGATCGTGCGCATGTGTGAGTTGCCGGAGAAATCCTCCCAGTCGCTGCAATTTACGAGACGCTCCCTCAGACGCCTGTGGCGCACACGCCAAGAACCAACTTGAAAATCAAAGTCCTTCGACGCGTCGGTTGTTGATTGCATGCGATTGCCCTTGATCATCAGCAGCCACGTTTAGACTTTTTAACTCCACAAAAGATCTGGATCGTCGTGCTATCGCAACTTGTCCATCTGCATGCGTCTGGCGGGCGGAGGCGATGAAGTGTGGACTTGGCACAAACGTCCGGCGTTTGCTGACTGACGGAGGCGGACTTTATTCCACCGCCCATTTGATTTCGCGGATCTTGGCCCAGCTCCAGGCTTTTGGCTGTGTTGGTTTTTGGCCGGGGGCTGCGATAAAAGTGCCTTGGCTTGCACGCAATGAAACGCTGGTGCCGCCACCGGTGACAATGACACGGCCGGTTGCGACCAAAACGCCAAACCGGCCGTCGGCCATCTTGCCAGCGTAGAAGCGCGTGCCGCGGACAGCAATCTGTCCGTAGGGGCTGCGCACCGTCAGGTCTGACGTCGCTGGTTTGCCTTTGCGCTCGAATACGACGGTGCCCTCACCGAGCGTGATTTCGCCGCCAGCATCCCTAATGTACTTGTCAATTTTTATTGAGGTGTCAGCGCCGAGGTTCAGCGTCGTGCGACTCCCAAGGTTCAAACCGACCCGCGTCTTTGGACCGGTCTTGACCATGTCGTCGACAAAAACGGCAGCTTGAGCTGCGAGGGGGCGACCGACGGCGCCGGTTGTTGCAGTGGCCGACCCGTTGATCTGGCGCACGGTACCGGCTTCGTCCGCCGCGGTCGCTGGCGATGCAAATGCCGATGCCATGAGCGCAAGCATCACGCGGCGGTTAAACGGGGATGCGGACATGGTCTGACCTCGGACGCTAAGGATTGTTAGCATTGCCACGATTGAAGCGGAGCACAAGACGTGCCAGTCGGGTTGAAAGTTTGGGTTCAAAAGTCTGGTTTCAAAACCTGAGCGTTCCAGCCTGGGCCTGAAGCCTATCAACACCCTACAGCAACTGAAACAACGCGCTGTGATAGAGGGCACACGTCTGGTTCGCGGGTCGCAAGCACACCTTAAGCACAAGACATTCAGTAAAATGGGGCGGCTTGCTGTTCGGGGAGGGGCCGTGCAACTCCACCCACAATTTGCCAATCCAAATTTGCCAGTCCTAGATATGCCAGTCCTAGATATCCCAGTGTTTTCATTTGCCAGTCTTGTTACCAACGGCTTTGGGACATACGTTGTCGTGTCAGCAGCCCTGCGAGCCACTCATGCCGGCCCATATCCTCAGCCTTGACCAGGGCACCACATCGAGCCGCGCGCTGGTGTTTGGGCCAGACTTAGACGTGATGGGCGTTGGTCAGCAGGAGTTCACACAGCATTATCCGGCGTCCGGCCACGTCGAGCATGAGCCGGAGGATATTTGGGCGACAACGCTTGCGACGATCGCGGGTGCTCTTGCGCACGCCGGTTTAACGGCAAAGGACATAGCGGCGATTGGCATCACCAATCAGCGCGAAACGTGCGTTTTGTGGGATCGGCGGACGGGCAAGGCGCTGCATCGCGCACTCGTCTGGCAGGATCGGCGGACGGCAGATATGTGTGCACGGCTTAAAGCGGAGGGCGTCGAGCCCCTGGTAACGGCGAAGACGGGTTTGCTTTTGGACCCTTATTTTTCCGGCACCAAGATCTCCTGGATGCTCGATCACATTCCGGATGCGCGCGCGCTGGCAGCGTGCGGTCATATTGCTTTCGGGACTATCGACACGTTTTTGCTGTGGCGGCTCACAGGCGGACGTGTGCATGCGACGGACGCGACGAATGCGTCGCGCACGCTGCTTTACGATATTCATCGCGGCTGCTGGGACGACGACCTACTTAAACTTCTAAATGTGCCACGCTCGGTTCTGCCAGACGTGCACGACAGTGCGGCTGATTTCGGGATGACGGATGCGGCGTTGCTCGGGGCGTCGATCCCGATCCGCGGTGTTGCGGGGGATCAGCAAGCGGCCATGATCGGGCAGGCGTGCTTCACGCCGGGTATGATGAAGTCGACCTATGGCACCGGCTGCTTTGCGCTCCTTAACACCGGGCAGACCGCCGTTTCGTCGAAGAATCGGCTGCTGACGACTGTGGCGTATCAACTCAAGGGACAGCGTACCTACGCACTCGAGGGCTCCATTTTCATTGCCGGCGCGGCGGTGCAGTGGTTGCGGGACGGGCTGCAGATGATCCGTTCGCCAGGCGAGAGTAATCCGTTAGCCGCCAACGCTGATCCAGAGCAAAACGTCGTGTTGGTGCCAGCGTTCGTTGGTCTCGGAGCTCCCTATTGGAACCCGCACGCACGCGGCGCTATGTTCGGTCTCACTCGCAACACTGGACCACGTGAGATTGCACGCGCGGCGCTCGAGAGTGTTGGCTACCAGACGCGGGACTTGCTGGAGGCCATGCGGGGGGATTGGGCCAGTGGTGGTGGCGATACCGTGCTGCGGGTTGACGGCGGGATGGTGGCCAGCGATTGGACTATGCAGTTTCTATCGGACATTATGGCAGCTCCGGTCGATCGTCCCACTATTCTCGAGACGACGGCGTTGGGCGCGGCATGGCTCGCCGGTCATCAAGCTGGTGTGTGGCCGGATCAGGCCGGGTTTGCGCAGCACTGGAAGAGGGACCGGCGGTTTCAGCCTGCCATGGCGGTCGCTGAACGTGATCGGCGCTACGCGGGCTGGAAGCGGGCTGTGGCTGCGACGCTGGTTGAAGCAAGCGGAGTTTAAATGATGGCAAAAGTTCTGTACGAGCGTGACGGCCGGATTGCGCGCATCACGCTCAATCGGCCCGAAGTGATGAATGCGATCGACGATGACGTGCCGCGCGAACTGGAAATGGCGGTCGAGCGTGCGGACATGGATGAACATGTGCACGTCATCGTGCTGTCAGGCGCGGGGAAGGCGTTCTGTGCCGGCTATGACCTGATGCATTATGCGCAAAAGGACGGCACCAACAGCTACACGCAGGATATGCCGTGGGACCCCATGAAAGACTACACCTTCATGATGCGCAACACGCAGGCCTTTATGAGTTTGTTCCGCTCCAAACGGCCGGTGATCTGCAAGGTGCATGGCTTCGCCGTCGCTGGTGGCTCAGATATCGCGCTGTGTTCAGACCTTGTCGTGATGGGCGAGACGGCGCGGATTGGCTACATGCCCGTGCGTGTGTGGGGCTGCCCGACGACGGCCATGTGGCTGTATCGGCTCGGCCCGGAGAAGGCGAAGCGGATGTTGTTCACCGGTGATAAGATCGATGGGCGAGAAGCCGAGAAGCTTGGGCTTGTGCTGAAGGCTGTGCCGGATGCGCAGCTGGACGAAGAGGTTGAGTCGCTTGCACATCGGATTGCTTCGGTGCCGCAGAACCAGTTGATGATGCAGAAGCTGATAGTCAATCAGGCGCTCTCGAACATGGGGCTCCACACGACCCAGATGATGGCGACGGTGTTCGACGGCATCACCCGCCACACCCAGGAGGGGCTGAATTTCAAGCGCCGCTCCGAAGAGGTGGGTTGGAAGCAAGCGGTCGATGAGCGCGATCTGGGCACGTTTGATTGGACCCGGTATGAGCCAATCAAATCAAACCGGTGAGAGCCAAAGCGCATTTTTGCAGCATTTTCTGCACAAAACCGACGCCCACTTTGATGGAAAATGCTGTGGGCTTGTGTCGTGACCGCCGACTGTGTGGCATGCGGCGAAATCGGAATGCTTTGAACTGTGAACCAATTTGAACTGTGAACCGTCGAGTGAGATACGTCTGTGACTTGGACAACAACGGTTGTGACACTGTTTCCAGAGATGTTTCCGGGGCCGCTCGCGACGTCGATCACGGGGACGGCGCTGCAGAACGGGCTGTGGGGGTTGGAGACTGTTGCCATTCGACAGTTCGGGATCGGAGCGCACCACAAGATCGATGATTCGCCGGCCGGTGGCGGCGCCGGCATGGTGATGCGGGCGGACGTGATTGCTGCGGCCATTGATGTGGCACGCACCCAACAGCCGGACGCGCCGCAGCTTTACATGTCACCGCGCGGAAAGCCATTCACCCAGGCTCGTGCACGTGCACTCTCAAGCGGCCCGGGAATGATCCTGCTTGCGGGGCGGTTTGAGGGTGTCGATCAGCGTGTGATTGATGGGCGCGGACTCGAGGAAGTCTCGATCGGCGACTATGTGCTCTCGGGCGGCGAACTGGCGGCGTTCGTGTTGATCGACGCGTGCGTGCGGCTGCTGCCGGGTGTTCTTGGGGCGTCCGAGAGCTTAGCCGAAGAAAGCTTTGATAACGGTCTCTTGGAGTATCCCCAATACACGCGGCCGCGTGATTGGGAGGGCCGCATGGTTCCCGAGGTGCTGCTCAACGGCGACCATAAGAAGATTGCGGCGTGGCGGCGCGCGGAGGCCGAGCGGCTGACGCGGGAGCGGCGACCGGATTTGTTGGGGCCGGATTTGTTGGGGCCGGGGTGAGCCTGGCATGGTCCTGAGCGTCGTGTTTGCTTCTGTTTGTTCACTATGACTTTCGATCGTCGTTGCGAATTGCAATCTTTGCGTGCAATTAAGGATTGCTTGCGACTGGGCCGGGATATGCTGCAGCGTCCTGGATTGGGTTGTAAGCGCTGCGGGACCGGTCGGGTTCTGGTCCTCCTCGAGGACGACCGACCCTGGTTGGGCAGGATGAAGGGTGAGACGCCCCTCGGGCACCGGTCGTATTCGACCGGACTGGTCGAAAGGTCGACCCTGATCCCAGGCAGAGCAAACCGCAGCCGGCAGATTGAATTGAGCCGCTGACTACACGCACTACCCCTTGCTTGCGGCTCATGACGGTCTGCCGACACGGCCCAATTTTGCGTGCGTTAGGCGTTGTGCATACACGCGTGGCGCTTAGTGCGGCCGCTGTTTGGTTGACCGCGTGGAGGAGATCATTCAGCCGGCCGTATTGTTTGTCTGGCAAAAACCGTTTCGTTGCCTGGGGCGGGGTGGTCCGGGACCAGGAACGACAGCGCGAGTGAGCAGGTGGCGATAACGACGCCGAGCCAGAAGATCAGCGCTGGGTCCTTCATGCCGATCAGGCCGAAGGTGACGGGCAGGACGACGGCTGCGATGTGGTTGATGGTGAAGGCGACCGAGGCGGTTGCCGCCATATCTGCGGGGTCGCCGATCTTCTGGAAGTAGGTGCGTTGGGCCAGCAACAAGGTCATAAAAACGCCGTCCGCGATGAACAACAAACCAGCGACCGTACCGCTCTTGGTCAAGGCATAGCCGGCAAAAACGACGATCAGGACTGCGTTTTCGATGGCGATTGTTCGACGCTCGCCAAGGGTTGCGATGAGGGCGCCGAGGCGGGTTGCGCAAAGCGTGGTCAGAGCGGCTGTCACAAGCATCAGCAGGGCCATGTCCTGGAGCGTGTAGCCGAACGATTTGACCAGCAAGAAGCCACCGAAGGCGTGGAACAACTGGCGACGCGCGCCCGAGAAAAATGTGATGACATAGTAGAGCCAATAGCGCTGGCGGAGCACAATTTCCTTGCGCTGCTTCACAGGGCCTTCGAAGCGGCCGAAACGCGTCATAGCGTACACGGTGGCTGCGACACAGAACAGACCGAGGCTGAGATACATGATCTTGTAGTTCGTCACGCCGAACCAACCGACCAGGGCGAGACCGCTGTAGGCGACGAATTGAGCCACTGCACCCGCTGTTGTTATGCGCGCCATCAGCCTTGGTGCATCGGCCTTGGGGAGCAGCTGCATCTGCAGTGACGAGTTCATGGTCTCAAAATAGTGGAACCCAACCGACATGACGAAGGTGGTGATCAGCACCCCGGTCAAGCTCGGGAAGTAGCCGGTCATAGCGATACCGGCGCCTAGAATCAGGAGTGACGCATAGGCGAGGGTCTGCTCGCGCATCCACACGATCCAAACAATAGCCGTGAACGCGAGGAAGCCCGGAAGTTCGCGCACGCTCTGCATCAAACCGGTGTCCTTCCAGGCAAAGGCACCGACCTCGACTGTGAAGTTGTTGATGGATGCCTGCCAGGCGGCAAAGCCGACCCAGTTGATGAAGGCCATGGTCATCAGGAACTGCAACGGCGCGCGAACCTCCGGCTTTATGCCCGCAAAATAGCGATCTGCGAGGTTTGTCGCAGTGGACTTGGCCAAGACCTGGGCCTGCGTCGTGAAGCTCGGCATGCGCGCTGTTCCCACAGTGTCGCTGGAACATGGCACAGGGTTCGCCAGGAGCGTCAATGTGGGCAAACGCGTAACGGCGTTGCATTGGTATCAGGCAAGAGCTCAGGCACCCACCTCTCAGGTTCCGTTAAATTTCGGTTTGCGCTTGTCTTTGAAGGCGGCGACGGCTTCGCGGTGGTCGTTTGTGGTTTGTGCGATCGCCTGCATGGCAGCGGACTGCTCCAGCGTTGCATCAAGCGAGGCCGTACGGGCCTGGACCATCAAGCGCTTTGACATGCGCACGGCGTGGGGCGGGTTGGCCGCGATCCGCTCCGCTAGAGCCATGGCGCGGGCCATGAGTTCGCCGTCGGGCGCAACTTCGGTGACGAGGCCCCAGGCCAGTGCTTTGGCCGCATCGATTTGCTCGCCGGTGAAGGTCAATTCGGCTGCGCGGGCATAGCCGATTACGCGCTGCAACAGCCACGCGCCACCATCTCCTGGGATCAGGCCAACCTTGACGAAGCTCTCGGCGAAGATCGCGCTCTGGCCGGCAATGCGGATATCGCACATGCAGGCGAGATCGCAGCCCGCTCCGATGGCCGGTCCGTTGACGGCTGCGATCACAGGCACATCGAGCGCGTTCATGGCGAGGGGAATGCGCTGGATGCCGTGCTTATAGCCAAGCCGTGTTTCCTGGGGTGCCCCGCCACCGAGGCCGCCGGGCTGACCAAGCTTTTTGAGGTTACCGCCAGCGCTGAAGGCCTTTCCGGCCCCGGTGAGAATAATAACCCGCACGTTGGGATCGCGGTCGATGCGGTCGAATGCAGCAACTATGGCATCGACCATCGCGTCATCGGAGATGGCGTTGCGGGTGTCGGGATCGTTGAGAGTGACAGTTGTGATGTGGCCGTGCGCCGTGACTTGGACGAGACTGCTCTGGAGGTCAGTTTTGGGGGTCGTCATGGGGATGCTCACGATGTTAATTCAGCTGATGCCAATTGAACCGATCGCGGGGCGTTTGCCTAGCTTGTTCCTCTTTGCACGCTTGGGACACCCCTGGGCACCGGCGCGGTGGTCGTGCCACACATGCAGCTGAGTTCAAATGTCGTCAGTCCTCGGAGCAGCGTCATGACCTTGTTCAATCCTCAAGCCCTCGCCGGCAAGCACATTCTGGTCACCGGTGGTGGAACCGGTCTTGGTCGGGCGATGTCGGAGCAGTTTTTGCGGCTCGGTGCGGATGTGTCGATTTGCGGCCGGCGCAAGGGTGTGTGCGAGGAGACAGCGGCTGCGTTGATGGGGGCGCATCCGGGCAAAGGCGTCGTGACGGCGTACGGCGTCGACATCCGCAATGCGCAAGCAGTGGACGAGATGGTGGCTGAAATTTTTGCCCAGAAGCCTCTGACCGGGCTCGTCAATAATGCGGCTGGCAACTTTATCTCGCCGACAGAAGCGCTCAGCCCACGCGGGTTCGATGCCATTGCTAACATTGTCATGCACGGCACGTTCTATGTGACTCAAGCCGTCGGCAAACGCTGGATCGCGGCAGGATGGCAGCCGGGCGATCCGATGCGGTCGGTAATCTCGATCATTGTAACGTGGGTATTAAACGGCGGACCGTATGTCGTGCCGTCGGCCATGAGTAAAAGCGCGATCCACGGCATGACGATGTCGCTTGCGACCGAGTGGGCGCGCTATGGCATTCGCCTCAACGCCATTGGTCCTGGCGAAATACCGACGGAAGGGATGTCAAAGCGACTAAACCCGGGCGAAGAACCCGGCACGCGCTCGAAAGAGAAAAACCCAATGGGGCGCACAGGTGAGATGCAGGAGTTGCAGAACCTGTCGACATTTCTCATGTCGAACGGCTGCGATTGGATGACGGGTCAGTCGATCATGATGGATGGCGGCAGTGCTCTTGCCACGGGCGGGAATTTTTACGAGTTGCGCAATTGGACGGCCGACCAGTGGAAGGCCGCCCGCGATTCAATTGAGGCGCAGAATCAGAAGGATCGTGGTCAGCGCGGGGGGGTGAACAGCTCAGGCGGTGGCGGGGCTCACGTGCACCGGGTGTCGACAGGGGGCGAGCCACTCAGCAGCGAGGACGTGCACCGGCTGTCGGGGTCGAGTGCGGCCCGAAGACTCCGTAGTTTGTCGCCGTTGGTGAAGTAGTCGCGGGGGTCACGATCGGGGTAATTCGGAAAGCCTTGGTCCTTCGCGCCAGCGATGCGCATAACGCTCAGGTTCAAGTCTCTTATACCTTTATGGGCGGCAGCGTTGCGCCTAGGGGCGTAGGTCGACCACTCGATTAAAAACTCCGAGGCGTGGAGGGAGGTTATGGGCTTGGCTTTGGTTTGGCCGCCTGAGGTGTAAAACGACGCAAAGATGTTGTTGCGCAGATTCTGGACGAGATGCCGGATCGCATTTGGTGGCAGTGCTTTGTCGAGGGCTGCGGATGAGCCATACAGCATCTGACGTTTCGAATTGGTGGTGGTCTCATCGTCATCGAGGAAAGTCCGAACGGCGCGCATCACATCGAGATCCCGCTCGAAGGTCTTCGTGCGAAAAACAGCGGATTGAAATGGCTGCTGCAGCGTGCTTTTGACCTCATCAATTGTCGTTGCATTACCGGGCTGAATAACGATCAACCCAGCGATCTCCAAACCGTAACCACCATTCGACCGGCTCAGATTGAGCTTGGCGCTGACCGCGTTCTGCATGGCTTTGGGCAGGTTTTCGCGCCACGTGAACCATGCCTGTAAGAGGGCGATTGTTTTGCGCTGAGAGAGGTCTCCATCGCTTTCGAATTTGAAGCTTGCGATCTTTGCGCGCCGGAGGTCGGTGGCCTTGAAGGTCATGCCTGTAACAACGCCGAAAGAGCCCTGACCGCCGCCACGCAGTGCGCCCATGAGATCTGCCGCATCAACTGAACCGGACGGCAGTGCGTTGCCACCGAGAACGTCGATGCCGTCGTCACTGGCTTGTAGGTAAGTGCCACTCATCGTCACCAGGCTAACGGACGTCAGGGACTGGGCAGCAAACCCCAGCATCGGCAGAAAGTCTCCGATGCCACCACCAAGCGTATGACCGATCAAGCCG
>JANNXS010000431.1:0-3870 GCA_031409695.1 Hyphomicrobiaceae bacterium
CGCGGCTGGCCCTTTTTGCCCTCGAGGCTCTCGAGCATGGCCGTCTCTTCACCGCAGATGTAGGCGCCAGCACCATGGTGGACGATCAGCTCAAAGTCCCAGCCATGAATGTTGTTCTTGCCGATCAGCCTGGCGGCGTAGCATTCGTCAACTGCCCGCTGCAGCGCCTGGCGCTCACGGATGAATTCGCCACGCACGTAGATGTAACAGACATGCGCGCGCATCGCGAAGGAGGCCAGCAGCGCCCCCTCGATCAGTGTGTGCGCATCATGGCGCATGATCTCGCGGTCTTTACATGAACCGGGCTCGGACTCGTCGGCATTGATGACGAGGTAGCTTGGCCGCGGATCGGCCTTGGGCATGAACGACCACTTCAAACCTGTTGGAAAGCCAGCGCCGCCGCGTCCGCGTAGGCCCGAGGCCTTCACCTCATTGATGATCCAGTCGTGGCCCTTGTCGATAAACACCTTCGTGCCATCCCAGCAGCCGCGCTTTTGCGCGGACGCAAGATCGGTGCCTTGAAAGCCGTAGATGTTGCGAAAAATGCGGTCGCGGTCGTGCAAGGCCATGAAGCGGTGTCCGGAAGGTCCGTTACTTACAGTCCGTAAGTTTCCAGACGATAGCACGGGTGCGGAACGGGGGACAGCCAATCGGGTGGAGCGGGGTGTCGCGGCCCGGGCGGGCGACTGCTTCAAGTCTTCGGTTTCAATTTGGCGAGCACCGCAAATGGGTTCTCTTTTTCAATCACGGCGCCCTTGGGCGCAGCCAGTAGTTCGTCAAAGGTTTCGCCCGCCTTGCGCGGATACGGATCGAGACCGGACGACAGAGTCTCATAGATGACGCGCCCGGTTTCCATACGCCCCCGGACCATTGGTTCCATGTCAGCCGCTTCATCCAATTCGACGATGATGTCCTTCGTCGCACTCGTCACCACATCGGGCCGAAATTCAACATCCAGAGGCTCGTCAATGCGGGCCGGGACCGGATCGAGCGATACGACGCATGGCTGCTCCAGCTTGGCGATAACGCGGCCGGTTAAACGATAGCGGCCACCGGCCAAATGATCGACGCGCCCAGTAAAGCGCAGCTCATCAAGCGTCAAAAGCCCAAGCGCCGCCACAACGGCCTGGCGCTCGGTTTCAGTCGCAACAAGAACCACCGCGCCGCCCCGTTCCGGCACGGCTTCGACAGCGAGGGTCCAGTTGAGGGGTAAAACATTATCGGTCATAGGCTGTCTTTGCCACAGCCAACCGCGCGGCGCCAAGACTTACCCGATGCCCAGTCTTACCCGATGCCCAGTCTTACCCGATGCCAACTCTCCCCTCCTCGTGACGTGCGCGGCCTGAAGCCCGGCTGGTCCCATCCATCGCACCCGGTAAACGAGGCCCGAAGATCTTGCTGGCCGCCGGGGTTACCTCTATTTCGCAGGTGCGCCGGTCTCCGGTGGCGCTGCAGGAGACTGCCATGGCGTCGTCCGCTTCGTCTTCACCTTGGGCTGACAGCAAAGCGCCGTCGCTGGACGATTTTGAGATCCTTGCCCGCGAGGCCTGGGAGCGCTTGCCGCAGTTGTTTCGCGATTTGTGTCAGGGTGTGGTGTTTCAGATCCATGATTTCGCCGACGATCAAGTGTTGAAAGATCTGCAAATCGAGAGCCCTTTCGATCTGATGGGCCTCTATCAGGGGGTTCATATCGGGCACAAAGACGGCTCAAGCTTGCCGCATGGTCCCAATTACGTATTCCTCTACCGTCGCGCGATCCTCGACTATTGGATAGAGAATGAAGAGACGCTCGGCCATCTTGTCACCCATGTTCTTGTGCACGAGATTGGCCATCATTTCGGTCTGTCAGACGCGGACATGGAGGCGATCGAGGCTGACGCGGCGCGCGAGGAAACTGCGTAACGCCTGGTGTGGGCGACACAGCTCAGAGCATTTTCCGACGAAGTGGTTTTCCGGTTCGTCGGGGAACATGCGACCAAGCAACCACCAAGAGCACGCGTCCGATTCCGAAGGATCGAAACATGCTCTAGTATCGCTCACCCCACAATTGGGCTTCAGGTCCCTTGAGTGCGGGTGAAACGACAGGTAGACGTAAGAAGAGTCGACGACGTCCCGCAGAAACCTCATGTGGTGACGGGGGCATACCACTTTGGCCGATCATGCGGGGCAGATGACGTGATCTTCAGGCACGCTTTGCGGTCAGGTCTCGGACGGTCCATTGCGGCCGCAACAGCGCTGTTTGCTGTTGCCATAACGCCGAATGCAACAGCCGGCCCAACGCCGGAAGAATATGCGACCCATGTGGGTGCAGGCCAGATCGTCCAGTCTGGTGATTTGCGGCTTGACGGGCGCAAGGTCTTCTGCGGCCAGCGGCCAACCGTTCTCGACAACAACCTCGACGACTACGGCGCAGCCTATCCGGGTTTTTTGATCTTGAACCCAAAGCTGATGAACAAGGTTTCGACGCCGGTCAAAATGTGGATCTATGCGCACGAATGTGGCCACCAGTTCCGTGGTCCCGATGAAGAAACGGCCGATTGTTTTGCTGTTCAACGCGGCAAACGGCAAGGCTGGCTCGATGAAAACGGGCTCGACGAAGTATGCAAGTTCATTTCCCCCGCGCGTGGCGACAGCATGCACTTTTCTGGGTCGCAGCGTTGCGCGCAAATGCGTAAATGTTACGCTGACCCCGCAGTCCGCTGAGCCCACTGAACGTTGAGCCCACTAACCGTTGAGTTTATGAATGGCGACCAGCGTGCTCAACGGCGCCGGTAGGGCAACCAATGGTGGTCACGCACGAGAACGTCAGTGCATTTCATACGAAGGCCTGCCTCCGTTGTACGCTCGGCAATCCAAGCAATGTGTTCCGCAGGCTGGACAATAGTTTCGACCAAGATTGGGATTGCGCCCGCGGCGCTCGCGGTTTGCCGCGTGATCACGTGTCCATTTGCGACAGCATCCAGCAGTTGCTCAAACAGATCGAAAGATCCAATCTTCCGCCCTTCGTAGGCCTCGGGGCCGACTTGGATGTCGAACGTCTGAGTGTTGCGATGCAGAATGAGTTCGACAGGGCAAGCGTTGGTCGCATGCGGCGTCACGCTCATGGCCCAAAAGTGCACCGACTGCTCAAGTGCGATCTGCGCACAGTCGCGATGCTGCTCCGCCCACGCATTAAGCCGAGCGGTCCCGGGGTCGAACGCTAGCCGAAATTGGTCATCTGATTGCATCTTCGCGCCGCACAGGGTGGTCTGGATCTGGAAGAGGTGAACGATGGGGCCGGGTGTCAAGTCCGAGCCTGCGGCTGGGTCGCGCGTGCACTCAATCCACGCGGGATTGAACCGCCAGTGCTGGCGAGGGCAGCGCCACGTCCCAGGCTAATCCGACAGCCATCAGACCTCTAATCATCAGCCACGTGAAGTCGAACTCCCACCACTGGTGTCCGTGGCGAGCAGATTTTGGATCGGCGTGGTGGTTGTTGTGCCAGCCCTCTCCACCCGCCAGGATGCCAACCAGCATGTTGTTGCGGCTGTTGTCGGAAGTCTCATAGTTTCGATAGCCCCACACGTGGGCGATGGAGTTGACCGACCATGTCGTGTGCCAGACGAAAATGATGCGCAGCGCGCCGCCCCAAACAACCAAGCTCGATCCGAACTGCACGGCTTCAGCGCCGGTGCCACCGCTTAACCAAACCCACATCGCCCCGGCGCCAAAATACAGTAACCAAACGCCAAACGCGACGCTAATCCAGTTCTTCCTGCGCTCAAGGAACGCGTAGAGTGGATCGCGCATGAGATCGCGCGCATAGCGGTCGGTCAGGGGGCGGGATTTCATGTCTCCTGTGCGCCCCAGCAGCCAGCCAAAGTGGGCCCA
>JANNXS010000432.1:0-13000 GCA_031409695.1 Hyphomicrobiaceae bacterium
GGGTCGGCGCGATTTCACCATCAACGCGCTCTACTGCGACGCCGATGGCCAAGTGCACGATCCACTCGGCGGCTACGGCGATCTCGCGGCGCGACGCGTGCGGTTCATTGGCGGTGCCCACGCGCGCATTCGCGAAGACTACCTACGCATTCTGCGCTTCTTCCGCTTCACGGCCGAGTATTCGGATGGCGAAATCGATGCGGCCGGGCTCGCAGCGTCTGGCGAATTGCGGGAGGGGATACAGCGCCTCTCGGCCGAGCGCATTCGCGTCGAGGTGTTAAAAATCCTCGCCGCGAGGCGCGCCAGCGAAATGATCGATGTCATGTATGGTCATGGCTTCTGGGCGCCGCTGCTGGGGCTGGCACCCGTGCCGAAACACGCACAGGCCCTGATTGCCACGGCGCCCCATAGTGACGCGCTCGCACGTCTGTTCGCGCTCGCAATCACGACGCCGGAAGACGCCGTCCACCTTGCACACCGGCTGCGCCTGTCGACGGCCGAGCGAGATCGCCTCAGCGTTTGCGCTACACTGACTGAGCGCATGACCCAGGCCCTACCTAAGAATACAATCCACAGATGGATCTATGCAAACGGCGCGGACGCCGTGCTTGAAGCTCTCGACATGACGGAGATCCGCCACTCGTTAAAACCAAACTGGGCCTCACAACAAGGCCAAGATCCAGCTTGGACAAGATTGCGCGCCATCGCGAAGACGTGGACACGACCAATATTTCCCGTGCGCGGGCAAGACCTCATCGACCGTGGCATGAAACCCGGCCCGGCCATGGGCGATGCATTGCGGACACTTGAGATCTGGTGGATGGCGCAAGACTTCGTGCCGGATCGCGGTGCGCTCCTGAGCCGCCTGGAAGAAATCCGGGGATCGTTGCACCTGTGACCGCGCAATCTGGAGCGTCCAAATGACAACTATTCACGTCTGCCCCTTGCACCTCGTCCCGGACGAGGCCCGCCGCTTGAAGCCGTCGCGGCTAATGACTTTGCTGTCGCCATACGGTGCCATGCCAGAACGGCCGGAGCATTTGACACCCGAACAGCACCTGACCCGCCTGTTCCACGATATTGATTTAGACATTCCGGATCTGACGCCACCGTCGCAAGCAGATGTGCAGGCCGTGATCGATTTCGCCCGCGGGTGGCCGCGCGAGGCGCCGATGCTGATCCATTGCTACGCCGGCATCAGCCGATCGACGGCAGCCGCACTCATCTCAGCCATCGCCATTGATCCGCATCTCGATGACAACACATTGGCACAGAAGCTTCGGGAAGCGTCCCCGTCGGCCAAGCCCAATATACGTATGATCTCAATGGCCGACCAAATGCTCGGGCGCGGCGGCCGCTTGTTCGATGCGGTCACCGATATGACCGGACGTGAACTCGCGCCGCACGGGCAGTCATTTCAGCTGCTGACAGGCCGTCAATAGACCCATCCGCGTCACTCGGTTTGCAGGCGGCCGGTTTGCATGCGGCGACACGCGATTTAACTTGCAGGGAGGCAACATTTACGCCTAAAGTCGAAGATGTGTTGTTCTTGGATCAGTAGTGATCCAAATCGCGTGCACGTGCGGCCGATCTAAAGTCGGCAGGGTCGAGGCCAGGACCGGGGACCGAAATGACCGCACACCCGACCCGCTTGCCAGAAACGCCCGTCCCCGCGCCTGCCAATAAAAGTCGTGGTGTCGCGACCGAAAAGGCCCTCGCGGCGCAATTGGTGGCGGCGGTGTTTACAGTCATCGATGATGAACCGATGGTCCGGATTGTAGATGACGCGGGGCTGCGACGGCTGCCCACCACCACGTTCCGGCCAGGGCAGCAGACGTCTCTCGACATGTGCTTACGCTCTGCGGTCCGACGCGACACCGGCCTTGAACTTGGCCATCTCGATCAGCTGCAGGTGACACTCACCGAAATGTCAAACAGCGATCCGATGCTATCGATCGGCTACCTTGCACTCGCGCACCGGCCGGATCTGAGCCCTGCAGAGCGGAACGTCTGGCAGCCCTGGTACGCCTATTTTCCGTGGGAGGACTGGCGTCGGGGGCGGCCGCGTGTCCTGCGCGATGAGATCCTGCCGTCCCTCGACGCGTGGGCACGAGAGGAGAATTTCGCCGACGTCGACCCATCGAGTGTGCCGCGCCGACATAGATTACATATGTGCTTTGGCGAGACCGAGCAGATGTGGGATGAGGAAAAAGTCGTTGAAAGGTATGATTTGCTGTCTGATGCCGGCCTCGTCGATCGCGTTTGGACTGGCCGGAACACGCGCCCGGCTATGGCCACGGATCATTGCCGCTGTCTTGCCGTTGCCATGAGCCGGCTGCGCCGTCGCATCAAATCGCGGCCGCTGGTGTTCGAATTGATGCCAGCGCGGTTTACCCTGTTCGAGTTGCAGCGCACTGTTGAGGCCGTGCTTGGGCCGCATCTGCACAAACAGAATTTCCGCCGATTGGTCGAGCATATGGGCTTAGTCGAACCCACGGACGAGATGAAGTCTCACACGGGCGGACGACCAGCTAAACTGTTCCGCTTCCGACAGGAGTGCTTGTTAGAGCGACTTCAACCGGGGGTCCGCATCCGCGGCGCGCGAGGATAGGCGCGGGCGCTTCTTTGACCGCCGACATTCCAAGCGCGAGTTGTGCGCCGCGCGACGCCTGATTGGCACCTGCGACCCCGGCACTTGCGCTTTGTAAATCAACATGAGTTCCGCGGCGGCTGTTGCGGCGCTGAGGCGATCTCGCGGATCAGCTTTTGTCGAAAAGCTTGGCCGAACTCGCGAAAGCCCTCGGCCGCCATGGCAAATGAGCCAGTGCCGCCGATCACGTGGTCCTCATAGTATTTCTGCAATCCACCCGGCGGATGCGTGTGGCTCGGGTTGAAGGGGAGCGGCACCGCTGAGAGAATGACGATGCCGTTGATGGTGATGCCCTTCGCAACGGCTTCGTCTCGCGCGGATGTCACGTCGCGGCCATGATTGTGCGTGCCATCGCCAGAGACATCAATCACCTTGCGATCACCGATGAACGGCGATTTGTTGATCTGCCGCAAAGCTTCGTCGATGCCCGTCGAAATCGATGTGCGTCCACGGAAGCGCCGTTCGACGCTGCGAACCTGCTCGGCGAACGCCGCTGCTTGGCGTTCGTTGCTGATCGGCGCCCACTCAACCATGACGGCCACTTCAAGCGCGTTGGACCATTCGATCAGTTGGAGCGCGATGCGCCCGTGCTTGCCGCTTTGGATGACGCGCATGATCGCGGGGTCCATGATGGCCGCAGCGTAACCCTCGCGCTGAAGTCTGAATTTTTCGTCGTCCAAACTTCGAGACACATCGGCCGACAAGACCAACGTCACATCTACGAGTTCTTCGGCCCGCGCCTGTTGCCAGACGCCTGGAAGGGCAACGGCCGCGCTGGCCGCTACGCCACTGACGAGAAGTTGGCGCTTCGAGAGCTTCCGCATGAGGTCCGGTCTCCTATCCGAAAAGCCTCCCCACGGTATGAAGTTACGCCCAAAACTTACAAACTGTCGAGGGCGCGTGCTGGCAAACAACACGGCTCAGGTTCGACGCTGCACTCAACGCCTTACCCCTCCATCGCCGCTCGCAGTCGCCCCTTGGTCGCAGCGAGCCGCGCCTGCGCCGTTGCGCGGTCGAGCCCACGGGCAATGAGAACGGCCGTTTTGATGTCGCCGCCTGCAGCATCGAATGCCGCCGTTGCCTGCGCCGCGTTGCAGGCAGCGATGTGAGCAACGATGCCGATGGCGCGCTTTTTGAGCTTCGCGTTGCTCGGCTTCATGTCGACCATGATGCCGCCATAGACCCGGCCAAGCCGCACCATGATGCCACTGGAGAGCAGGTTGAGCACCACCTTGTGAGCGGTGCCAGCTTTCATGCGTGTCGAGCCGGCAATCACCTCGGGACCGGTTTCAGTCAGGATGGGATACTCAGCGGCGTGCAGCAGCGCAGACCAGGATTGCTTGCGATGCCAATGCTAACAGCCCCGCATTCACGCGCACGGCGGATGGCGGCAACCGTGTAGGGCGTGGCGCCGCTGGCCGCGATGCCAATGACAACATCCTGTGCGCCGACGCCGTGGCCGTCGATCTCGGCCGCGCCTTTCGATGCGTCGTCTTCAGCACCTTCCGCGCTGCGCAGCAGGGCGCCGGGGCCGCCAGCCATTTGAAACACCACCCGCTCAAACGGCCAACTGAAGGTCGGTGGCAACTCGGAGCCATCCTGCACGCCTAGTCGGCCCGATGTGCCAGCGCCGACATAGACGATGCGCCCAGTGTCTTTGTACCCGATATCGCCCAAGCGGTCGGCTGCGGCGTCGACGGCTTTTGCGATGACCGGCAGCGCGGGCCGAACGGCGGCGACAGCTGCCATCTGCCCGTCCCACATGGCCGCCACAACATCGTTACTCTCCCACCCATCAAGGCCAGCGAAACGGAGGCTGATGTGTTCAGTCGACATGGGGGCCTCAGCAACTGGATCGGACACGGCATTGCACTGGTGAGGTGCGGGTGCAATGGCCGCGCCTCCCCTGGCGCACGTATGCTCTACTTTGTCGGCCGGCGGCGCCACTCCTGGAACACCAGCTAACCTCCTGTAAAGCACGAGTGTCGAAGACTGGCATGATCTTTGGCAGGGGTACCTTCGGTTAAAGTCGGCCAAGTATAGCTGCACACCGGAACTGACTTAGAGTACGAGTTCAGTCATGGCACTTCAGACCCGATTGGAGATGCGGCAAGGCCAGCAGCTGGTGATGACACCCCAGCTGCAGCAGGCGATTAAGTTGCTGCAACTCTCAAACATGGAACTGGCCCAATTCGTAGAGGGCGAACTCGAGCGCAATCCGCTGCTCGAACGGGAAAACGCGGGCGATGGCCCCGTCGAACCGCAAGTTGCCGTGGCCGATGTCGTGGAGCCGCCGGCCCTCGATCTGTCCGTACCCGCTGGCGAAAGTGTGACAGCTACCTTTGATACCGACCACGATAATCTGTTTCCGGACGAAACCAAGACCGATCGCGTGAATGACAGCAGCGAGGGCCAAACCTCGGGCTGGGAAACATTGCGGCCGAGTGCCTCTAACAGCTTCGATGACGACGGGAACAATCTCGAAGCTTACGTCTCGTCCGAGATTTCGCTGCACGATCACCTGACGGAACAGCTGGGTGTTGCCATCCGGAACCCTGTTGAGCGTATCGTTGGCACGCACCTGATCGATTTGATCGACGAGGCCGGGTATCTGCAGGGCGATCATGCCGGCCTGGCTGAAAAGCTCGGCGTGGCACCGGCAACCGTCGACCGCGTCATCAAGATAATCCAGTCGTTTGAACCGACGGGCGTCGGTGCGCGTTCGCTTGGTGAATGCCTGGCACTACAACTCAAGGAGCAGGACCGCTTCGACCCGATCATGGAAAGCCTGATCGACAACCTCGGGCTGCTGGCCTCCCACAATCTTACGGCGCTGCGCAAAGCTGTTGGCGTCGATGCCGACGAACTCTCCGAAATGATCCAGGAGATCAAGGATCTGAACCCGAAGCCCGGCCTCGAATATGGCTCTGTCCAGGTGCAGCCGGTGGTGCCGGATGTGCAGGTGCGTTCGGCCCGTGATGGCTCATGGATTGTCGAGCTCAACTCCGATACGTTACCGCGCGTGCTGGTCAACCGGACGTACCATACCCTGGTTGCCAAGAAGGGTGCGCCCGAGAAGGACAAGACCTACATCGCCGAGTGCCTGCAAAGTGCCAACTGGCTGGTGAAGTCGCTTGACCAGCGCGCGCGCACGATTTTGCGGGTTGCCGAAGAAATCGTTCGCCAACAGGATGGGTTCCTCACCTACGGCGTCACGCACATGCGGCCACTGAACCTTAAAACGGTCGCCGATAAGATCGGCATGCACGAGAGCACCGTTTCGCGCGTGACGTCCAACAAGTACATGGCGACGACGCGCGGCATTTATGAGCTGAAGTTCTTCTTTACGTCCGCCATCAATGCGTCTGAAAGCGATGGCGATCAGCTGTCATCGGAGGCCGTGCGCCACCGCATCAAGACCATGATCGATGCCGAGAACCCGGACGACATCCTGTCCGACGACAAGCTGGTGGAAAAACTACATGCCATCGGCATCGACATCGCGCGACGCACGGTCGCCAAGTACCGCGAAGGCATGAAGATCGCGTCGTCCGTCCAACGGCGCCGCGAAAAGCAGATGACAGCAAAGCTGTCGCGCCGGTTGGCCGCCGCTGAGTAATATCAGCGGTCATATTTTTTGCCGGATGATATCCGCGCGCGGGGTTGGTGGGGTGGCCGCGCGCAAACAAAAAAGCGCTGACACCGTCGGTCAATTTTTCTGACCGACGGTATAAGCGGTCCGATTGAACTTTCGGCAGCTTTCAGCCAGCTTGATCACCGCGAGCAACACCCGTCCCGCCTACGCCTTCACGCCCACCGGGCACGACACGCCTGTGCCGCCCAGGCCACAGTAGCCGTTCGGTACTTTGGCCAGATACTGCTGGTGGTAGTCTTCGGCGTAGTAAAACACCGGCGCGTCCAAAATTTCGGTGGTGATCGGGCCGAAACCGGCTGCGGACAAGCGGATCTGGAAAGCGTCCTTCGACGCCAAGGCTTCCGCCAACTGAGCTGGCGTCGTCGTATAGATTCCCGAGCGGTATTGCGTGCCAGCATCGTTGCCCTGCCGCATCCCCTGGGTCGGGTCGTGGCTCTCCCAGAAAACCTTCAGCAGTTCACCAAACGACACTGCTTTTGGGTTGTATGCGACCAGTACAGTTTCGTTATGCCCCGTCTGGCCGGAGCAGACTTCGTCGTAGGTGGCATTGGGCGTGAAGCCAGCCTGATAGCCGACGGCGGTCATTTCGATGCCTTTGGATATCTCCCAGAACTTGCGCTCGGCTCCCCAAAAACAGCCCAGCCCCATGTAAACCGTCTCAGTCCCCACAGGCAGTGGCCCCTTGAGCGGGCGCTTGAAGACAAAATGGGTTGCAGCCGTCGTGATGGCATGTGCGCGGCCGGGGAGCGCTGCGGTGGCGCTTGGCATTTCAGATTTCTTACGGAACATGAACATCGGAGAACTCCGGACGGAGGAAAGCTTGCCAAGCGGCAACGTAGATGGCTCAGATATACCGTGTTTCGTGGCAGCGGCCATCTTATCGCCGGATACAACCGTATTTGGCACAAGTGCAACAGCATCGGTCTCATAAAACGGAGGCGAACATGGTCGATACGCCAGAGCGACAGGTTTGGAGCAGCGGTGGCGGACGGCGCATCGTGCTGTCCTTTGCATTTCTCCTTTTATTGCCGTTTTACGCCAGCCTCGGGCCAATGTTGTTTCAACGCGCCTCACGGGGGCTAGTCGGCGATACGGTCGCACTAGGCCTACTGGCTTTGGCGTTTACGGCGTTGATGGCCCTGCTTCTGCAACAGCTTGTGCATGCCGTACGCACGCGTGTTGAAGTCGACGGTCAATCAACCAAACTGACGGTTCCCGATGGCGGCCGCCGTGGTCCCTTGTTCCAGTTCAGGTACATCACAAAAGATATCCCCCACACGGACATCACCGCGGTCGATACTCGCAGCGAAGTCTACGGCGGTTCACTGCTCCCCGTGCTGCTGAAATCAACACGCCTGACGACAAAGAGCGGTGAACAGATCGTGCTCGGCTACACCAACGTCAATGATCCCGAAGATCAGATCCCCTATCCACACATCGGCGCTGGAATCGCCAAGCGTGCCGGACTGGTCGTGACCGACCACGGCGTGGTGCGTCGATCGCTTCAAAAACGTGTGCTCGGTATCGCCGCTGCAAACGATGAGGACCAGCCACTGCCACCGTCCGATATCGCCGCGATGAACGCGTCTCATACGCGAAATCTGCGCCTCGTCACAGCGGCGCTCGTCCTCTTGGTCATCGGTGGTATCTCACTCGACTTCGTGACCGCATCGCGCACCTCCTTTGCTGAAATGGGCGCAGGCCTGACCAGGACAGCGTCAGAAAAACCTGGACCTGAAAAGCCTGCTCCGGCGAAGAAGAAATAAAACTCGATGTGGCGCATCTGGGGCGCGGCCCTGTTTTGGGGACTCAACTGGCCCGCAGTGAAGATCATCCTCGGTGCATCAAGCCCTTGGACATTGCGGGCGGCCGGCCTTTCGGGTGGGGCTGCACTCCTGCTCGCCTATGGGCGCCTCAGCGGGCAATCGCTCCACGTGCCAAGGGAGCACTGGCGTACGCTTGCGTTCGGCGGGTTGCTCGGCGTCGCCGGGTTTAATATCTGCGCGGTGTTTGCCCAGCTCTCCATGCCGACGTCGAGGGCCGCCATTCTCACGTTCACGATGCCGCTTTGGGTTGCGCTGTTCAGCTGGTTGTTCCTCGGGGAGAAACTTGACCGCTTGCGGATTGCCTCACTGGGGCTGGGTGCCATTGGGCTTGGCGTATTGTCGATGCCCTTCTGGCCCATCGTAAAGGCGGGCGGCGTGCCCTTTGGCTTGATCTACGTCCTCGGCGCGGCCATCACGTGGGCCGCTGGCACCGTGGTCCTGAAACGTTGGCCGGTACAGGCTGCGCCCTTCGCCATCACGGCTTGGCAGGTGGTCGTTGCAGCCGTCATTTGCACCGTCGGCATGTTGATCCTGGAACAGCCCTACCTCGACCTCACGCGGCCCGAGGCGGCACTGGCCTTCGCCTATCACATCGTCTTGCCGCAGGCAGCGGCGTACGTCCTCTGGTTCAGCTTGGTCGGACGCGTGCCCGCCTCGACAGCGGCGCTCGGGACATTGCTGATCCCGATCTTTGGCGTTGCCGGCGCTATCGCGCTCCTCGGCGAATGGCCGACCCTGATAGATGTGTTAGGCCTAGGCCTGATCCTGGCCGCCGTCGGCATTGATCAAATCGTGCGGGTCTGGTGGCCAGCGCAAGCCTAATGGTCCAGCCTCACGCCGGATCTGGCCCGATCATCTTCGACGGCACAACAATGGCGTCGAAGTCGTCGGCGGGGATGCCATCTTTGATGGCTTCTTCGCGCAGTGTGGTGTCGTTCTTGTGGGCGGTTTTGGCGATTTTGGCGGCCCGGTCGTAGCCGTATTTTTCCTTGAGCGGCGTCACCAACATGAGCGAGTTGGCCAAGCCCTTGGCGATGTTCTCAAGTCGCGGCTCGATGCCAACCACACAGTTGTCGGTGAACGAGACGGCTGCGTCGGCGAGGAGCCGCACGGACTGCAGAAAGTTGTAGGCCATCACGGGGTTGAACACGTTCAGTTCAAAATGGCCCTGTGAGCCGGCGAACGACATGGCGGCGTTGTTGCCGTGGATTTGAACCGCCACCTGGGTCAGCGCCTCAGACTGGGTGGGGTTGACCTTACCCGGCATGATCGAGGAGCCGGGTTCATTTTCCGGCAATGCGAGCTCGCCGAGACCCGAGCGGGGGCCTGAGCCGAGGAAGCGAATGTCGTTGGCAATCTTGAAGCAGCTCATGGCAACGGTGGTGATCGCGCCGTGCGTCATGACCATCGCGTCGTGGGCGGCGAGCGCCTCGAATTTGTTCGGCGCGCTTGTGAACGGCAGGCCGGTGATGGCCGCGATGCGGGCCGCAACCTTGTCGGCAAAGCCCGCTGGTGACGCTAGGCCTGTCCCGACGGCTGTGCCGCCCTGCGCCAACTCCATCAGCAGCGGCAAGGTCTGTTCGATGCGCAAAATGCCATTGCCGACCTGGTGCGCATAGCCGCCGAAAACCTGGCCAAGCGTCACGGGCGTTGCGTCCTGCGTGTGTGTGCGCCCGGTCTTGATGATGTCTTTCCAGTCATGGCTTTTGACCAGCAGCGCCTCATGCAACTTGCGCAACGCCGGCAGCAGATCGTGCACGATCTGCTCGGCGCAAGCGATGTGCATCGCGGTCGGGTAGGTGTCGTTGGACGACTGGCTCATGTTGACATGATCGTTTGGATGCACCGGCTTTTTCGAGCCCTGCACGCCACCGCGCATTTCAATGGCGCGGTTCGAGATGACTTCGTTGGCATTCATGTTCGACTGGGTGCCGGATCCCGTTTGCCAGACGACGAGCGGAAAGTGAGCGTCGAGGCGACCGTCGATCACCTCCTGCGCGGCGGCGATGATGGTTTCGCCCAGTTTCGGGTCAAGCTTACCCAGCGCCATGTTGGTCTCGGCTGCCGCACGTTTGACGATGCCAAGCGCCCGGATGATTGGCTTGGGCTGCTTTTCCCAGCCGATTTTGAAGTTGCCGAGCGATCGCTGCGCTTGCGCACCCCAATACTTGTCGGCCTCGACGTCGATCGAGCCAAAAGTGTCGGTTTCGGTGCGGGTGGTGGTCATGGTCGCGCTCAGTCCGGCGGGTGTTGAAGGCGGCCGTCTGTTAGCACGGGCGCCGCGGCCGGGCAAAGCGGGGCGAGGCGAGGCGAGGCAGTCCGGCCCAGGCGCGATCCGCGTCAAGCGATGCTGTCGGCCAAGCCCGAACGATTGTGTTCCGACATGATGGGCCAATCGCGTCCAACTGCGATCATGCGGGCCAGGGCTTGCGCTTCGGCAGCTGCTATGTAGCATATCCAACATCCGGCGAGGGCGTGGCGCGGAGAGGTCTGACACTGAACTACTTGCGATGGGTCCGGCAAAGCGTTGATTGCATTCGTCAGCTGTTGACTTATGCATACTGAGGGGGAAATAGGAACACTTGCATTCCTGCTTAGAAAACTAGCCTAGCAGACTGCTGAAAAAGAATTTTGGCTCCCAGGACAGCCACGTCTGTTACCGATCTGAGTTTCGTCGAACACGATTGTTTTCATTCTGCTTGATCACAGACGTCGTTTCGGGAGACTCTGCAACCAAGGTTTCGGATTTTTTGAGCAGCCTGCTAGACAAGAAAAATCTCAATTGCGCGACTTGGCCACGTAAATCAACACCATCGCAGCTCGGTTTATAAACTTCATTTGTAGAACGTCTAATAGGAGTATCACATGCTCGAACGGCGGCAGTTAAATTCTGGGCTATTGTGGTCCTTGTCGCTAGCAGGACTTCCGATTTTTCATGCATCAGCTTGGGCTCAGGCGCCCCGGAAGGACGACCCGCTTCCCAAATTGCTTGATGGAGTTGAAGGTCCTGATGCCAGAATAAGAAAATACGCCGAAGCGTTGACAGGACTACCGTTACCAGAATTCGGACTATTGCCGCCTCAGACAAAAGGTACCGCTCCTTTAGGGAAAAGCCGGCCAGCGCCGCAAGAGAAAACGCTAGGACTCAATATAATCAGCGGCGCTCCAATTGCGTGCAGGCCTATTGACGTCGCGGAGTATTTTCGACCCGCAAACTTAGTAAGCAAGTTCGGGGAAGCTGCAGGGGAGTATGCTCGTGGGTGGCCCGCGGATCGTCCTTTCAATCCGGTGCTGTTTGAGTTTTTGGCGAGAATGCTTTATGTCGACACGGACATGATTGACAAGGGGGACAAGACCGATTGGTGTGCTGCGTTCGTTAGTTGGTGCCTTCTACGATCTCGCGTGCTTTCTCGGACGGAGAAACTTCCGGAGGCGCTTGTAAGGAAGTACCGGCATCCAGGCGCAAGAGCATTTCTTTGTTTTGGACAGGAAGCGAAACAACCAAAACTGGGCGACATCGTCGTTTGGTACGATCATTCCAGTAGTTACAGTTGCCAGAATCCCAACATGGCCATTCCCGTTAGCGGCGCCGGACACGTGGCCTTCTACCTCGGTCCGTCGACCGCTCTTGTGAAGGGTAAAGAAGTCGAAGCGGTGTCGGTGCTTGGCGGCAATCAGGGTTTCGAAGGCCTGGAGAATAATCAATGGATCTGCGTTAAGTCCGTCCCGAAGGAATACAATGGTAAGAAGCTTGCAGCGTTCCGCACAAATCCAATACTGCACACCCCTCCGCTACAGGCATGCACTAAAGCAATGAAAGACAAGCGCGAGTGTTGAAGCAGTTTGCTTATAAAGCCTCCATTGGGATCTTCATTTTCGGGTTCGAACGGCGTATCGGGTGGCCAATAAACGAAGCGAGAAACATTGCATGAAAAGCGTTACCATCTGTGGCTCATCCGTATTTGGCATGATTGCCGTATGTCAATTAATGCTATGCAGCAACCCATTGCGCGCGCAGGTACTCGAGCAGGCGGAACTGGACGCCATTTCGACAAGCTACGCGGACACCAACGCAATTGGACAGCCGGTGCAAAGGTTAGGCCGCTCAATTGCAGCATTTAGTGGCAGACTAAAACAGGTTGTCCAGAAATGCGGCATGGTCGAGAGAGAGATGGATCTCGCCAAGTTTCCTGGAGGGACGCTGCGGTACTTAGATCAAGAAGTGTTTGTTGGAGGCTTGCGCGGCATGCTCATGGTAGCCCCAGCGATGCAGGTAAACACGGACGGTGCAGCGCGTACCTATCACCCACTCGACCCTTTTGGCCAGTGTGAACCCGACAATAAAGATCCCGAGACAAATCGACCTGCGTGTGCACTGAATTATTTGTGTTATGGCGGTGTGAAATTGCACAGTCAAGGCAAGGAGATTACTTGCACAGCGCAAGACGTGATGGGCAAAGTAATAGTCAACGCGGAGTATTCTAACACTTGGCGGAGGCTCTGGACAAAGCTCCAGGCCGGTGAATTAACCCCTTTTACTCAGAAGGAGCGCGAAGAGTTGAAGATGCGCCGAGGGGAAACAATTTATGGTTTTCGCGAAACGAGCACCAAGACGACCGTGGCGTTCAAGGCTGCGATCATCCCTGCAGACTCCTATTGGCGGCCTTGTAAACGTGATGTTAAGGGGGCGAAATTTTTTGGCTACCTTGTGAACAGCACCGCACTCAAAGGCGATGAGAAAAAAGATGAAATAGAGGAAACCGATCCAAAGCAGATCGTTCAAGATGTTGATCGCTGCAACCCGCTACCTGACGTAAATTCCGAACGCGTTGCGGGGCTTGTGATACCATCTGGGACCTTTGAAGGTGC
>JANNXS010000433.1:0-5638 GCA_031409695.1 Hyphomicrobiaceae bacterium
GGCGCAGCATCACGGCCAATCTGCCAGATAAACCAATTATCGTTGCGAACTTGCCCTATAACGTTGCAACCCTCTTGCTGATTGGTTGGCTTGAGACGGATCCTTGGCCACCGTGGTTTTCGGCGATGATCCTGATGTTTCAAAAAGAGGTGGCCGAGCGCATCGTCGCAACGCCATCGACAAAGGCCTTCGGGCGCCTTGCCATTATCTCGCAATGGCGGACGGAGGCTCGACTGCTGTTCACGCTTCCACCTGAAGCGTTCACGCCACCACCCAAGATTTCGTCCGCGGTCGTTGGTTTCATTCCGCGTGCCACACCGCAGCCGGTTTGCGATGTCCACACGCTCGGGCGCGTCACGGCTGCGGCCTTCGGTCAGCGCCGCAAGATGCTCCGCCAAAGCCTGAAAGCACTGCGCGCTGATCCCGAGCCACTGCTGTCGGCCGCGGGACTTGATGGCACCAAGCGCGGCGAAGTTCTGTCGGTGGCCGACTTTGCGCGCATGGCCGCGATCCACGACAAGCTCGCGTGAGGCTCTCAATCCATGTCGCAAGGCCAGCCAAAAACAAACTGAGTGCGCCGCATGTGTTAGCGGATAGCGTGGGTTTATACTGGAGGCCGCAATGACCCAACATCCTGACCTTGAACCGTTGCGCGACTGGTTCCGCGCCTGGAACGCGTGCCTGCTCGCCGTCGATTTCGCCGCGGCCCGTAGACTGTTCGATCCCGCCGTCTCAGGTTTTGGCACGCACGCCGAAGTCGTGTTTGGCTTGGATCGTCTCGAAGCCGAGCAGTGGCGCAGCGTCTGGCCTGATATCGCCGACTTTCGGTTTCATGTGGAGGCGCTACATGGCGCGATCTTCAGCGACAACGCCTGGGCAGCCTGTCCCTGGTCGTCAACGGGATTTCACCAGGACGGCACGCCATTCCAAAGACCGGGGCGGGCGACTGTCATCTTTCAACGCCGGCCCGATAGCTTTCGCGGTGTCCACACCCACTTTTCCCTCAATCCTGGCACGCCACCACGCACCTACGGGCGATCCTAGGGCGCTGGCCTAACTCAGCCAACCTTGCGGGACCGAGCAATGGTTGCTGCTTCCAACAGTTGAACCCGCTCTAAAAACGCGGATTTCAACGGCACATCAATGTCCGAAAGCGTCCCGGTCACAATTTCCTTGTCCGCAAACACGTAGCGATCGACCGAGCCCGACCCACGAACAATCTCGACAATGCGCCCCCCCGAATCACGCTCTAGCGCAATGGTCAACCGCCCGATTGTGCTCGTGCATACGAGCTGATCCAGAGCCTGATAGTGTGCTTCATCGTCGACGAGATAGGCGAGGCGTCGGCGCACGTGATTGAACAGCGCAATCTCACGTTCGGCCGACGCGAGCGTCGGGTTCACGTCCAGCTTCAAACCACTTGCGATGCCCTCAGACATGCCACCAGCTTTTAGCTTCTGCACAATAGGCAGGACCAGCGACTCTTCGAATGCCGCTTTCACAAGGCTTGCATAGTGTCGCTCGATCGCCTCGCGACGCACGCCAGGAAACCCAACACGTGCCATCATCGCGCGAGCCAAGTCCTCCGACGGTGTCTGAGCTTCTTCAACAAAGGCCATGCGCAAACGCTTTTTGACCAACCCGAGGTGCGCACGCTCTGCGATCCGGTCTGGATCGAGATCGGCTTTGGTCGCGTGCTGCAGCGTTTCAACGGCATCAGCCGAGGGGCCAGCGTCACCCATGGTCTCAAAGTCGAGCGTTAGAAATGGATCCGCGTCCATCACGCCAGACGATTGGCTGTCGACGTAGAATTCAAACATGAGACCGTTGGAGAGCATCGCGACCTTTGCACTGGGCCATGCGGTGAAATAGGTGGCGATGGTCACGCGTTTTGCAGCCAAGTCCGGTGCCGAGCGTGCGGCACCAACCGCGATCACTGGCAAACCGTCGCGCAAAATGGCAAAATCTGCCGTGTACACAGACGTTCCCGAAGCCCCCGAAACCGGGTCCGTCTGGTGGTTTGGGTAGACTTCGAGAGGGTCATTGCTGTCATAGCCAAGCGCGCGCAGCATGGGCAGCACAAGATAGAGCTTGACGCTCTCATCGTTGTTACAGGCCTTGGCGATGGTCGCCGATCGTTTGGCGAGATCGATGATGGACGTGCGCAGGTCGGTCACGGGCAATGTCTCTGGGCTCCCGCACGGCGGGCGTGTCTCGACAACTCGGAACTACCTGTCAGACGATTCGATGCTTCGGTCCATGCAGGACGCCGGTTCAGGCCCATGATCCACAGTTTAGTTGATCCGAAACCTCAGGCACGCGACGCCGGGTTCCACTCAAGTAGGCGCCACTCCAGCAGGTCCAAGCGATCCTGGCCCCAAAAGATCTCGCCAGTCGGCAAAACATAACTTGGCGCGCCGAAAACCCCGCTCTTGATGGCCTCAGCGGTGTTTGCATCCCAGACAGCATCGAGGCTGGCGGATGGCGGCGCAGCCGCCAAAACAGCTGGCGCGTCGATGGCCGCGCGTGTGGCGGCCGCGCTGAGGACTGCCGGTTCAGCTATCGATTGATCAAGTTCCCAAACGGCTCTGCCGATCTCCTCGGCGAGGCGCACCCCGTTCAGGCCCTGCAGCGTCGCGGCGATGAGCAATCGAACACCCAGCACCTCGTCCGCGGGGAAGCTCTTTGGTTCGAGCGCTATCGGGAGGCCAAGCCTGTCGCGCCATCGCTTCAACTCCATCATGCGATAGGCACGCCGCTCTGGCGCCCGCTTCGGCAGCGGCAAACCACCGGTCACGGCGAACACATCGCTGAAACGCGTGGGCTTGATACTGACATTGAGATTGTAACGATCAACAAGGCCTCGAAAACGCGACCAACCAAGATACGTCCATGGGCTGTTGAGCGAGATGTAAACGTCAATATCGGTCGTCGGCCTTTGCACATTCGGCATGTGCGTCGTCGGTATCTGCGTCATAGGGCGCCTCGCGTTTGACCAAACAAGCCAGATCGCCATAGTGCACGCGGGAACACTGGAGCAAGCGGGCGCAGATGTCAGCAGACGTGCAAACCATCGTGGTTGGAGCGGGTGTGGTTGGCCTCGCGATCGCAGCTGAACTGGCTCAACGTGGCCAAGAGACGATGGTGCTCGAGCAGCACGCGCTGATCGGCTCGGAGGTCTCGTCGCGCAACAGCGAAGTGATCCACGCCGGTATCTATTATCCACCTGGCAGCCTGCGCGCGACATTGTGCGTCGATGGCAAGAAACGGCTGTATGAGTTCTGCAAGGCAAACGGCGTCGCACACGAGGCGATCTCGAAACTTCTGGTCGCAACGAGCGAGGCTCAACTGCCAAAACTAAAGGCGTTGCACGAGACCGCGATCAAGAACGGTGTGGATGATTTGCAACCCCTGACGGCCCATGACGCCCGCAAACTCGAGCCTGAACTTGCCTGCGCCGCAGCAATACTCTCACCCTCGACAGGTATCGTCGACAGTCACGGCCTGATGACCGCGCTGGAAGGGCATATTACGGCGCGCGGCGGGCAAGTCGTGCTCAACACACACGTGACGGCGCTTAGTCGCGGCGGCAATGGTCTGTTTACCCTCACACTCGCCGACGGCACGCCGATCACCTGTGACCGGCTGGTCCTTTCGGCCGGTCTGCACGTGTCCAAACTCGCGCGCACACTGGCCTTCGGCGCGCGCTACGTGATGCCTGAAACCTACTACGCCAAGGGGCAGTATTACGCGATCTCCGGCCGCTCGCCCTTCAGCCGTCACATTTACCCGATGCCGGACGGCGCATGGCTCGGGCTTCATGCGACCGTCGACCTGGGCGGCCGCTGCAAGTTCGGTCCGGACATCGAATGGATCCCTGAAATTGACTACAGTTTTGAGCCAGAAAAGATCGCCAAATTTCTAGACTTCATCCGCAGCTACTATCCAGCTCTTGACCCGACGCGATTGCACGCGGACTACACGGGCATCCGCCCAAAGCTCTACCGAGAAGGCGAGCCCGTGCCGGATTTCCGCATCGACGGCGTTGCGGCCCATGGCATGGAAGGTCTGATCATCCTCGCTGGAATCGAGAGCCCCGGTTTAACGTCGGCGCTGGCGATTGGTGCCTATGTCGGTGACCGACTGGGTTAGGATCGCCGTCCGACGTCTAAACTCGCGTCTGTTCGTGCCGCCGCTTTCAACACTGAAACATCTGCCGAGTGAGGGCCCTGTGGCCAAATACGACTGTACGAAGTGTCCGGGCTTTTGCTGCTCTTATCCGGTGATTGCGATCACCAAGGCGGATGTGGAACGGTTGGCGAAACACCACAACGTCAGCCATGAGACGGCGCGACAGCGCTTTACGAAGGAGGGCTTTGGCAAGAAGTACATCCTGCGGCGTAAGGAAGACGTCCACTTCGGGCGTATTTGCCGGTTCTTCGATACCGAAAAACGCCGCTGCAGTATCTATCAGGCGCGCCCAAGCGTCTGCCGTGATTACCCGAAGGAAAACCGCTGCGGATACTATGAGTTCCTGACCTTTGAGCGCACGCAGCAAGGTGACGAAACCTGGGTGGCACGGACGGACAGCGGCGAGTGGAAATGATCCTTTTAACGCGATACGAAGGCGTTATTTGAAAGCATCGGCCAGCACGCGCATCACTTCTTCTATCGCGGCCGCGCGTGCAACCGGATGTGTGCCAACGTGCGCTTGGCCTGAATTGTTTGCCGTGAAAGCGAGGCCGGTGCGCACACGGATGGGTGCGTTCGGCGCGTCGAAATCATGATAGGCGTCGGGGTACTCAACGTAGCGCACATCTTTACGGGCACCAAGTGTCCGACACGGCTCCGGAGGGGTCCAGTCATCCGCGCCGCCCATGAGGATTGTCAGGGGCATGCGTGTTGCCCAAGGTTGGCGGTCTCGCGCTTCCCGCTCTGCGAGCGGCCGACAGCCCGGATAAAATGCAATGGCAGTTGTGAATTCCCGCAGCGGCGGCTTCACCATCGTTGACACCGTGCGCAGCACGGTTGATCCCCCATGCGACCAGCCGATGAGCGCGATACGCGCTGTGTCGATGTTGCTTTGCGCACCGATCCAATCTTTAGCCGCCAGCGCGTCCCGCGCGCGGATCGTTGGATTGATGTCGCGGTTGGCAACACCACATTGAGGCCCAAGGCCGCGCGATCCAAAACTATCAGGCCAAAGCACCGCGTAGCCGGCGGCCAGGAAACGGGCGGTCCAATCTGGTACGCGGGCGGTCAAACGGCTGCCATCGGCACGCATGTTACCGCCACACCCATGCAGGGCGATCACCACGGGCCGCGGTCCATTCACGGACCGGCCACCAACAGACGGGCCACCAACAGAAGGGCCACCAACAGAAGGGCCGCCAACAGAAGGGCCACCAACAGAAGGGCGATAGAACAGCGCCTTCAACGTCACTCCGGGTGGCCCTGTGAAAGTCACGGCCTCCGGCTCAACCGCCAGACCAGGCACCGCAAGCAGCAGGAACCAGATCCCAGCGAGCGCCACAACGCGCATGAACGGTCAGCCTTTGGCCAGGACGTGAATGACGCGATTGGCGAGCATGTCTTTCACCTTCGCCCCATAAGCAGCCATATGCGGCGCCACGGCATG
>JANNXS010000434.1:0-19170 GCA_031409695.1 Hyphomicrobiaceae bacterium
GAAGCCGCCAAGGAAAAGATGGCGAGCGTCACGGCAGGCCTACCGATCCCCCCAGGCCTGCTGAACGGCATGAAGATGTAAGCCACACTTAAAATGTGAGCCACACTTTCAGCGACATACTGATCGCCACCGCGACATCAGACTGGGCGCCACTCTGACCTGAGGCCGGGACATGAGACCCGAGACATGAGACCGTCGGTTGCCGCCGAGCCCTAGTGACGATCCCTCTTGACCAGACCGAGGGACGGGCGCTTCCATCGAGGCTCTATCCAGGCTACCGCAACTGGAACGCCCATGCTCGCCTTTGCAATCCGCCGCTTGTTTGAAGCGCTGCTCGTCATGCTGACGGTGGCGCTGCTTGCGTTCGTGCTGTTTCGCTTCGTTGGCGACCCCGTCAACCAGATGGTCAGCCAGGAAACAACCCTCGCCGAACGCGCTCAATTGCGCCAGGATCTTGGGCTCAACGATTCCGTGGTGCTGCAGTTTGCCCGCTTCGTTGGCAATGCCGCGCGGCTTGAGTTTGGCATTTCGTATCAGGTGCGCCAGCCCGTAACGCGGCTGATCGCTGAGCGCTTTCCGGCCACCCTTGAACTGTCGATCGCGGCCGCAATTTTCGCGCTTTCAATCGGTATTCCCATGGGTGTTTACACGGGTATCCACCGGAACAGCATCATCTCTAAGGGCTTCTTGACACTGTCACTCGTCGGCATCTCATTGCCGACGTTCCTGATCGGCATCCTGCTCATCTACATTTTCGCAGTGAACTTGCGCTGGCTACCCTCGTTCGGGCGCGGCGAAGTGACGACCATTCTCGGCTGGCGCACGGGCTTGCTGACGACATCGGGCCTCAAGGCGTTGATCTTGCCAGCCATCACGCTCGGCCTGTTCCAGATGACGCTAGTCACACGCCTTGTGCGCTCGCAGATGTTGGAGGTGTTGCGCGCCGACTATATCAAATTTGCCCGCGCCCGCGGCTTGACCGATCGCGCCGTCAACTTCGGACATGCGCTGAAAAACACTTTGATCCCCGTGATCACGATCATTGGCCTGCAGCTTGGCGCCATCATCGCTTTCGCCATTATCACCGAAAGCGTGTTCCAATGGCCGGGCATGGGCCTGCTGTTCATCCAAGCCGTGCAGAACGTCGATATCCCCGTCATCTCGGCCTACCTGATGCTAGTGGCGTTCCTGTTCGTGTCGATCAACTATGTCGTCGATATGCTGTATGTATATGTCGACCCCCGCATCCGGATTCTGGGGAAGGAGGCGTGAGATGGACCACAGGTTGAAAGAGCTGCTTCAAAAAGCCGAGACTTGGCCGCAGCGTGCGCAGGATGAACTGATCGCGGCGGCGCGGGCGATCGAGCGCGAAGTCGCTGCCAGGACTTCCGGTAAACACCAAGCGGTATTTAGGACGCTCCGGGCCGCTGAAAAGGTGCCATTACAAGAGGAGAAGCCCATCGCCGAGATGAGTATCCTTGAAGCTCTCATGAAGGCCCCAAAGACCGGGAAGCTTCGTGCACCAAAGTCCGTTCCCGTTCGCTATCGGCCCCCGATCAAGTTCTGAGCTTCATGTGCGCGGCTTCCTTTTGGATACCAATGTGATCTCCGAGTTTGACCAGCCGAAGCGCTCGTCAAGTGTCATCGATTTCGTTGGTGCGCAGCCCAAGGCGCTGGATTTCGTGGCTGATATTGTCCTGGCCGAGTTGAAGTTCGGGATCGAAATGGCGGGCAGCGAAACGGAGCGGTCGAGACTCACGGCATGGGTCGAGCACTTCGTCCGGCCAGTGTTCGGAGGTAACGTTGTTGTAACCCGCGAGGCTGAGTTCCTGGAGTGGCGCCTAATCGTTGCACATGGACGGCGCAAGAAACTGACTTACTCGGAGCCCGATACCCTGCTGGCCGCGACCGCAAAATCCAACAGCTTAGTGGTCGTGACGCGAGATTGGCGGCCTTTCGATCTCGTTGGCGTGCCCACTATTGACCCGTGGAAAGCCGATTATCGCGAGGGGAACGGGGCATCGCCTCGACGCATCGATCTCAAAGACACATCGCTACTCTCCGGCCTCGGACACCAATGATCACCCCCGCCGCAATCCCTCGTCCCCGCTCGCGTCTCACCCGCGCGCTTGACAGCGACGTGTTCTACTCGTTCCGGCAGTCGCCGCTGGTGATGCTGGCTGCGCTGTTGACGGTGTTGGTGGTCGGCGCGGCGTTCCTTGCGCCGTTGATCGCGCCGCACAATCCCTACGACCTCAAATCGATCGATCTGCTCGACGGCAATACGCCGCCGCGCTGGTACAAGGATGGCGATGCGAAGTTCCTGCTCGGCACCGACAACCAGGGACGCGATATTCTCTCAACCATCCTCTATGGCACGCGCTCGTCGATGTTGATTTCGATCTCGGCTGTGGCATTGGCGCTCGTGCTCGGCGTCTCTCTCGGGTTGATCGCCGGCTATCGCGGTGGGCGGATCGACGCCTTCATCATGCGCATCGCCGACGTGCAGCTGACATTCCCGGCGATCCTGACGGCGTTGCTGGTCGACGGTATCGCCAAAGCGACGTTCAAGGGAACCACGTTTGGCGACAGCCATTTTTCCATTTTGGTTATCTCCATAGGCTTGTCGTTCTGGGTGCAATATGCGCGCACGGTGCGCGGCGTGACCTTGGTCGAGAAAAACAAGGAGTATGTGCAGGCGGCGCGTCTGATCGGCCTCTCGGACATGGCGATCATGTTCAAGCACGTCCTGCCGAACGTGCTGTCGCCGGTCATGGTGATTGCAACCATCAACCTTGCACTTGCGATTATCACCGAGGCGACCCTGTCTTTTCTCGGCGTCGGTCTGCCGCCGACGGAGCCCTCGCTCGGCACCATGATACAGGTTGGTAACACGTTCTTGCTGTCGGGGTCGTCTTGGATGGTGCTGTATCCTGGATTGACGCTGGCCATTCTCGTGCTGGCGGTGAACCTGTTGGGCGATTGGCTGCGTGACGCGCTCAATCCAAGACTGCGGTAATCCATTGTGCTAGGTGTTCCAGACGGCCGTCGTTGTTCGCCGCCCAGCCCAACTAACGGGAGCCCGTCTGAGGTCGACAGAGGGTTCAGCCCTGGAAAACATGCATGAAACGTCACGCCGTTGTTGCGCTCGCTGCGTTCCTGACCATCGGGATCGTTGCGCCCGTCAGTGCCCAAGATAGCGAGACAGAGAAGGCCATTGAGCGTTACCGCGAAATGGTCAAAAAAGACCCGTTCGCGAACCCGGCGCTGCTCTGGGTCGACTACGGCGAAACGCTGTGGGGTGACAAGCGCGGCCCGAAGGCTGTTTCGCTTTTAGCTTCGTGTGATCTCGGCCGCGGCGTGGGCAAGACCGAGATGGCTTATGCCGAACTGCCGAGATTCTTTGCTGACGCTGGCCGGGTGATGGACCTCGAAGCCCGCATTTTCTGGTGCATGACAACGTTGCAGGGTTTCGACGCCAAGACACTTAACGCGCGCAAGTTCTCGCCCAATGGCGCCGCGGGCGACAAGATCTCCGATATCGAGGCGATCACCACGTTTGCGGCCAGCAAATCCAGCGGCCAGAAATTCAAGGTCGATCTCTCAAGCCCGCAGATGAAAGACAGCTACGCGCTCGGCGAGGCGTTGTTTTTCCGCCGCATGGGCCCATCGGATTTTTCCTGTGCCTCCTGCCACGATGAAGCCGGCAAACGCATCCGCCTGCAGGGGCTACCGCATCTATCCAAAGCCGGCCCCGAGGCGCAGATTACCATGGGCACATGGCCCGCCTTCCGCGCGAGCCAGGAGAGCGTGCGCACGATGCAACACCGCCTCTATGATTGTTTCTGGCAGATGCGTTTGCCAGCCGTCGATTATGGTTCGGACGTGACGGTCGCCTTGACGACATATCTGAACACCAAAGCCGAGGGTGGCATGATCGACGTCCCCTCGATCAAGCGCTGAGGCGTCAAATGATACGCATCGTCACAACGGTCGCGCTGCTCGTATCCCTCACATATGAGGCACACGCACAGTCTCAGGCCCAATTGCCAACTCAGGCACCTGGCAAGATTGACCAAGCTATTGCGTCGTCCTGGACGACGGCCGCGCCTGACTGGCAAGCGCGGCTCAATCAAGACGGGCTGCATGCTATCTGCTCCGCAACGCGCAACACGCCGCCGAAGGACGTAGCTGAAAAGATTATCGCCGAGGCGAAAGCCTCGATCAATTATCCAGCCGACGGCAAACTGATCGGCGACTGGAAGAAGGGTGAGGCGATTGCCCAGAGCGGCTATGGCTTGCGCTTCACCGACACAGATAAAACCCGCGCCATCGGCGGCAATTGCTACGCCTGCCATCAAATCAACGCGGCGGAGGTGAGCTACGGCACACTTGGTCCCTCGCTCGCGGCCTATGGCCGAATCCGAAAATTTGCCGCGGCAGACACTAGGGCCGTATACGAAAAAATCTACAACTCACACACGGTTTTTCCATGCTCTCACATGCCACGCTTTGGCACCGCGGGCACTCTGACCATTGAGCAAATCACGGATCTTGTTGCGCTGTTGATGGACCCGGCAAGCCCGGTGAACAAATAGCCGACTTGTTCACCTCATCCGCAGTCATATCATTGCTCACCCCCGCACGCTGGGATAAGCGGGCCGTGATCGATGAGGAGCATATGCGATGACGCGGCTTGCCCGCCCGTTGGCTGCGGCCAAGGAACGCTACGACGTGGTCGTTATCGGCTCCGGTTATGGCGGTGGTGTGTCAGCTGCGCGCTTCGCGGCAGCCGGCAAACGGGTCGCCGTGTTCGAGCGTGGTCGCGAATTCCCAACGGGCACATTTCCGGTCAAGTTCCCCGAGCTGCGCCAGGAAATGCAGGTCCGTGCAAAATCCTGGCGTGTTGGCCGCGACACGGGGCTTTACGATGTGCGCCTTGGCACCGACATGCATGTGCTCGTCGGTTGCGGGCTCGGTGGCGGATCGCTGATCAATGCGGGCGTGGCGCTGCGGCCCGACCCACGTGTGTTTGCTGACGAAGTCTGGCCCGGTCAGATCCGCCAGGATGGCCTCTTGGACGAGGGCTACAAGCGTGCCCGTTTTTGGCTGCGGCCCAACGCCAGCCCACGCGCGCATGCCATGACCAAGTTTCAGGCCCTCGATGGCGCGGCGCGAACAGGGCTCGGCCTATCTGCCATGGCGCCCGAGGTTGTCGTTTCCTTTGAGGCCTGTACCAACCCTGCTGGCATTCACCAGCCCGCCTGCACCGATTGCGGCGATTGTGTCGGCGGCTGCAATGTCGGCGCAAAAAACACTGTCGCACTGACCTATCTGCCGTTTGCCGTGACCCATGGCGCGGAACTGTTCACCGAAGCGCGCTGCTCGCACATCACCAAATCAGCATCGGGCGCATGGACCGTCGTCATTGACGACATCACGGGCGGCAAACCAACGGGGACGCAACGCTATATCGAAGCGGCGAAGGTTGTCATTTCCGCAGGCACATTAGGCTCGACGGAAATCCTGTTGCGCTCGCGAGACAAGGGTCTCGCGCTCTCCGACCGTCTGGGCCTCGGCTTTTCGGCGAACGGTGATATCATCGCTTTTGGCTACGGCGCCAAGGTGCCGGTCAACGCTGTCGGCGTCGGCTATCCCTCAAAGATTGACGGGCACGTTGTCGGTGCGGCCGTGTCGGGCCAGCTCGAAATCATCGATGGCGACAACTTTGAGCATTCGATGACGATTCAGGAAGGTGCAATGCCCTCAGCATTGGCGCCGATTTTGCCAGTCATGTTCGTGCCCAATGGTCGTTTGCTTGGCGCACTCCAGAGCCTTGTGTCGGGTGTCTACAAAGGTCCGTTCCAGCACCTGCAAACGTTCTTTGCCGTCTCGCACGATAGTGCGTCCGGCGTCTTCACGCTTGACGGTGATCGGCTCGATCTTGCCTGGCCCGGCGCCAAGGATGAGGCCGTGTACAAGCGGCTCGACGACACGCTCGGCAAAATTGTCGGTGCGGTTGGCGGCGCCTACATCAAAAATCCGCTTGGTTCGATGATGGGCCATCAGCCCGCAACGGCACACCCGCTCGGCGGCTGCGGCATGGGCGATGACAAGACAACCGGCGTCGTCGATCACAAGGGGCAAGCGTTTGACCCAACAAGTGGCGGTGTGCACGAAGGCCTGCACGTCATTGATGGCTCGATCATCCCCCGTTCGCTCGGCTGCAACCCGCTGCTGACCATCACCGCACTCGCCGAACGCGCGATGATCCACATCGGTCGTGACCATGGCCTGGCAATTTGAGAGACACAGCTGTCGTAAAGTCTGAAATTGGGCCTCAAACGATCGTCGTTGCAGGCCGCGTCTTAGAGGCCTCGAATGCCGTCGCGGGCCGTGATACAATTGACCGTCAGACGGAGGTTTCCCATGCACCTGATCATTGGCAACAAGCTCTATTCGTCCTGGTCGTTGCGGCCGTGGCTCGTCCTCAAGGCGTTCAATATCCCGTTCACGGAAACGGTAATCCCGCTGTCGCAACCAGACACAAAGAAGAACATCCTGGAACATTCGCCGACGGGCAAAGTGCCGCTGTTGATCGATGGCGCCGTACGCATCTGGGAAAGCCTTGCGATCATGGAGTACGTGGCCGAGAAGTTCCCGCAGGCGCAGATCTGGCCAGCCGACCTTGCCGCGCGCGCTCATGCCCGCGCCGCATCCAGCGAGATGCATGCGGGCTTCCAGGCGCTTCGCCAGGCCTGCCCCATGCACCTTGGCCGCAAATTCAAGCCAAAGGCGTCACATGGCGCTGACGCCGATGCCAACGTCATGCGGATCGAGGCGTTGTGGGCGGAGGCGCGCCGCCACTTCGGCAAGGGCGGCCCCTTTTTGTACGGCACCTTTACAGCCGCCGACGCCATGTACGCACCGGTGGTGACGCGCCTCGACACCTATCAGATCAAAGTTACACCCGAGAATCGCGCTTACATGGACGCGGTGCTGAAGCATCCAGCCTTCATCGATTGGCGGCTTGCGGCTCTCAAAGAGCCGTGGTTCTTGCCCGACTACGAAAAGGGCCACGAGGTGGCCGAAAGCTACATGACAGCGAAGTGAAAGGGAGCGATGCGTGACGTGCGGTTCGCGATCAGAGTAGATGCTCGGATCGCCACGTACCACCCACCACGCGCGATACAAACATGTCTCAGAAAGCCACAGGCTCCGCCTACTTCATCGAGGACAAGCAGGAGTTGGTCGCGAGCCGCACGCTGTCTGTGCTCGTCGACAACGAAGCGGGTGTGCTTGCGCGCGTGATCGGGCTTTTCGCTGGCCGCGGTTACAACATTGACAGCCTCACAGTCTCAGAAACCAACCACGAGAAGCACCAGTCGCGGATCACCGTCGTGACCAGCGGCACGGCGGCCGTCATCGAGCAGATCATCCACCAGTTGGAACGGCTTGTGCCTGTCCATAGCGTCGCTGATTTGACCAAGGACGGCCAAGGCATCGAGCGCGAACTGGCGCTGATCAAAGTGGCGGGAGCCGGCGAAAAACGGATCGAGGCACTACGGCTGGCCGAAATTTTCCGCGCCAATGTCATTGACGCCTCTACCGAGCACTTCGTATTTGAGTTGACCGGCCGCACTGGCAAGATTGAGCAGTTCATCGCCATCATGAGCAGTCTCGGCCTAGTCGAGATTTCGCGCACTGGCGTTGCCGCCATCGGCCGCGGGCCGAAAGGCATGTGAGGCCGCGTCTTGCCCGTGCTCTCAGAGCAGCCACAGCGTCAAGGACAACAGCCCACCCGTTGGACATCCTGCGTCTGACGACCCGCTTGTGACGGCCCGCTTGTGAGAGATGGCAAGGTGCGACCAAACCAGATATGGTCATTATCAAAAGATCAGGAGCCTAAAATGCGCGCTGAAATTCAAAAACACGCCGATGACATTCGTGAGACGTTGTCGCTGCTGCGGAGGTATCTTTGACCCGGCTGGCTCGCAAAAGAAACTTGAGGGGCTGAACGCCAAAGCCGAGGACCCGAACCTGTGGTCTGACCCAAAGGCCGCGCAAAAGGTGATGCGCGAGCGTACCATGCTCGACAAAACTCTCGGTGCGTTTAATAGCTTTGAAGGCGCTTTCGACGATGCGTTGACGCTTGTTGAACTTGGCGAAGCTGAAGCCGACACAGCGACCATAGCTGAGGGTGAAGCCGCCCTTGAAAAGCTCGCCGGCGAAGCACGCCAGCGACAGGTGGAGGCCCTGCTCTCAGGCGAGGCCGACGGCATGGACACCTTCCTCGAGGTGCACGCCGGCGCGGGCGGCACGGAGAGCCAGGACTGGGCCAATATGTTGCTGCGCATGTACACGCGCTGGGGCGAACGACGTGGCCTGAAAGTTAGGTTGATCGACTTAGCAGAGGGCGAAGAAGCCGGTATTAAAAGCGCCACGCTCGAGATCAAAGGCGAGAATGCCTATGGTTGGCTTAAGACTGAGGCTGGCGTGCACCGCTTGGTGCGCATCTCGCCCTATGATTCAAATGCACGCCGCCACACGTCGTTTTCGTCGGTTACGGTTTACCCGATTATCGACGATACCATTGAGATTGAGATCAACCCGGCTGACCTCGACATCAGTTACACGCGCTCGCAGGGTGCCGGCGGACAGTCTGTAAACCGAACAGAATCAGCCGTCCGCATTGTCCACAAGCCGACCAACATCATCATCTTTGCCCAAGAACAACGCTCCCAGCACCAAAACAAAGACATCGGCATGAAGCGCCTGAAAGCGCGTCTCTACGATATGGAACTGAAAAAGCGCGAAGAAAAGGCTCTGGCCGATCAGGCCAACAAGACCGAGATTGGTTGGGGCCATCAGATCCGCTCCTACGTGCTGCAACCTTACCAGATGGTCAAAGACCTGCGCACGGGTGTCCAGACCTCTGACTCAGACGGTGTGCTCGACGGCGATATTGATCAGTTTATCGAAACAGCCTTGGCAAGTCGCATCAAAGGACCCGCCGGCAAGGTCGACGACATCGAGTGAGGCCGCGCACATGCTGTCAGGACGCGCGCACTGAAAGAGACGTGAACCAGACGTTGGCGCGAGTTCGTCAGCACGTGTGTCGACCGGACGGGTTGTGTCGTCAGCGTGGTTGGGCCTTGAGGTCATCACGCCAATCAGGGCTGCGCTTCTTTTTTGCCACAGCGACGGTTTCAGCGGTCGGTGCCGCCGCGGACAAGGCGCCGACGGGCGTTGCAACGATGGGCGTTGCAACGATGGGTGCCGGATGCCGCTTTGCATGCTCGCGCAAATCGGTCAGCAACGCCTCAACCAGCGGCACGTTGGCTTGAGCGGCATGGAGTTTGCGGGCCCAAGTGTCGCGCGCCGTGCCGGTGCCGACCATGACAACGTAGGAGTACGTTGCGCCGTTGGCAAACTGGATGCCGCCCGTGGTCCAGGTGTCGATTGTCGCGTCCGCATCGGACGTGGTCGAGGTGCCCGTTTTGGCAACATGCAGGCGCAGATCGTTGCGCCCGTCTGCACACCAATGCGCAAGACCCTTGAGCGTGCCGTGCGCCACGCCACCGGACCGCAGGCACAGCGGCGCCGACAGAAGGGATTTGAGCATAGAGCGCGCTTCAGGCCGAATGAGCGCATTCGGAATGATCGGCTTGTCGTTGAAGGTAGCAAGTGCCGCTGAATCGGGCGAGGTGTAGTCATAACTTTTGACGATGGTCGGCGCACGTACAGGTTTGCCGCCATTGCCGGTCAGCGAGGCGGTCAGCACGGCCGCCATGTGATGCACGCGACGCGGCGAGCCGCCAATGAGGCCAAGCACGGTCGCGGTCGAGGGCGGTGTTCGCTCACCGTTGGCATCGTTCGGCGGCATGGCAAAACCAAAGCCCTCAATCAGGCGCTTTACACGATCCTGGCCGACCTGCGCCGTGCGCGTCATCAGCGGCGCGTTGAGCGAGCAGGCGAAGGCAACGAGCGCGCGCCGCGACCCCGGTGTTGACCCGTTGCCCCGCTCGCAGGTGTCGATGGACTGGGGTGGCGCGTTGAGGTCGGCGTATGGGGTGCCGGGCTGATCGCGCCCCTGGTTGGCGATGGCAATGGCTGAAATAATCTTGCCTGTTGAGGCAATGTGGCGGGCTTCGCGGGCGGGTTCATAGCGGCCGTTTTTCGGGTCGCGCGCAAACGGCGAACCGAAGTACGGCGCGCTTTCGCCAACTTCAAAATAGCGCACGATTTCGCCCTTGGCGTTGGCAGCGACGATGACGATGTGCGGAAGCTTGCGGTCGGAGCCGACCTTGGCAGGATCAAGCGTATAGCCTGGATTGAACTTTGACTGCTCGCGAGCGTCGATCTTTGCCAGTTCGGCGCGGACTTTCTCGCGGAATGCCAGATTTTCGACGGCGTTTAGCGTGGTCGTCACGCCGCGGACGTGGTCGCGCCAAGCAAAGCCGTAGGCCTGCTTCATTTCTTCGCGGATGCCAAAGCGCGCCTCGGGCAAAAGCACGTTGGCTCGGATTACCGGGTTTGCCTGCGCCCGCTTCGCGTGCGTGCCGCCATACTGGTCGAGGGCCGCCTGCATCGCAGGCTTGACTTTCGGATCCGGCGGGCCGCCGGCCATTTGCACCAGCTCGAACATAACAGCCTTACGGTCCGCTTCGTCGGCAATGAGTTTTTGCGCGCACGCCTGTGAGCGCACCTCCGTGATGTATTTCCAGCGATCTTCGCGCACCGCGTTGAGCTTGTCAGTGCCCGGCATCAGGATGATTGGCTTGTTGACGGCCGAGGCGAGCACGAATTGCTCAGCCGTCGTCAGTTCGTGCGAGCCCTTGCCGAACACGATGCGGCTGGTGGCTTCAACGCCGTGCAGAGCTTGCCCACCTGTGCGTTGTGCCAGCCAGATATGGTTTGCAGCCCATTGTTTCAGTGGTGTGTAATCGCCGCCCTTGGTCAGCTCCTGAAAAATGACAGGCGCGAGCCACCACTCCTTAAACTTGCGGGCGAGCTTCGTCGCACCACCCTCGGACGCTGACGGAGGTGTTCCGTAAATCACGCGTGCGAACTGCATGGGCAGTGTTGAGCCACCAACGCCGAGGCTTGGGCGTCGAGTTGCAATCGTGCGGCGAATGGAGGTGTAGGGGATTTTCAGCACGCCGTAAAAATCGATGCCGGCCGGGTTTAGCGGTCCGCCGAGATAGCGGTCCTCGTGGTAGACGAGACATTTCCAATACCAGTCCGGGACCTCGCGCACGGGAATAGACTTGTGATCGGGGTTGGCGGTGTAGTCGCGGTATTCGATGGCCTTGTCGGTAAAATTCACATCTTGGCGGCTGTCGAGGCGAGCGTCGAACGTGCCGATAAAAGCGCCGGTTGCATCGTAGACGGCCGGCGCCAACCACCGTTCCGCATCGTAGCGCAATTTTGCGCCGAGATAGTATTGCCCAACGATGCCGCGCACCGGCGCAATGACATAAACGAGGCTGACGGCGAACACGACATACGCAAAGGCGGCCGTCACCACATGCCGCAGCGGGCCAATTTTCGGGTTGAAGATAACACCTTGCGCGAGCACGCGCAGCGCCAGGAGCGGCAACGCAAGTGCCAGCTCAATCAGTCGTGTCAGCAGTCGCACCGGATGCATCATGTCGCCGCTCGAACCTTGCCAGCGGGTCTAGGCGCCTATTGTGGCGCGGACGCGGAGGTAACGGGGCGGAGATGGGACGGCGCGCGCGGTAAAATGCGAGACGGGCTGGTTGCATAAGCCATCTGGCCATCGCTGGACATCATGACGACGTGAGACGGATGCAGACTGAAATCGTGGCACGGTCCTTTCAACGATTGCCCATGAGCCAGCAATTTCTGCGGGCCCAGAGCCGGATAACCCGCCGTTAACCAATCAACCCGTATTGCTAAAGAGCGCGGCTCCCGGGACGCCCCTGCCGGGCAGTTTACTGTCCAGCAGCCGGTGAGCGCCCATCACAGGTCGTGTGAACTGCCAACGCATTCGCTGCGTTGACGAAATCGTTCGGCAAGGCTGGCCTCGCCGTCGGAAAGTCGTTATTCTGCAACAGTCAAGAGGGTGTACGCTTCGGCGAGCATACCGTCTTAACTCGGAGTGTGAGCGTAAGCTTACATTTGCGGAACTTATCAGCTCGGTATTGGGCATTGGCACTGGTGGCGCGAAACTTGCTCAGCCAGAAATGCGTGCCGCCCGAAACTTGGGTTGCCCGAAACTTGGGCCGACGGACGACCGGAAGACGACAGATTAGATTGCCACCGATCGGCCTGCCTGCGGCCGAAATATCTACGAACGGAACGGGCCGTTGGTTGAAGCGATGATGTGAGACAGACGCGGTACGACCTGGTGCGGGCCGGGAGAGCTTAAAGGTGCGGCGGGATTGCTGGTCAAACCGGCGCCTTGCGGCAAGGAGATAGAACATGACGTATCGGGGCGAAGATTTGGATTTGCGGGCGTTTGGCACGCGGCCCTCCCGTGAAGCGCTTAGCCAGGTGGACGGGAGTCTCAATGGGACGCGTCAACGGGCACCTGCAACCAACGGCTCGCGCGGTGAGCCGCTTTATGTCGACGAGACCGTGCTCGCCTGTTGCAACCACGCCTTTGACATCGCCCAGGCCCATGGCGCGAGCGAAGTGCGTCTCGAACATCTCGTCCACGCCCTGACCCGCGTCGAGGCTGCAGCCGAGATCCTCGAACAGCGCGGCATCCGCGAAGCCCACCTGCGCCGCGAAAGCGCAGCTGTTATTGCGTCTGAAATTCCAGTGGGTCTTGCCCACAGCCACGCGGCCCCACGGTCGTCGGTCGAACTTGAAGATGTGCTGCGCCGGTCAAGCGAACTTTCGCGCCGTCGCGATGCGACGGCCACCGTGCACGACCTGCTCTGGGTGCTGGTCAACTACGATCGCGAAATTCCAGCCATTGCGCTGCTGCTACGCCACGCCACCGACTGGCAGAAGTGGGATTGGCCGCATCAGCAGGATGCGCGCCGTGACGCCCAGCGCCCAGCCTATTACCCCGATCGTCGTGGCTATGCCGATCCGACGCCTGCCCCACCACCGCCACGTCAACGCACCGTCGAGACGATGGCAGCGACACATCAATCGCAACAGCCGCCAATGCAAACCGCCGTTTATGAGCGTCCATCGTCAGCTGATTTCGATCCGGTGTTCAACCGCCTCGACCAGATGGACCTCGCGCTGCGCAAAATGCAATCGGACATGTCCAATGATCGCCGCGCCCTGACCGACCTTTTGCGCGACGTCCAACGCGATATTGTGAGCAATCGCAACAGCGGCAACGGCGCCATTCCGTCGTCGTTGATTGATCGCATGCAGGGTATCGAGCATGCCGTCGAGATGCGCTTCAGCGACTTTGCCCGCTCCGCTTCAACACTGACCGACCGTCTGCAGGGCCTCGAGAAATCCGTCACCGCTGGCATGCAAGAGGGTGCGCGCAATTGGGCTGCCCTGGGGGACCGCCTCAAGGTCATTGATCGAATTGCCACTCTGAAGCCTGGCTCCTCAGGGCTCGATGAACTCGTCACCGAGCAACTGATCAACGTCACCACACAGGTGCAGGCGGCGACCGAAAAGCTGCAACACTTGGAGCGGAGCCTTGAAGGCCGCCAAAGCGAAAGCCAAAAGGCCTGGACCGCGGCGACGGACCGCCTGCGTCTGATTGAAGAGTCGATTGCAGAGGCGCGACGTGAAAGCGCGGCGGCCTCAACAGGCGCCGTGGGCACAGTTAATCTGGCGCCGATGCAGACACTCATCACCGACCGCTTCCAAGGCATCCGCCTACAACTTGAACAACAGAATATTGCGACTGCCTCGCTCGTTGCCCAGATGACCGAACCATTGACCGACCGCTTGCGCGCGATGGAAACAACGATCCAGAGCCGCCCGGCCAACGATGGGCAGATGGAACGCGCCGTGCAGGAGCGCTTGGGACGGATCGAACAATCGATCGCGGCCATGGGCACGCAATCGGCTGAGCGCGTGACGGCCATGGAGCGGACGACCGTTACCCAGTTCGATCAAATGACCAGCAAACTCGGACTTCTGGATCAGGTCTCGACCCGCCTCGACCAGTTTGATGTGGTGCAAGGTCGTCTCGGGCAGATCGAGCAACTCGTGCAAAGCCACGGTGACCGCGCGGTTCAATACACGCAGCAAGTGGCCCAGCAGACTGCCAACGCCCACACCAAAGAACTCTCAGATCTGCAGGAGGCGCTGGTTCAACTCGGCACCAACCAGCAGACCCTCTCGGAAAACTTTGACCAGTGGCGCGGCGATCTTGACGGCAACATTTCGATTGTCTCGAACCGCCTCGGCGCCATGGAGTTGGCAGCCCAACAGCCAGCCAACATCCTCAAGCAGCTGCAATCGGACATGGAGGGCATTCAGCGTGTCACGCTCGCGGACTACGACCAAAATCGCAAAGGCGTTCGCAATTGGCTGTTTGGCACGGAAGAAATTTTTGCCGGCAGTTGGCGCGACGAGACACGTCAAATTCGCGATCGCCTGAAACAGATGCGTTCGCCGGACGAGCGCAAGGCGTAAAAGACAACGCGACCATGACACCCAATGACTGAGGCCTGGACGGCGATCAGACAACTGCGTCCGAGCCTTGTGTTTGCGCAGCCTAAGAGCTTTATGCGTGTGTTTTGCTGGTCAGTTCTTTTTACGTTTGCGCACAGTTTCGGCCGACCGAAGTACCACTTGTGACATCACGAGCAATTGCGCGGCCAACGGACTTGTTTTGCGCCAGATCATGCCGATCGTGCGCGTCGGTTGCGGGCTCTTGAATCGCGCCACCGACACGGGTGCCGAGCGCGTCTCGACCGCAACCGCCATCTCCGGGATCAGGGTCACACCGATGCCCACGCTGACCATTTGCACCAGCGTCGACAGCGAGCTCGCATCCAATACCTCCCGCGGCCGCAGCTTTTGTGTGTCGCAGAACGACAGCGCTTGATCGCGGAAGCAATGCCCCTCCTCAAGGAGAAGCAGGCGCATATCCCGCAACGTCTCGCGGCTTGGCACGGGGCGACCATGGTCCGTAATCGGTCGCACCAGCAGAAAATTCTCGGAGAATAATGGCACCTCCACCAGCGACGGCTCGGAGACCGGCAACGCGACGATTGCCGTATCTAAGCGGCCCTCGCTCAACTCACGAATGAGCGTCGCCGTCATGGTCTCGCGAACATGCACGTCCAGGTCAGGGTACAATCGAGCGAAGTCCCCGACGATGGTTGGCAGCAGATACGGCGCGACCGTCGGGATCATGCCAATGCGCAGCCGGCCCATCAGCCGGTCGCGTGATGCCCGAGCGAAATCGCCGAGTTCATCGACCGCATGAAGAATATCGCGAACGCGCAAGACCGCCGCCTCACCAAACGTCGTCAGCGAGATGTGGCGGGCACTGCGCTCGAAAAGCACACCACCGAGCGTCTCCTCCAATTCTTTGATCTGCATCGAGAGCGCCGGCTGCGTGATGGCGCAGGCTTCAGCCGCCCGTCCAAAATGACCATGGCGAGCCACGGCATCAAAGTAACGGAACTGGCGGAGCGTGAGATGCATCATCAGAAGATCTTACCGCAGCCATCACCAGAGTCTACTTTACCTGATCACTTGGGTTGCGTAGATCAGCAACCATATGAGGGCACCGTGGATATCGTTGGCGAGCCAGCGGGTGTCCGCTTGAGCCCCCTAGAGTGCTTTCCACCAGATCAGGATCAGGTGAAGCTCTCTAGATCCTTTGTTTGTCGCATTTTCTAAACCAATCCGGAGTTCACTTTGGTGGAAAATGCTCTAGAATCTACGGCAGGAGATACAGATGGCTGACGATCCAAAATGTCCGGTGACAGCCGGACGCAACTCACAATTGGCATTCGGCACCCGCTCAAACCGCGACTGGTGGCCAAAGCAACTCAACCTCAAGGTTCTCAGCCAGAATTCTCCCCAAACCGACCCGATGGGCCGCGACTTTGACTACGCCAAAGAGTTCGAGAGCCTCGACCTCGATGCTGTGAAGAGGGACATTATCGCGCTAATGACCACGTCCCAGGGTTGGTGGCCGGCCGACTATGGCCACTACGGCCCCTTGTTCATTCGCATGGCCTGGCACAGCGCCGGCACGTATCGCGTTGGTGACGGCCGCGGCGGCGCCGGTGCCGGCACGCTGCGCTTTGCGCCGCTCAACAGCTGGCCCGACAACGGCAATCTCGACAAGGCCCGTTTTCTGCTGTGGCCGATCAAGCAGAAGTATGGTCACAAACTGTCGTGGGCCGACCTGATGATCCTGACCGGCAACTGCGCGCTCGAGTCGATGGGCTTCAAGACGTTTGGTTTCGCCGGCGGCCGCAAGGACGTCTTTGAGCCGGAAGACGATGTCTATTGGGGTGCCGAAGAAACCTGGCTCGGCGACAAGCGTTACAGCGGCGATCGACAGCTCGAAAATCCGCTCGGTGCCGTGCAGATGGGCTTGATTTACGTCAACCCAGAAGGGCCAAATGGTCGACCGGATCCGGTCGCCTCCGGTCGCGACATCCGCGAAACCTTTGCACGTATGGCAATGAACGACGAAGAGACCGTCGCGCTCGTTGCCGGCGGACACACCTTTGGCAAAGCCCACGGTGCAGCTGATCCCGCCAAATTCGTTGGTCCAGAACCGGAAGGCGCGCCCATTGAGCAGATGGGCCTCGGTTGGAAGAATACCTTTGGCACGGGTCGCGGTGGTCACACGATCACGTCCGGCATTGAAGGTGCGTGGAAACCGAAACCAACCACCTGGGACAACGGCTATTTCGACACGCTGTTTGGTTACGATTGGGAGCTGACCAAGAGCCCGGCCGGCGCACAACAGTGGAAGCCAAAGGGCAATGCGGGCGCTGGTACCGTTGAGGACGCGCACGATAAATCCAAGTCGCATCAGCCCATGATGACGACGGCCGACATGGCGATGCGCATGGACCCGGCATATGAGGCCATCTCGCGCCGGTTCCACAAAAACCCGGCCGCATTTGCCGACGCTTTCGCCCGTGCTTGGTTTAAACTGACGCATCGCGACATGGGACCGCGCATCCGGTACCTCGGTAAGGACGTGCCAAAGGAAGTGCTGATCTGGCAGGACCCATTGCCACCCGTCGATCACCCCCTCGTTGATTCAGCTGATATCTCGGCGCTCAAGGCCAAGCTGCTTGCGTCGGGCCTGACGGTCTCACAGCTGGTCACGACCGCATGGGCGTCAGCCGCAACCTTCCGCGGCTCCGACAAACGGGGTGGCGCGAACGGCGCGCGTATTCGCCTCGCCCCACAGAAGGATTGGGAGGTCAACCAACCAGCCCAACTTGCCGCGGTGTTAAAATCGCTTGAGGGCATCCAAAGTGCCTTCAATGCAGCGGCGACCGGGGGCAAAAAAATCTCGCTCGCTGATCTCATCGTGCTCGGTGGCTGTGCGGCCGTCGAAGCGGCAGCAAAGAAGGCCGGACAGACGATCACCGTGCCCTTCACGCCCGGCCGCACGGACGCCACGCCGGCACACACGGACGTCGATTCGGTCGGCTACCTTGAGCCCGCGGCTGACGGCTTCCGCAATTACAAGAAGGCCGGTGAGGCCGGTTCGGCTGAGGAGCGGTTGCTCGATCGCGCGCAGTTGTTGACACTGACCGCACCCGAAATGACAGTCCTCGTTGGTGGCTTGCGCGCATTGAATGCCAACGTCGGCAGTAGCCAGTTCGGCGTGTTCACCAAGCACACGGACGCCCTTACCAACGACTTCTTCGTCAACCTGCTCGACATGTCGACGACCTGGAAGGCGACCTCGCCGGCCGAGGACGTGTTCGAGGGGCGCGACCGAACCAGCGGCGCGTTGAAATGGACCGGCAGCCGTGTTGATCTGATCTTCGCCTCGAACTCGCAGCTTCGCGCCATCGCGGAGGTTTATGGCAGCGGGGATGCACAAGCGCGATTTGTCAAAGACTTCGTTGCCGCTTGGGTCAAAGTGATGAACCTCGATCGCTTCGATATCGCCTGATACTGGTTGCGGGGTGACACTGCACGGCGCTCGAAATCATCGAGTGCCGTGCAGCAGTTTTGGAAACGGGCCTAGTGCCTTGCATGCAAACAGGGTTTATAGTTCGCCTCGGAAACCAGGCAACGTTCACTCTTCTACCGTTCAGCCGTTCGGAGACCATCATATGGCCGACCACGTGGACACAGCGCTTTCCCCGATTACCCAGATCGAGATCGATCAGCGGGTTTATGATCTGTATGACGAGTATTGCCACGGCCACATTGACCGGCGCGAGTTTCTGGCGCGCACGGCCGTGATTGCAGGCGGCTTGGCGATGGCGCAAGCGCTCTTGCCGCGTTACGCCAACGCCCAAACCGTGTCGTTCACGGACGAGCGCATCAAGGGCAAATACGTCACTTATCCCTCCCCGGGCGGCACATCGGGCACCATGCGCGGCTATCTCGTGGCACCGGCCAGACCTGGACCGCATCCCGTAGTGCTGGTCATCCACGAGAACCGCGGCCTAAACCCCTATGTCGAAGATGTGGCCCGACGCGCGGCCACCGAAGGCTTCCTAGCGCTCGCCCCTGACGGCCTGTTCCCGGTCGGCGGCTACCCCGGCAATGACGATGATGGCCGCACACTTCAATCGGGCCTCGACCAGGGCAAGTTGCGCATCGACATGCTCAACAGCGCAAAATTCCTGAAGGCGCACGAGGCGTCAAATGGCAAACTGGGTGTCACCGGCTTCTGCTGGGGTGGCAGCACGACCAATTGGCTGGCGGCAACACTTGGGCCAGACATGGCTGCAGGCGTGCCCTTCTATGGCGCCGCAGCCGACACGACATCGGTCCCAAACATCAAGGCGCCGCTCCATGTCATCTATGCTGACAAAGACGAACGCATCAACGCCATGTGGCCTGCCTACGAAACAGCACTCAAAGCGGCAGGCGTCGTCCACGAAATGAGCACCTATCCGGGCACGCAGCACGGCTTCCACAACAACTCGACGCCGCGCTATCAGGAGGCCTCAGCCAAACTCGCTTGGGACCGCACGATCGCGCACTTCAAAAAGCACCTGACCTGATGGCCCTGCCTGGCGTGAAGTCCCCGGCTGACCTGAAGTC
>JANNXS010000435.1:0-1629 GCA_031409695.1 Hyphomicrobiaceae bacterium
TTGTCGAGCTGGCTGAGGCGCAGGGCGCTGGCGGGATCGTGCGGGTCGGTGCCGCGGGTGCCCTGAGCGGAGTCGAAGGGGCGAGGAGTTCCTGCGCGTCGGGGATGCCGTCACCGTCGAGGGTGGGACAGTTGCGAAACCGGGTCGTCGCGTCACGGCTGGTCGGCGTGTGACGTTGGACGGCGAAAAATCTCGCAGAACAGCGCCAGGTGCGCTACGGAAGCAATCATGCTACCCGGCCAAATTACAGCTCTTGAACGGCTGATGCGTCCGCTGTCGCGGGCGCTCACGTTAGAACTTGCCCGTGCGCTCATCGCCATACAGGCGGACGCCGAAACTCAGACCCGTTACGATGACCTAGCCGACAGGCACACCGAAGGCCGGTTGACCCACGACGAACAGGCGGAACTCGAAGCGATCGTCAAAGCCAACACCCTTCTCGGCATTCTCAAAGTCGAGGCCCACGCCTTCCTCGTTCATTCCCAGCCGTCTTGATGGACAACGCCACCAGGCAGTTCGTGCGCCAGCGAGCCGGCGAACGCTGTGAATACTGTTGGCTGCCTCAACGACATTCCGCCCTGAGATTTCACATCGACCACATCGTCGCCAGTCAGCATCGTGGCTCCGATGATTTGGAAAATCTGGCTCTTGCCTGTCCCGAGTGCAATCACCACAAGGGCACCAATCTTTCAAGGATTGACCCTGACACGGGCAATGTCACGCGCCTTTTTCATCCTCGGCATGGTGAATGGAAGCTGCACTTCACGAACGACGGGGCTCGCATCGTTGGCCAGACTGCCGAGGGTCGGACAACGGTATGGCTTCTGGTGATGAATGCAGGCAACCCGTTCGTCTGGCGCGAATTACTCCTTGGTCTTGGTCTGTGGGATTGAATCGGCAACATTCAATTGCCTCCACGGCACAGCGGGTTGGATAGTTTCTGAACACTCAACACTCCAACTCTCAACTTTCCTCACGACTGCACGATGATGAGGCGGTAGAAGCGTTGCGGGCGATTTGCGGCGGCGGGGTCGAGGATGAGGACGGGCTGGCCGTCGCCGGGGATGGGGTCGGTGAGGGGGTGCCACTGGTTGGTGGTGAGGTCGTCGGTGTATTCGAGGCGATAGGTCTTGCCGGGCAGCGTCGGGAGCCGAGGCTTTGCGAGACGTCTATGGCGCAATGGAGACAACTGCATCTGCATCCCGGTGGCGGTCTTGTCGAGCTGGCTGAGGCGCAGGGCGCTGGCGGGATCGTGCGGGTCGGTGCCGCGGGTGCCCTGAGCGGAGTCGAAGGGGCGAGGAGTTCCTGCGCGTCGGGGATGCCGTCACCGTCGCTGTCGAGCAGCGGCGCGAACGCGGAGGATTTTCCGTTGGCGCGGATGCTTGTCGTGCATACAATCGTTGCCATGAAAGTTGCAGACATCAAAGACGTCGCGGAGCGCCAACCATTTCGACCTTTTTCGGTGCGCTTGAACAACGGTGCCCAGTACAGAATGGCATTAAGTTAAGCGTCCTTTTGGATAAGTATGCGTGGCCGGTTTCGATGGGGTGGAACACGCATCTCCGCTCTTGGCTTGGTTAGTAAGTGATAGTTCTTCGCGCGGCGCTTCTTTGCGCGCGGTTCGCTGCG
>JANNXS010000436.1:0-7126 GCA_031409695.1 Hyphomicrobiaceae bacterium
TCAAAGGCCCGCGACGTGCTCTACCTCGGCCGCGGCACAAGCTATCCGGTCGCCATGGAAGGCGCTTTAAAGCTCAAGGAAATATCCTACATCCACGCTGAGGGGTACGCCGCTGGCGAACTCAAACACGGCCCGATCGCGTTGATCGACGAAAACGTACCTGTGGTCGTCGTGGCACCCGAAGACGAGTTGTTCGACAAGACATTGTCGAACATGCAGGAAGTGGCGGCGCGCGGCGGGCAGATCATCCTTCTCTCGGATGCGCCGACGGAGAAAGCTGGCTGCCGCCTGATGAGCCATATCAAGATGCCGAAGGCGCACTCCTTTACGACGCCCATTCTCTACACTGTGCCCGTGCAGTTGATCGCCTATCACACGGCGGCCTTCATGGGCACCGACGTTGACCAGCCGCGCAACCTGGCAAAGAGCGTGACGGTGGAATAAACGACGGACAATATTCGAGGTACGCGCCCCGGCCAGTCTTCCAAGCGGGGCGACTCATCACCGGTCGCGCTTGCGTGATTTATCGTTGCGTTTCGCCCGGTGCCGGCAACTTCGGCGCCAGTGCAGGTGCCATTCATCGGCTGCCCGCATACTGGCAATACCACACTGGCTACACCCGAGTGGCGACACCAGAGTGGCGACACCGAAACGCACACACGGAGGCTCTCACATGTTCCCCCGCTTAGCCCTCGCCGCCGCAACCTTGTCCGCCGCAATCCTTGTGTCGGTATCCAGCGCGCAGGCCTTCAATTGTGCCATCCCCGGCATTTTCAGTGTAGCAAAGAAGACGGTCTGCTCAGACCCGATTTTGGCGGCCCTTGATAACGATGAGGCTAGTCGATTTGCCGGCCTTCGTGCGCGGCTCGGCGCCGAGGCCATGGTCAGTGTCGGCCGCGATCGACGGGTGTTCGTTGCAATTTTGAACCGCTGCGGACGTGAGACCCGCTGCCACGAAGCGAGCTACACATCGCAGACCAGGCTCTATCGAAGCCTGCTCGCCTGCGCCGATCGCGGCGGCCAGAAAATATTCTGTGTCAACCGCACAATCTTGAAACATCGCGAAGAGCTGCACCGGTCGCTTTGATCGGTGATGCCGCGTAGCTGGCAACAAGGCAGTCGAGCGGCGTTAGCCGACCGTCGCCTTGGCCCGCCGCAGCTGTGATTCGCGACGCGTGATGTAGGCGGCGGACGCGAAGATGACGAGTGCGCCGACCCAGGTCCACAGGTCGATCGTCTCGCCAAAGGCCAGATAGGCAATGGTGCACATAAACGGCAAACGTGAAAACTCGAAAGTCATCACCAAAGAGGCATCCATGACCGCGAAACTGCGAGTCAGCGCCATGTGACCGAGCACACCGCAGAGACCCATGCCAAGGATCAGCGGCAACATCGACAGCACGGGCCATTGCCAAACGAACAGGGCCGGAATCAAGGACAGCGGCGTCATAAACAAAGTCGTAAGGCAGACGATGCGGTTCGCGTCGTCTTTGAGGGTCAGCTGCTTGACCATGATGGCCAGAAACCCACCCAGCATGGCCGAGATCACCGCGTACATCTGGCCGTGGCCGACGGCCGCCGAGCCGGGCCGCAGAATGATCATCGCGCCGATAAAACCGACGGCAAGCGCGGTCCAGCGGCGCGCGCGCACGACCTCGCCAAGGATCAAGATGGCCGCCAACGTGCCAAACAGCGGCGCGAGAAAGCTAATCGCCGTCACTTCGCCAAGTGGTATGAGCGCAATGGCGCAGAACCATGCCGTCATGGAGATGGTCGAAAGCGTGCAGCGCAAGCCATAAAGCTTCAGGTTTTCGGTCGCAAACAGATCCCGCCCCCGCCCGACGATCATGGGCGCCAGGAAACCAAGTGCGCAAAGATTGCGCAGGAAAGCCACTTCCGTTGGCGGCAACCCCGCTGTGATCGTCGCCCGGGCAAAACCGGCGAGGCCTGCAAACAGCGCCATCGCCAAAGTGATCCAAAAGATGCCCATGAACAAAGCGTCACCGCGCAGCACGGTCATTTCGGCCGACGTCGGCATGTGCCAGCGACGCACGTCCGCCGGAGGTGTGAAATGCGCACCTTGGATTTGTGTCAAACCGTTGTAGCCGTCGAGGGGCATCGCGCCTGCAGAGATCGGCGTCGCAAAAACACGGACGTCTTGTTCGATCAACTTGCGCCTTGGAGCCTTTGGCCGCCAGCACGCATTCCGAATGGCGGGTGTGCAAAATCGGCTGTGCACTCGGGACCCGCCCCGCCCCAAAAAGGCCAACCTCTACAACGATCGGCCCTCCAGCCGTCACGGCTGTGTCATGGCGATGCCCACCTCGGCGAATACGGCCTCGGCCTCCTTTATGGCGTGATTGGCCGCCGGCACACCGCAGTAGATGGCGGCCTGCAGGATCACCTCCTGGATCTCTTCCAACGTGAGACCATTGTTCAAGCCCGCGCGCACGTGCAGGCGAAACTCGTCCCAAGCCCCGAGCGCGATCATCATAGACAGCGTCATGCACGAGCGCGTCTTGCGGTCGAGGCCAGGTCGCATCCAGATCTCGCCCCAGGCATAGCGCGTGATCATATCCTGGAACGGGCCGTTAAAACCGTTCAGTTTGGCTTTGGCCTTATCGACCCAGGCATCGCCCAGCACCTCCCGGCGGACCTTCATGCCAGCGTCATAGCGGTCGCGGTCGTCCATGGTGTCGCTTTCACGATTTCGGTTGTGTTGCATGGGCTGCAACAGTCTAGGCGATCGGTGCCGTCGCGACTTTGAGCCATGTGCGGTCATCGGGGCCGACTTCGGGACCGATGATCTTGAGCACGCGGGCATGATAGGCGTCGAGCCAGGCGCGTTCGGCGTCGGTGAGCATCGCGATGGCCACGAGACGCCGATCGAACGGCGCCAAGGTGAGTGTCTCAAAACCCATCATCTCGCGATCACCACCGTTGATTTTTGACGGCTCCGTCACGACTTCGAGATTCTCCAAACGGATGCCGAAAGCGCCAGCTTTGTAAAACCCGGGCTCGTTCGAAACGATCATGCCGGGCTCAAGATTGGCCATGCCGCGTTTTGAAATCGACTGTGGTCCTTCGTGAACGGACAAATAGCTGCCGACGCCGTGGCCGGTGCCGTGGTCGTAATCCATGCCGGCTTGCCAGAAGGGCTGGCGCGCGAGCATGTCGAGTTGTACGCCGCGGGTGCCCTTGGGAAAGCGTGCGGTGGCAATGGCGATGTGGGCCTTCAAGACCAGTGTGAACCGCTCACACATCTCGCGCGTGGGTTTGCCGATGACGACAGTGCGCGTCACGTCCGTTGTGCCGTCCTGGTATTGCGCGCCGCTGTCGACCAGGAACAACTCGCCGGGGCCAAGTTTGCGATTGCTCTCGGTCGAAACCCGATAGTGAACGATGGCGCCGTTGGGCCCGGCGCCTGAAATGGTTGGAAACGAGATCTCCTTTAAATGCTGCGTTTCAGCCCGCAGGGCCTCAAGCTTTGAGGCTGCTGTGATCTCGTCGAGGCGGCCCGTCGGTGCCTCCCGGTCGAACCAGGCGAGATAACGTACCAGCACCGCGCCATCGCGAACGTGGGCTGTGCGCGCGCCTTTCAACTCAGCGGCGTTCTTGCACGCCTTTGGCAGGATACACGGGTCAGCCCCATGCACCGCAGCTTGGCCGAGCCGCCGCACACACAGTTCAGGCGCGGTCGCTGGATCGATCCGGACACGTTTTTTCTCGGACTTGAGTTTTGTCAGCCGCGTTAACAATTCATCTGGCGGCTTGATCTCAACCAGCTTCAGATGGTTTTTCGCGTCCGGGCCGATCTTGGCTCTATCAATGAACAGCTCCGGCTTGCCAGCGGCCGGCACAAGCATGAAGGCGAGCACGACGGGGTTGTGCGCGACATCGGCGCCGCGAATGTTGAGCAGCCACGAAATTGAATCGGGCAGCGTCAACAGGCACGCGTCCTGCGCCTCGACCTTCAAGGTGCGTTGCAAATCGGCGATCTTGGTCTCGGCGGCGACGCCGGCAAGGATCAGTGGCTGCACGGAGACGGCACCAGTCGGCGGCGTCGGCCGCGCCTTGCCCCACACGAAATCGACGAGATTGCGGGTGAGCGGCTTTAGGGTGAGCCCCTTCGGCTTGCCCGCCTTGACCAGTGCCGCGATGGCATCCGCCGTGTGCAACCAGGGATCAAAACCAATGGTGCCACCGCCGGGCCGTTTGCGCGCGATCCAACCCATCGTGTCGTTTGAGACGCTGTCAATAATCTCAAACGTGCCTGGGTCGACCTGCAGACCTGCCTGCAAGGTATAGCGACCGTCCGTAAACAGCGCCGCACCTTTGTTCGCCACGACAGCAAAGCCAGCCGAGCCGGAAAACCCCGTCAACCATTGCAGCCGCTCGTCTGACGGTGGCACATATTCGCCCTGGTGTGCGTCGGCGCGTGGAACGAGGACGCAGTCGATGGCAGCCTTGGCCATCGCGGCACGCAGCGCCTTCACCCGCGGCGGTCCCAGCGCCGGGTCGGCAATGGCATCGAAGGTCTGGAACATGGCTGTGAGCTTTCGAGCGAGTTTGCGTGTCTCGCTCGTTTTATAGGGCACACGGTGGCCTGCAAGGGTCAGCAACACGACCTCCTTGCCATTCGGGGGCTTTGCCATGGGGGGGCTGTTCCGATCGCATGGGGGTTGCGCCGCGAATCGACCCTTTTCTTGGCCTATTGGACGCCACGGTCTTGTCCCGGGCGTGTGTTTGGGGCAATGCCACTGCGCAAATGCCTTGCTCGCCCCTCCGGGCGCGTTTCGGCCGAGCCAACCTGCTAGGGGAATTGTTTGCCGAGGCATTCGCCTCAGCCAACGTTCGCCAAGGCTTCAATGGGAGAACCGAGTGACCGTCAATCGTCGTAAATTTATGAAGGGGGCCGCGGTTTCTGCCGCCGCCTCGACCGCGGTCGCCGCGCCCGCCATCGCCCAGTCGATGCCGGAAGTGAAGTGGCGTCTGACTTCAAGCTTTCCGAAAGCCCTCGACACCATCTTCGGTGCCTCGGACGTGTTCGCGAAAGCCGTGTCTGAAGCAACCGATGGCAAGTTCCAGGTTCAGGTTTTCGCTGCCGGCGAAATCGTGCCGGGCCTGCAGGCAGCCGACGCCGTCACCAACGGCCAAGTGGAAATGTGCCACACCGCCTCATATTATTACTGGGGCAAAGACCCGACCTTTGCCTTCGGGACCGCGGTCCCCTTCGGCCTGAATCAACGCATGCAGAACGCCTGGATGTATGAAGGCGGCGGCATCGACCTGTGCAATGCGTTCTACGCCAAGCACAAGATCTTCGGTTTGCCGATGGGCAACACCGGCGCGCAGATGGGCGGCTGGTACCGTAAGGAAATCAACACCGTTGAGGACCTTAAAGGTCTCAAGATGCGCATCGGCGGCTTCGGCGGCGCTATCCTGTCGAAAGTCGGCGGCGTGCCCCAGCAGATCGCTGGCGGCGACATCTATCCGGCGCTCGAAAAGGGCACCATTGATGCGGCCGAATGGGTCGGTCCCTACGATGACGAAAAGCTCGGCTTTTACAAGGTCGCGAAGTACTATTACTATCCCGGCTGGTGGGAAGGCCAGGCAATGCTCCACGCGTTCATCAACTTGGACAAGTGGAACGCTTTGCCGAAAAACTATCAAGCGATCGTGCGCGGCGCAGCCGCCCGTGCAGACGCGGCGATGATGGCCAAGTACGACATGCTCAACCCAACAGCGCTGAAGCGCCTGGTTGGCGGCGGGGCGGTGCTACGTCCCTTCAGCGAACCGGTGCTCGACGCCTGCTTCAAAGCGACCAACGAAATCTGCGCCGAAATTGCCGGCAAGAACGCAGACTTCAAGGCCCACTACGATGCCATGAAGGCGATCCGTGGTGACGACTATCTCTGGTTCCAGCTGTCGGAGTTCAACTTCGACCAGTACATGATGATCCAGCAGCGCAAGAAGACGATCTGATTTGCGGTCGAAGTCCGTCGTGTCACTGCAAGCCCCGACGCTGGAAACAGCGCCGGGGTTTTGTTTTGAGTTACCCCGCAACCAGCAGCCAAAGCCCACGCAGGCCATAAACGGCACTGACGGAATAGATCACGCGTTTGCTCCAGTGGCGGAACTGTTCGTTGCTCATGCCCTCAAGCACGCGGGCGGCGAGCGTTGTGCCGAGCATGGCGAGCGCAATCGCGGCGCCGAATATCCACATGGGAATGCCGGCGTCGAGCGTGGCTGTGAACGAACCGAAATAAACGATGCGGGCGAGGTGGCCAGCCGTCTGGGTTACAGCTTTGGTCGCGACGACGACGCGGCGGTCGAGGCCGCTCTTTTGGTAAAACACGTCGAGCATCGGGCCAGCGACACCCGCCAGCAGTGTCGTGATCATGATGACAACACCGCAGATGTATGGCGCACCCGGCCGCGTGATATCGGGCGTTAGTGCCTTGGGCAGCAATTCCGCGAGAAACGGCGACAACCCCAAACCAATGTAGACGATGGCCTTGTTCGGAAACAGCTGCAACCAGCGCAGCACGACGAACGCCGCCGCGGCCCCGACCAGGAAGCGCCAGACGATCCCCCATTGCACATGACGCACCCAGAGCGCGGCGCGCCAACCGTTTGACGCCGCCTGCGTCGTCCCGAACAGGATCATAGCCGGGGCGACATCCAATAATAGCAACAGCACGCCTAGCAGCACGAGTCCGCCGGCCATGCCGAATACGCCCGACATGAACGACGTCGCGATCACGGTCAGCGCGAGAGTTGCGAGCACAAGCGGCGAGGTCACGGTCCAAAATCCTATCTTGTCCGCTACCGCGCCGCGTCTACTCACAACAGCACGCGTGTCACCGCTTCACAAAGCTCAAGCCAAACAGCAGCACAAGTGCGCCAATCACGGCGTTGACAATGCCGCCAATCAACGGGCCACCGATACCAAAACCAAGCCGCCCAAGAAGAAAGCCGCCAACGAGCGAACCGACGATTCCGATGACAATATTGCCGACGAGGCCGAAGCCACCGCCTTTCCAAAGCTGCCCCGCGAGCCAGCCCGCAATGCCGCCGATAACCAACCAGATGATGAGGGACTCGATAGACATGCGACCTCCCG
>JANNXS010000437.1:0-1826 GCA_031409695.1 Hyphomicrobiaceae bacterium
ACCTCGACGGCCGAGCGGCAGGCAGCCGTCGCTTTCGCCAAGGCGGCGGCTGTCCGCCCGCAGATTGTCGGCGAAACATTGCACGAGATTTCGAAGCGTCCGGCAGTTGCCGCCGCGCTCTTTGACGTCCTCGAAGCGCAGAAGATCTCAAACAGCCACGCGACCGTCGTGATGCTGCCACCCAAGAGCGGCATGCTCGGTGAGATGCTGGCCGCGGAGGCGGGCAGCAAGCCGGTCCCGGCATCGGTTCCACCGTTGCGGGGTTGAACGGTCGGTCGCGCACCAGTCGGTACGTTTGCATGTCGTCGCTCGGGGACGCGGCCATTGGGCGCCCATTGCCATAGATGTGCCACCCGTTGGCTACATGCTACGACGCGACATCAAAGCCCTCGCCAACGGCCGCGTCATGCCACTGAACGTCTCGTTTTTACAGGTGCTGCTCGGGTCCATTGCCGAACAAGGGCGCCAGTATCTGCCGACCGCGCTGACGGGCGGGCGCAAGGTCCCCATTGAAGTTCTCGCAGCGGCCCTTGTCTCGGGCCGGGGTGAGGCCTCAGGCGTCGCGATCGCACGCGAGGTGCTGGCGCGCTATCACAACCTTGATGCGAGCGAACGTCGGGCATTTTTCAATTGGCTCGGCAGCGCTTTGCAGCCCGACACAACGGCCGTCGCCATCGCCGCCAAAACGTACCTCGCGGACGCGAACGCGCGCACACTGCAGGCGCTCCAATCGGCGGTTGAGAGCCCGCGACAGGAGTTCTTTCGCAGGCTTAACCTCGCGCAAGGGGCGACAGCTGGGATTGTGACCATGCGTCATCATCTGCTGACTGAGGGTCGTGACGAACCGGCCGCCCTGCAGGTGGATGCGGATCTGCAGCATTTGCTGTCGTCCTGGTTCAACCGTGGCTTTCTGGTGCTGCGCCGCATCGATTGGCAAACGCCGGCCGTGATCCTTGAAAAGATCATTGAATATGAGGCTGTGCACGAGATCCAGGGTTGGGATGATCTGCGCCGCCGGCTTGACCCGGCCGACCGGCGCTGTTTTGCGTTCTTCCACCCGTCGCTGGTGGATGAGCCGTTGATCTTTGTCGAAGTCGCGCTGATGGCTGAGACGCCCACTTCCATCCAGGCGGTGCTACGCGAGCGGCGCAAGACTGGCGCAGCGCCAACCAAGCCGACGACGGCCGTTTTTTATTCGATCTCAAATTGTCAGGAGGGATTGCGCGGCATCTCGTTCGGCAATTTCCTGATCAAGCAGGTCGTCGAAGACCTCGTCCGCGAGGTGCCATCTCTCGATACGTTTGTCACGCTGTCGCCGGCGCCAAAGTTTTCACGCTGGCTCGATCGAACGTTAGCAGATGATACAACAACCGTGTTGACGTCGGCCGAACGCAAGCTGCTTTCGGGCCTGCGCAATCCCGGATGGGCTGACGACCCCGAGGGTGCCGCGCGCATGAAGCCCGTCTTGTTGGCGGCTGCAGCCGACTATTTCCTGCGTGCAAAGAGTGCCGATGGTGAGCCAATCGACCCGGTGGCGCGCTTCCATCTCGGCAATGGCGCAAGGCTCGAGCGCCTGAACTGGTTCGGTGATGTCTCGCCAAAGGGCCTGCACGAATCCTATGGCCTGATGGTCAACTACAAATACGACCTTGCCGCCATTGAGACGAACCACGAGGCCTACGAAAACGAGAGGATTATTGCTGCCACGAAGGCGGTCAAGGGGCTGCTGAAAGCGCCGCCCAAAACCGAACTGCAAAAACTGCTGCCAGCACCAAAAACCAAGGCAAAGTAGCTTCTTGTCATTGCACAGGCGGCCTGTGCTCAAG
>JANNXS010000438.1:0-5969 GCA_031409695.1 Hyphomicrobiaceae bacterium
TCAGCGCGCTCATGGCCGATGCAGGGCTCAGCGATCCGCTCAAGGTGGCTTGCTGCAACAAGACGCGCCGTAACCTCTCGCACGGCGGCCGTCGAGATCCAACTGCCATCAACGCGCGCCCGGTCGTAGCGGGGCAATCCCATATGGACGCCCGCAATGGTCGTAACCGTGCCTGATGTGCCCAGCAGATGCACATTGCGACCGGCCAACTCAGCCGCGATTCGTGCTTTGCCTTCAAATGGCATCAACAGCGTCATCACATAGTTCACCATCTGGTCAAATTCAGCCGGCCCGACGAACCCACTGCCAAAGCGTTCGGCCAATGTGACGACGCCGACGGGGAGGGATGTCCAAGCACGGATTCGCTTTTGCACATCGACACGGTCGGATAGCGACCAACCCGGCCGACTGAAGTGAGGCACACCATTGATTTCGGAGCGCTGCACCTGCTTGGCGCCAAGGTCGATCCAGATGAGCTCCGAAGACCCACCGCCAATATCGAACACCAGGATCAGATCGGCATCAGGATCGATTAGCGTGGCGCACCCAGAGACGGCCAGGCGTGCCTCATCTTCGCGCGAGAGGATCTCGATACCAAGGCCTGTGTCCTGGCGGATGCGGTCCAGAAATTCGGAGCCGTTAATTGCAATTCGGCAGGCTTCCGTCGCCACAAGCCGTTTACGCGTCACCTGATGACGCGAGACCTTCGCGGCACATATGGCCAACGCCGCGGCTGTGCGCGTCATGGCGGCCTCCGATAGGCGACCCGTGGCTGTCACGCCTTCGCCAAGGCGGATAATGCGCGAAAACGCATCGATGACCTTGAAGCCGCGTCGCGATGGGCGGGCGACGAGCAATCGACAGTTATTGGTGCCGAGGTCGAGCGCGGCATAAACGGGGGGCGGGCCACCGGATGAGCTGCCCAAAGGGCCGGGCGGCCATCCAGCGCCGCGCGGATCGGGCGGACCGGGCACGGCAGTATCCTCGGCACCTGGTATCAGGGACCCGAGGCACGTCCGTCCAGTTGCCTGGAAGTGCCTTGGTCTGAGCCTTTCCAGGCCGCAATTCCCTGCGCGTCAGGCGTCTCAAGAGTTATTCTTGACAACACCTTAGGCTGAGCCGTGCAATGCGACAAGCCGCGATGTATCGGCCGCGATGTATCGGCCGCGTTGCATTGGTGCGTTGTTCCGGCCATGATTGTGGCTAGACGCCGATGGCCCGTCGATGGTGCACCCGGTCATTTCCGGCCGATATCGTGCAAAATTCGCCATCTGCTCCGAGTGGGACGCGACCCGCAGCCAAGGTTACGAGTTCAGACACTTCTCCTTGTTAAAACATGACACATCTGCGACTGTGCGCCACACAGGTTCGTATCTGGCTAAACACGTCCGTGCTGGTCGCGCTGGTCCCATAGATAACGCGGGCAAGCCGCTCAGGCGAGGAGCCTTCCATGATCCATCTGAGCGGCGTTGATGCTTCGTTCCTGCATCTCGAAACACCTGAGATGCCGATGCATGTGGGAAGTCTCCACTTGCTCGACCTGCCCGCTGACTACAAGGGCGACTACTACGAGGACGTGGTGAAGCACGTCTCGGATCGCATCCACCTTGCATCGGTGTTCGAGCGCAAGCTTGCCCAAATGCCGTTCGAGATGTCGAATCCGGTGTGGGTCGATGATGACGACATCGATATCGAATATCATATCCGCCGCATCGTGCTGTCAAAACCGGGCAGCATGGAACAACTGCAGGCCTATGTCGGCCGCTTGCACTCAACCCTGCTCGACCGCTCGCGCCCGCTCTGGGAAATGTACGTGATTGAGGGCCTGAACACTGGTCAAATGGCGTTTTACGCCAAGGTGCACCATGCAGCCATAGACGGCCAGGCAGGCGTTGCGCTTGGCAAGGCACTCTATAGCTTGACCGCCGATCCGGGCCCGGTCCGCAAGGCGCGCGCGCGCGCGCGATCCAACCAGTATCAGCTGGGCGTCGCTGAACTTGCCACGGCCGCGATTCAGAACACAATCCAGCAGTATGTCAAACTGGTGACCACGCTCCCCGGCGCGATGCGCGCCATGGCGAGCGTGACCGTACCAGCCATCACGCAACTGGCCCAGGGCGTGGCAAAACTAAACCCGCTGACAGGCGGCCTGTCTAATCTGGCGCTGCCAGATCTGACCAAGCCGAACCTCGGTCTTGGCTCCATGGGTCTTGGGCCACGCACACCGCTCAACGTCTCGATCACCAACCAGCGCGCATTTGCCGGTCGCTCGGTCTCGCTTGCCGAGACCAAGGGGCTCGCCAAACGAGTTGGTGTTTCGCTGAACGATATGGTCATGGCCGCGTGCTCGGGCGCGCTGCGCAAATACATGCGCGAACTCGACGTCAAACTCGATAAATCGATGACCGCTGCGATCCCCGTCAGTCTGCGCGAGGCTGGCAACGAGGACCCGAACAACCAGGTCACACTGATGTTGGCCTCGCTCGCAACCGACGTGAAAGATCCTTTGGAGCGCCTCAAGGCCATCCACCTGTCGACGGCCTCCAGCAAGGAACTGACCGGAGCGTTCAAAGCCGCGATCCCGACCGACTTCCCGTCGTTCGGCGCGCCCTGGATCATGACCGGTCTGGCAACGTTGTTCGGCCGCTCGAAGATTGCCGACAACGTTCCGCCAGTCGCCAACGTCGCCATCTCAAATGTGCCAGGTGTTCCCGTGCCGCTGTATCTCGCGGGCGCCAAAATGGTCAGCTATTTCCCCGTGTCGATCCCAGCGCACGGCTGCGCGCTGAACATCACGGTGCAGAGCTACAACGGCTCCCTCGACTATGGCCTGACCGCCTGCCGTCGTGCCGTGCCGGATGTTGCCGACATCGCCGACTACATTGTTGAAGCGCACGCCGAACTGGCAAAACTCATCATGGCGCTTCCGGCCCCTGCAGCAGCCGCGAAACCAGTTGAGGCAAAAGCGGGCGTGACAATGCCCAGGACCGAAACCAGACCCGAAACACCGCCGCCTGTTGCTCCGCCGAGAGCTCCGGCGGTTACCGCCGCGATGCCAACGGTGATCCTTGCCAATGGCAACGGCCAGCACGCGCCGGCGCAGGTCATGGCAACACCTGCCGTTCGTCCGGTGGTCAAGTCGAAGGCAAAACCGCGGGCTGAAAACCCGGCCCCGGCATCGCAACGCAGCCGCAAAACAACCGCGTCAGTCGGCGAATCGGCGGGGGCCGTGGCGTCCAAGCGAACAGCATCGCCCGTCGAAATCGCGGCCGCGCCCAAAAAAGCGCGACAAAAACGCAACGTTGTCGCGCCAAAAACCAATCTGCAGTGAGGTTTCGGGCAACCAACTTCAGCAAGCGTTGAAACCGACGCGCGGAAGCTCATATAAAAGATCGACTGTCTAAGATAACTCGGCCGAAAGCGGGACGTCGCGATGCGGACATCAGCAAAAGCCGACAGTAGCGGTCGCCCGAATGCGCCGGGTGCGCTGCGTTTAGCGCTTGAAATGCGGGTGCCTTGGGAATTCGGCGCAAGTCTCTTGGCACTTCCAATCCTCAAATCAGCACCGCGCGGCGATGGTCACGCGGTGTTGGTGTTTCCGGGGTTGGTGGCCTCAGACATGTCGACCGCCCCGCTGCGCCAATACCTGAATGGCCAAGGCTATGATGCCCGCGGTTGGGACTTGGGCCGCAACCTCGGTCCGGGTCGCGGAAAAATCGAAGCCTGCTTCGACAAAGTCCGTGAAATACACAAAGAAACCGGCCGCAAGGTCAGCCTTATCGGTTGGAGCCTCGGTGGCATCTACGCGCGCGAGGCCGCCAAAGTCGTGCCCGAGTGCGTGCGCTCCGTGATCACACTCGGGACACCCTTCAACGGCCATCCGAAATCGACCAACGCTTGGCGCGTCTACGAAATGGCCAGTGGCGAGACAGCAGATACGCGCCTCGCCATGTACAATTTAAGCAAGGCCCCACCGGTGCCGACAACGTCGATCTACAGCCGAACGGACGGCGTTGTTGCCTACGAATGTAGCCAACAAAGCCCAAGTGGCCGCCGCGACACCGAAAACATTGAAATCGAAGCCAGCCACATCGGCCTGGGCGTCAACCCCTGCTCACTCTACGCCGTCGCCGACCGCCTCGCGCTAACCGAGGGGGCGTGGCTGCCGTTCGATCGCGGCGGCCTGCTGAAAAGTTTGTTGTTCGGCGACCCCGCTGGCGCTGGCTGGATGCCGCGCGGCTGGTAAGGCCGTGTTCCGGTTCCGACAATTGCTTCCCGTTACAGAGAGGTTGCGAGCTGACCCGCGAAGCGCGGAACGCCGCCTTGAAGACCGTCATGTCGGACCCGCGCACGTAACCAGAGTGCTAACCATGCCGTTCGACGGCAAGCGCATGATCTACGGCGGGTTTGAAACGTTGCTGGACTTTTGAAGAGCCCCACCACGGCCTGATGGATGCGGCCTTGGCGCCGCCGCCAGTAATATTTGCAATATTTGCCTCGGAGACGTCCTATGGTTCTCCCCGCCGACATCACATCTCCGCTCGCTCGCGATCTCGTGCTCGAGCGCATTTTGGATGTACCGCGCGACCTTGTCTGGCGCTGCTGGACCGAGCCTGCACTGCTGGTGCAGTGGTTCACACCTGCGCCCTGGTCGACCGTGCGCGCAGAAATCGACGTGCGCGCCGGCGGGTCATCGCTGATCGTCATGCGCAGTCCCGAAGGCCAGGAATTCCCGAATGCGGGCGTTTATCTTGAGGTCGTTCCGGGCCAGCGCATCGTCACGACCGACGCCTTCACGAGCGCGTGGCAGCCGTCAGCGAAGCCCTTCATGGTCGCGATCGTGGCACTGGAGGACGCCGGACCCGGCCAAACAAAATACACGGCCATTGCGCGCCACTGGACCAAGGACGATTGCGAAACGCACGAGAAGATGGGTTTTCATAGCGGCTGGGGCAAAGCCGCGGATCAGCTGGTGGCGTTAGCAAAGACGTTGCGCTGACGGCTTCTGACATTTGCCTGCACACGGTTGGCACTCGCGTAGCAGAACTGAGGGGGCTGGGATGGGCCAGTTCTGGGGTGCCGTCCGGGACAAAGCGTTGGCGCTGCCGCGAAAGTCTGCTTATAATCGACGATATTCGTTGACCAATGATATCCGCGCGCGGGGTTGGTCGGGCGGCCGCCCGCAAGAAAAAACACCGATACTGTCGGTCAATCCTTTTGACCGTCGGTATCAGTTCATGTGCAGCAAGGCGTGGGCAGCAATTGCATAGCGGGGACACGCGTGACGGACATTCTGTTTTCATGGCCGACGCTTGCAGCGATCGCTTTTGGCTATCTCCTTGGCTCGATTCCGTTCGGGCTGTTGCTCACGCGGGCAGCAGGCCTCGGCGATGTGCGCAAAATCGGCTCGGGCAACATTGGCGCCACCAATGTTTTACGTACGGGCAATAAGGGCCTCGCTGCGGCGACGTTGGTGCTCGACGCCATGAAGGCTACGGCCGCTGTGTTGATTGTCCAGTGGGCGCTGCGCAGTTTGTGGGGCGTCTCAGTCACCTATACCCCGGGCGTGACCTTCGAAATTCCGCCCGTGCAATACGTGACAGCGGGGCGCATCTTCCTAGTGTCATCGCTTGCGGGCGTCGCGGCCTTTATCGGCCACATCTATCCGGTCTGGCTTGGCTTCAAAGGCGGCAAGGGTGTCGCAACTTTTATCGGCGCGGCGCTTGGCATGTTCTGGCCATCAGCGCTGTTTTTTTGCGGCGTCTGGCTCGTGGTTGCATTTGCCTTCAGGTACTCGTCGCTGGCAGCATTGGTTGCCGGAGTCCTTGCCTCGGCCTACCCATTTCTACTCGGCGAGCAGGTCATCGGCGGCCTCCTCACCTTTATGACAGCCTTGATATTCTTAAAACATGAGGCCAACATAAAACGTCTGATTGCAGGCGAGGAACCAAAAATCGGTGCCAAAAAAG
>JANNXS010000439.1:0-27888 GCA_031409695.1 Hyphomicrobiaceae bacterium
CTGGCATCATGCCAGCGGACTATCCCGTGACGATAAATGCCGTCTCTGGGTATTCCGGCGGCGGTAAGTCACTCATCGAGGCACACGAGACCGGCAAGGCACCATCATTTGAGATTTACGGGCTTGGTATGGGGCATAAACATGTGCCGGAAACGCAACTCTATGCGCTTTTGAAGCGGCGCCCGATCTTTGTTCCAAGCGTTGGCAACTATCGGCAGGGTATGCTGGTGTCGATACCGCTGCACCTTGATACCCTGACGGGCAAACCGAAGCTGCGCGATCTGCACGCCGCGCTTTCAAAGCATTATGCTGGCGCGGCACTCGTGTCAGTGATTGATGTTGCTGATGACGCCGCAAGCAAAGGCGGCCGCCTCGAAGCCGAAAGCCTGAATGGCACCGACAAGCTTGAACTGCGGGTGTTTGGCTCAGACACGACCGGCCATGCCATCCTGGTCGCAAAACTCGACAACCTCGGCAAGGGAGCCTCCGGCGCGGCAGTTCAGAGCCTCGGATTAATGTTTGGCGTCAAGACCTGAAACGGCCGCGCAGATTCGATATCCAGACCATTGAAACGCCGCGAAAAGACGGCTTAGGTGACATGTGCCCGAAGAGGCTCGCACTCAGAAAGGTTATTTTCCATGTTTAAGTGGTTCGTACTGGCCGGATTTCTTTTCAGTGTCGCAAGTTCTGCGGGAGCACAGTCACCGGCGCCTGCCGCCACGCCGACCACATTACCAACAACTGTGACGTTCGATGATCAGGCTGTTGGTACGGCTCCGGTCGGCTTCACGGTCGCCGTCACCGGCAAAGGCGTACCAGCCGCCTGGTCAGTCGACAAAGCACCCGAGGGCGGCGGTAACGTTGTGCTGCAGACGAGCGCCGACAAATCTTCAGCACGTTTCCCACTGCTTGTTTTTGACGGCGCAAGTGCCGCTGATGTCGACCTCTCAGTGCGCTTCCGCTCGATCTCAGGCGTTGACGACCAGGCTGCAGGTCTGGTCTGGCGCTACGTGGACGCCAACAACTACTACATCGTCCGCGCCAACGCGCTCGAAGACAACGTCGTGCTCTACAAGGTCGAGAAGGGCCGCCGCATCGATTTGCCTGTCAAAGGCCAGGGCCGCACCTACGGGGCGAAAGCGCCGGTGCCGCAAAAAACATGGCATACACTCGCCGTGACCGCGCGAGGGAGCCTGTTCGTGGTGATGCTCAACGGCAAAGCTCTCTATGAGGTCGAAGACAAGACATTCACGGCGGCTGGTAAAACCGGGCTTTGGACCAAGACGGACTCGGTCATGATGTTCGATGACTTCAGCGTCACTGTTGTAAAGTGAGGTGGGGTGAAGTGAGGCGCAGTGTAAACCGGAAATCATGAAGTGGTACATTCTTGAAAAGCTGGCTTTGTGCCGGTTCACGGCATACGATTTTTGACTTTGCTTGGCCAACACAGGAACCACCCATGTCCGATGCCATCGCCAAACTGAACACGATGATGGCGTCCATGTTGCCGGGTTTGCTCGGTATGAAAATCATCGAGGCTGGGCCGGAGCGTGTCGTTGGCCAAATGACCGTGCGTGCCGACATGTGCACCGCCGGGGGTATTTTGCACGGCGGCGCTTACATGGCCTTTGCGGATACCCTTGGGGCCGTCGCAACAGTCGTCAATATGCCAGCAGGCGCACACACGGCGACGATCGAAAGCAAGACGAACTTTATCGGTGGCGCAAAGGTTGGGTCGACCGTCACGGGCACCTCAAAGCCCTTCCACAAGGGCAAGACGACTCAGGTCTGGCAAACGGAAATCACCGGCGAGGATGGTAAGTTACTCGCGGTGGTCTCGCAGACGCAGATCATCATGGCGCCGAAATCCTGATGCTGCACAACTCTATACAGCCAATGTCTATGCGCCTCGTTGTCGAGAATCTTACACAATCACGCGGCACACGGACGCTGTTCCAGAACCTATCTTTCACCGTCGCTGCCGGTCAAGCACTCATCCTCACCGGGCCGAACGGCACTGGTAAAACGACGCTCCTCCGAACACTCGCAGGCCTTATCTCGAGGGATGCGGGCAATGTGACGCTCGAAGGCGGCGATGCCGAGCGCAGCGTCGGCGAGCAGGCGCATCTCGTTGGCCATTCCAACGCCATCAAGGCGCAGTTTACGGTCGCGGAAAACGCCGCGGCGTGGGCTGCAATACTGGGCGGGGCCGGGGATGTGGGACCGGCTCTCGATGCGCTCGATCTGGCGGCACTGGCCGATATTCCCGCGCAGTTTCTCTCGGCCGGACAGAAGCGGCGACTCGGTCTGGCGCGCCTGCTCCTTGCACCCCGACCGTTGTGGCTCCTTGATGAGCCAACTGTGTCGCTCGACGCGGCCAACACCGCGCGCATTGCGGGTCTCGTCCGGCAACACATCAGGGGCGGTGGGCTCGTAATCGCAGCGACCCATTTGCCGCTCGGCCTCGACGGCGCTCGGGAGCTGGCCTTGGGAGGAGATGATGACCAACACGTGGGCCAGTATAAACAGGGGGGCCAGCAAAGAAGCGTTGAGTGACACCGGCCCAGATAAGTTTCGACCTATCGACGAGCGGTCGGTAGGCAATTTCGTTACGTCAGTGTCTGTAGAAAGCCCGTCAGGTCCGCGGTCATGTGATGCACGTGGGCGGGTGGTTTTGGCCAGGCCTTGATGGCGGATTGAACGGGGCTATCGTAGTCGGCCGCCGAATGGACGAGCACGGTTTTCATACCGAGGCTGTGCGGCACTTCGAGATTGTGCGGCATGTCCTCAAACATGGCCGATTGGGCCGCCGTCGCGCCGTGGTGCGTCAGGTGACGGGCGACGAAATCATCATAAGGCGCGCGGTGCGGCTTTGGCACGTATTTGGCTGCAACGATGTCGTAGATCGCCTCGAAACGATCGAGGATGCCGAGTTTGCTGGCCACGTTTTCGGCGTGGCGCACCGTTCCGTTGGTGAAAATCAGCTTGCGGCCTGGGAGGCGGCCGATGGCTTCGCCAAGTTCAGGTGCTGCCGGTACATGGGCGACGTCGATGTCATGGACGTAGTCGAGGAAGGCTTTCGGCTGCATGCCGTGCACCGTCATCAGGCCTGACAGCGTGGTGCCGAATTGGCGGTAGTACGACTTCTGCAGATAGCGTGCGTAGGGATAGGGGACATCGAGATAACGGGCGACGAACTCGCCCATCTTGTGGTCTACCTGTGCAAACAGGTTGCAATCTGCCGGGTACAGCGTGTTGTCGAGGTCGAAGATCCAGACGCGGGTGTCGGCGAAATCTCGCGTCATAGTGTTATCCGGTAGCGGTGGCGGCGGGTGGGGCCGTAGAGGACGATAGCGAACGTTTCCACAAATTCGCCGCCGTTGGCGAGCACGACCTTTTGCGAGGCGATGTTGCCTTCGTCAGTGGTGATGGTGAGGTGCTGCAACCCCACCTCGCGCGCCTCGGACAGGATGTGACGGAGCGCGCGTTTGGCGAAGCCATGCCCGCGTTTCCAGGGCACGACGGCATAGCCTGTGTGGCCGAGCACATAGTCGGGCAGTTCGTCTGTGCCGGGTTGCCAGCGCAGGCCGATCACGCCGCAGAACGTCCCATCCCAGATCCAGCGGGTGCGCATGGGCAGCAGCGGCACCACTCGGCCATCCTCAAGCACACGCGTGCTTGGCGGTTGGTTGTCGGCGAGCGTTGCCAGAAACGCCTGCGGGTCGGCCGCAATAGCGGCGAGTTGCTCGCCAGAGACGTCGTGCAGATTGTTCGGCGACCACCCTTGCCGCAACGCGTCCGCGTAGGATGCCAGCATCGGCAGTTGAGGCGCGGCAAAGCCGACGAAGGTCATGTCACAGGCGGCGCACATCGCTTATTTGCCGCCTGCTGCTGCTGGCATCTTCAGCGGCGGTATCGGCGGTACGACGCTCGTTGAGGCGCCTTGCGCCGAGACAGGGGCGTTCGTGTATTGGGCTGGGGCCGGTTGGGTGGGCGATGCCCCTGGCGACATGAACAGCGCGTTTGATGATGTTGCGGCCTGGGGTAATGTTCCAGTCCCTAGTGTCACAGGTGCAAACGTTTGGTCAGCTGTGTCCTTGGCCGCGACAACCATGCTGGCGATCACGCCCATGCGACGGCAGCCGTTGAGGATCGCGAGGCGGAGATCTGATTTGACTCGGCCGAGCTGGCTCACGTCCTTGAGCGTCGCGAGCAGCGTGAACTCCAGTTTGTCAGAACCAAAGTACGCCAGCCCGACCGCCGGCTCAGGCAGCTTCTCGATCATGGGATGCGCCGAGACCGCCTCTTTCATCATCGCAATAACGCGATTGGGATCGGCGGTTGGATCGACGGCGACACTCAACACCACACGGCCGAGCGCATTGCGGTGTGTCCAGTTGAAGACGCGGCCAGAAATCAGCTCCGAGTTTGGCAGAATGATACTGGCGCGGTCGAAGGTCTCAATCTCGGTGGCGCGTACAGAGATCCGGCGCACGTGCCCTTGTTGGTCGCCGACGACAATCCAATCACCGACTTTGATCGGCCGCTCAATGAGCAGGATCAAGCCGGAGACGAAATTGTTAACGATCGATTGCAGACCGAAGCCGATGCCGACCGAAAGTGCACCGGCAACGATGGCAAGGTTGGTGACATCAAAACCGGCGAACGAGACGGCGACCAAGGCCGCCATGATGATCCCGCCATAACCGATGGCCTGATCGACGGAGTTGGCGATGCCGCTATCGATTTTTGAATTCTGCGCGACGCGATCACGCAGCAGGCGTTGCAGGAGGCGCGTCAGGAAGAGCAGAAATGTGAACAGCGCGATGCCGAACAAGATCCGCGCCAGCGAAATTTTGAAGCCGCCGATCTCGAAACCGAACAGCGCGTTTTTCATCCAATCGCGGATGTCAGGCCCTGCAAAGCCCCATTGCAGCAAGAGCAGTGGAACCGCGACCACAGCCAACGCGATGGTTAGGGTGATCTCAATCAGCTTGGCGAACTGCCATTGGCGCGACCGCTCCATGCTAAAGCGGCGTTCCATTGCCGCGCCAATGCGGCTTGGATTGCTTTGCCGTTCACGGGTCACGGCGCGGATGGCAAGGTAGCAGAGCAGACTTACGGCTAGCACGGCGCCGGACAGAACTACCTGCTGAGCGATAAAGCGGCCAAGCGCGACGTACCCCATGGCCGACGCCACAAAGATACCAAGCGTCAGGACCCACATCGGCAGCTTCACCCAATACGGTTTGTGCCGGCTGATGTTGTTCATGTCGATTTTGTCGACACCATTGACCGCACGAAGCGGCCCCATCTGCGGCACCATCGGTGTCAACAGCAGCGCGCCAAGTGTGATCGCCGACAGGGTGTTGGACAGAAATGTCTGCGCCACGGTGACCGACAGCGGCACGTAGATGGCGCGGCCGAATTCGTTGACGACGTTGTCGACGACATAAATGCCAACAAACACCATCACGGCATAGAGCAACCGGCGTGCGGTCCCATTGTCGACCGGGATGATGCGCCAGGCCGGCTCTTTCGGCGCGAGCAGCGCGCGCGACACGGCAGCAGTTGCAACGAAGATCAGGGAACCCTTGAGCAAGGCCTCCGCGGGTTTCTCCCAGGGCGAAAACAGGAGGTCGAGCGAGTCAAACAGGGTATAAAACAGCAGCATCACACAGGTCGGGACCAGCATCCGCGCTGGCACCACCCAAGCGGCACTTGCGATCCGATCAAAAAATGTCGGGATTGGATCAATGCGGTGCCGCCGCGACATGACTAAGCCGTTGATCACCCACCAACCGACCACCCCCGCAATCACGATGCCAACAAACGCTGGCGCAAGTGTGCCAATCTTCCGGCTGGCCCATCCGGTCCAGTCGCCGCCATAGTACTGCGAGCGAGCAGCAACCGTCGGTAGGCGTTCACCGACTTCGCGCAAGGCGGCCGGCATGATCGGACTGGCGCGCCGTTCGAACAGGTTGCGGGTAAAGGCTTGGTAGCGAATGACCGTGATGCGATCGATCAGTTGTTTGGCGCGCACCCAGGCGAGCTCGGCCGTCTTGATGGCACTGTCATAGCCGCCAGCAATGGCATTCAGGCGCGCGCGCTCGGCGGCAACCGTCGGCGTTTCGGGCGGTTGGCCAGCGGCTGGCAAGGGTCCAAGTTGAGTAATCTGGCTGCGCACATCAGCCAGTTGCGGGCGCAGTTGCTCAGCCGTCGCGGTTGAATCATAGATGATCTGTTCGACGGTTGTACGCACCCGATGAAGATCGGTCTCGATTTCCTTCAATTGTTGAATTGATTTTTCGGCTGCTTCGATGCTTTTTGCCAGCCGCTCGACGGGATCAAGAATTTCGCGCGATAAACCGGGCGGTGGCGCCGACGCGGTTGGTGCGGTCGCCAGGGGTGCCGCGGAGATCGTTGGTGGCTGAGCGATTGGCGACGCACCTGGGACAGGCATTCCAGGGGCGGGCATTCCAGGTATCGGGCCAGGTATCGGGCCAGGTATCGGGGACGTTTGCGCCGGTGACGGCTGCGGTTGTCCCGGGGCCGGAGAGGGAGTTTGAGCGCCAGCGGGCACCACCAACAAAACCAACGCAGTCCAAAATGCAACGCAGCGCTTCACCACCATCACTCCCTACCGGTCAGTTGTGCAGACGAATGATTTTTGACAACGTTTTCAACGCGTCAGGGACGTCGAAGGATGTGCCCCGTATGACATGTCCGGCCCGCAGGACGGGACCTGAGAGACTTGGGCCCTAGAAGGCGCGATGCAGATCGGCAGCCACGGCTGTTTCGCAGCAAGCCACCAAGACAAAGCCGATAGACGCCGCAAATGCCCAGACCGGATAGCAGACCAAGCTTGCGATGTCTCACCCTCCGTCAGCGACGGCTATTCCCCCGCAGCGGCTGCCGCTGACACCTGGATCGGTGCCGTGGGACGCTGTGTTCGTCCCCCAAAAGCTGCCACGGGCGGCGATGCCTCAGCCGTGAGCGTTGGACGTGCACGTGTCACCGTCGCGCCGATCCGATCTTCGATGACCAGATCAACCGGCCCGCCCGTCATGATCAAGTGCTCGACGTTGTCGCGGCGTACAATAATGAGGCGCCGACGATTGTCTACCCAGGCCTGTTCAACGACTTCCAAGCGTTTGTCTGCCTTGGGCCCAAACAAGCCACCGGCTCCACTGCCCCCGCTCATGGTGCTGCGCCAGAACAACGCGCCTGCAATCATCGCAACGCAGAGCAACAGCACGATCCAAATCCACGTTGTCATAATTTTGCGTCCGTTCCTGTTGTCCGGTGGGAGGACTGTCCCGGAGCGGGACAGAGGCATCCAAGTCTTTATAAAACTTGAGCCTTTTTTACCTGTTTGAGTTGCAGAAAACCGCGACAGTGGCGGTCATGGCGCGCCTGTTAACTAGTCCATAACAGACTTTTAGCAGCGTTTTAACCCTGACAACGTCTTAACTCCACTACCAAGCTGATCGATCTCAAGGGCAACTGCCTGGGATCGGCCAGAGTAGGTCCCGTCCCAGAACCGGTTCGTAAGCGTCCTCATGTCCATTGTCCCAACGGCTCTTGCATCTCAGCACCAGTTGAATGTGAAACCTAGTTTTTTCAAATGGTTGGACCGTGGAATTGAACCACTAGTACAGGCGAATCAGGTACTGCTCGGCGCTATGGAAACAACCGGCGCCATTGCCCCGGTGTCGGGAGACACGGAACGGGCTGTCAGCCTCACCCCTTGGGCGGCGGGGTTGGTCGTGCTTGCCGCCGCGGCACTGGTGGTTGGCGGTCTTGTGATGATAGCCGGCGCCGACGCCATCGGCCTTGCCATACTGTCTCTGCTCGCCATCGTTGGCCTGTTTTCGAGCTTCGGCGTTCTGGCAGGCTACGTCCGCCTCGACAGCCGCTCACCTGTGCATGCGATCGAGCGGCTTGCCGTAAATCATGCCGAAACGGCGCTTGAAATCACGGACGCCGAGGGCATTTCAATGTTTGCCAATCAGGCAGCACTTGGTGTTCGCGGTGACGCGCCGACAATCGAGGCCTTTCTATCAGGAATCCCGTCAATTTCAGAGGCCACCTACCGCCTTATTGCGGCCGCGCGTCGCGGGATTGCGCGTCAAGAAGACGTTTTGATCCCGGCCCGAATGATTGGCCGGACGATTGGGGACTCCCAGATCAAGGGCGTTGGCCAAAGTACGCGTGTTGGGGCAGCTCAATGGCTGCGCGTCTCTGTACAAGCGGTCAGACGTCCGGCGATGGTGTCAGGTGACCAGGCATTGTCGATCTGGTCGGTGACAGACATCACCGCAGACCGTACCCGCGAAGCGGCGACGGCGGCTCAGCTGTCCGAGCAGATTGCATTCTTTGATCACATGCCGGTCGGTGTTGCCGCGCTGCGCGAAGACGGCACATTGATCCAAATGAGCACGACGCTGAAGCGGTTCCTTGGTCATGACGGCGCACTTATCCGTAACACTGCACTAAGTGATATTTTAACTGCCGACGTGGCGGCGCTGGTCAAAGCGAGCCTTGCATCCGGACGCACTCCGGCCCGCTTTGACGTCGATGTGTTACGGGAAGACGGTACGGCGGTTGCCGTGCACCTGATCGCCGAGGCCAGATCGGGCAACGCGAAACACCACACAATAACCGTTCTAGCCCGCCGGGTCCTGACGGCACCGGGCGAAAGCACGATCACCGACGAACGCTTTGCGCGCATGTTCCACGCGGCCCCGTTTGGCATTGCGACGATCGATGCCGCTGGTACCGTCCTCAACGCCAATGCCGGCTTCAGCCGACTGTTCCCCGAGCGCGACGACGCGCGCTTTTCCATCGTCAAGCGCCTGACGGCCGGCGCCAGCAGCGACCAAAAAACCCAAGTTGAAACAGCCATCGTCCGCGCACTTGCCGGTCGCGTAAATGCCCATCCCGTCGAAGTCGGATCCGGCGCCGAAGGCGGCCAGGCTGCACGCCGCCTGTACGTCAACCCGTTGACAGCCGGCCTCGACCCGCGCGAATGCGCCGTGATCTATGTCGCCGACGCCTCCGAGCAAAAAGAGCTGGAAGCCAAATTCGCTCAGAGCCAGAAGATGGAAGCGATCGGCAAGCTCGCCGGCGGCATCGCTCACGATTTCAACAACGTGCTCCAAGTGATCATGGGCCTGTCGGACTTGATGCTGCTGAAACAGCGCCCGACGGATCCGGGCTACCGCGAGTTCATCGACATCCGCTCCAACGCGCAGCGCGCGGCTGGCATGGTGCGCCAATTGCTCGCCTTCTCACGCAAGCAGACACTTGAGCCCGAGACACTGAACGTCAACGAGGCCCTGCAGGACTTCGCCTTCACATTCAAAAAGACCATCGGCGAGACCGTTGACGTCAAGCATGTGCCGACCCGCCACCTCTGGCCGATCCGTGCCGACCGCACGCAGCTCGACCAGGTGCTGCTCAATCTGGCCTTAAATGCCCGGGATGCCATGACGGGCAGTGGCCGACTGACCATGCGCACCAAGAACGTCACGGCGCGTGAGAGCCTCAAATACGGCGGCGTTGGCATGACGGCGGGTGAGTATGTGCTGATCGAGTTCGAAGATACCGGATCCGGCATGAGCGCCGACGTCTTGGCCCGCATCTTCGAGCCATTCTACACCACGAAGGACGTTGGCAAGGGCACGGGCCTCGGCCTCTCGACCGTCTACGGCATTGTCAAACAGACCGGCGGCTTCATTTATGCCGATAGCGAAGTTGGCAAAGGCACGACGTTCCGGGTTTTCCTGCCACGCCACATTCCGACCGAGGAAGAAGAGAACGCCGTCGCCGCAGCGCTCGACGCCAAAAAGAAAGAGCCCGTTCGCGATCTCACAGGCACCGGTCGCGTTTTGCTCGTGGAGGACGAAGATGGTGTCCGAAACTTCGCCGTCCGCGCGCTCCAGCGTCAGGGCTACGATGTGCTTGAAGCCGTAACCGGTGCCGAAGCCCTTGATGTGCTCGCCGAAGCCGAAGGCAAAGTCGACGTGGTTGTGTCGGATGTGATCATGCCCGAGATGGACGGCCCGACGATGTATAAAGAGATGCTGAAACAGCATCCCAAACTGAAGATCATCTTTGTCTCTGGCTATCCGCGCGACGCCTTCGAAAAGAGCCTCGACGCTGACATACCCTTCCACTTCCTGGCGAAACCATTTTCGCTCCCTCAGCTTGCCGCCAAAGTCAAGGAAGTGCTCGAAGGGTAAAGCTCAGTGGGGGGGTAAAGCTCAGTGGGGGGTAAAGCTCAATGGGGGGTAAAGCTCAGTGGGGGGTAAAGCTCAGTGGGGGGTAAAGCTCAGTGGGCGCGACGTGCCCCCGATTGGTGCGAAGATGGTGCCAGAGTGGGCACCCTTCGCTCAGTCCTTTGCCCGTTCGACGTAGCTGCCGTCTTCGGTCATGACGATGACGCGAACGCCGGAACCAACGTGCGGCGGCACCATGATGCGCACGCCGTTTTCGAGAATAGCCGGCTTGTAGGATGACGATGCCGTCTGGCCCTTCACAACAGGATCGGCCTCGGTGATTAGCAATGTTACTTTGGCTGGTAATTCGATCGCAACGGGCGTGCCCTCAAACAGCTGGACGGAACAGACCATGTTCTCCTGAAGCCACTGTGCGCTGTCGCCGAGCAGGTCCTTGGAAATCGAAATCTGCTCGAACGTTTCGGGCTCCATGAAGTTATAGCCCATGTCGTCTTGGTAGAGGTAATTGTAGTTTTTCTCGTCCAAAAACGCGCGCTCGATATTTTCTGTTGTGCGATAGCTTTTGACAATTTTGACCCCGTCCGAGATGCGGCGCATGTCGATGTGGGTGGTCGGCGTACCCTTGCCAGGGCGGATGCTCTCGGCCTTCATGACAGTGCACAGCGCGCCGTCGATATCGAGCACATTGCCCTTGCGTACTTCGCTTGCGATAACCTTAACCACGGCCGTCTCCGTTATGTTTGGCCGTCGTCGTTTGGCGGCTCAGATGTCTTGAAGGATGTGGCGGTCTTACCGCCTTCCCCCAAAAAGTCCAGCAAGGCGCCATAGAGGATACGGAACAGAGGTTCAGACTGTCACGGAACCAGGGCACCAGGGACAGGTCGTCACGGCTCCCGAAGGTACCTGCGACAGGGCATATGATTTTTAGCCGGTGACTGCGCGTGCAATGCCACAAGCAGCGGCGCTCGCAACCACGCCCCAAGTCATATCAACGAGTGTCAGCCGCACCGGCCAACCCTTGATGGTCGACTGATTGACGAGGTCATAAGTACCATAACAGAACAAGCCAAACAGTCCGCCAAGTGCCGCTGCCTGAAGGGCGCTCGGTGCAAGGGGAGAGGCAAGTACGAAGATGGCAAGCCCGGCGGGATAACCAACGTAAAACAACACTGCCGGAAGGATTTGCACCGGCTTTGCCATCAGGTCTCCAAGTGCATCGCGGTAAAAGCGCCTTGCGACCAGCCCGAGCCAAACGGCATCAACAAGCCAAAATGGCAACGCCGCTGCAAAGTAAAATGACCAGAAGTCCAAGCCCATGATGACACCTCCGAAGTTGCTCTTTGGAGTACGGATGGCTAGGCAACGCGGACCGCGCCGACCATGCCACCACCATTCAGAAGGGCTTTGAACTCCCACGTTGAATAGCTGACTGCGCCTTGGCAATGCACGTAGCCTGGTGCAATCCGCGCCCGGACGCCCTGCGCTGAGAGCAGGAAGCGCCCGGTAAATTCAGCGAGCGGCATCCGCACTGGCATTGCAGTGCCGTCTACTTGCTGGGTTGCAGCCTCAGCCATCGCACGATCGCTCCAGACAGGGACAACCTCACTATGACCGTCGACGACGGTGATAGGCATCACACGCTCAAGGCTCTGGAGAACGAACACAGAGCGGTTTTTCAGCGCCGCACCGATGAAGTCCCGCACCAAGGCTTGTTGCAGCAGCGCAAGCATCTGGCTCGGCTCCAGTTCCGGTTCAACGGGTTCAGTTGACCAATCTGGCGCGATGATCGTGTTGGCAAGCGAGGCTCGTGCAAGCGTGCTGGACATGAACGACGGGATGTCAATGGTGACCAACTCGGGCTCATGGCTCAACACGTCCGCCCATTTGCTCGCCTCATGGTGGGCTGACCATACCAACAGAGCTTGGCGACTTGAGCCGGTCGGCGAATCGACATGGGCAAGCCCGTTTGGACCGGAGACGGCCCATACCGTCTTGGCCAAAATGGACCCCTGTACGAATGTCGAAATCACGTCTGCGGGACCATGGGCGACCATCTGGTTGCCTTGGCGCGGCGCGTAAACTGCGAGAGGTCCGATGCTCATGGTCATCCCAACGGCTGAACGAATCATTACCGTCGAGGGTGCGGGGAAGAGCTTAACGAAACTTCAATGGTGGTGCCTATTCCGCACGTAGCAGCAGGATGGGCCCAGCAGGATGGGCGCCGTCTCATGGCTTTCACAGCATGTTGTGCGCGCCATCGCAGAACGGCTGATCGTCGGACGATTTGCAGCCGCACAAATTAAACGTCCCCGCCGTGTCGACCTGAAATTTCTTTGGCTGGAACACAGTACCTTTGTGGCTGCCGTCGCAATACGGCTGCTTGGCCGAGCGGCCGCAGGTGCACCAAAAATACGGTTTGTCGGCCTCAAGCGCAACTTGGTAGGGGCCCTTCTGGGCTATGACGGGGCTGTCCGACATGAAACCTGTTCCAGTTGTTATTCATGTTCTGCAAGGCTGGCCAATCAAACGTCGGCCGAAAGGTAACTTCCGCCGTCGCCAAGTTGACTGGCATTGCCGAGAGGCAAGCACCGATCACCCTCACCGCCGTGCAACGTATCACTCAAACGGCGCGCACTTCCTGAACATCGGGTACAAAGTGGCGCAACAAGTTCTCTATGCCGCCACGCAACGTTGCGGTCGACGATGGGCAACCCGAGCAGGCGCCGCGCATGTGCAACGACACAACACCATCACGGAAGCCGTGGAACACGATATCGCCACCGTCTTGGGCAACGGCCGGACGGACGCGCGTTTCGAGCAATTCCTTGATCGTGTCGACGGTTTCCTTATCTTTCGGATCGTAGTCGCCATCGGCAGTGTCCTGGCCCTCACCTATTGTCATGACCGGGGCGCCGGAGAGGTAGTGCTCCATGATGGCGCCCAAAATAGCGGGCTTCACGTGCTGCCACTCGACGTCGCCTTTGGTGACTGAGATGAAGTCGCCGCCAAGAAATACGCCTCGCACGCCGTCTACGCCAAACAGGCGTTGTGCGAGCGGTGACAGCGATGCCTCGGTAAGTTCACGGTAATCAGCCGTGCCATCGCCGAGCACGGTGCGGCCAGGGATGAATTTAAGCGTCGCAGGGTTTGGGGTTGGCTCAGTTTGAATGAACACCGGACGGCTCCTGAAGGGCGGCTGGGCAAGTTATGCCCCAATTTAGAATTTTTCTAGCCGAAGTGCGGCTGTCGAACAAGGCGGTTCTAAAACCGGGTGCGGTTTCAAACAAACCTCGGAGCTGAATATTCATGCTGCTGGAAGATGCAGCAGCGGCTGCCCCAGGCGGATGGTCTGACCGTTTACAATGCCAGGTGCAAGCCCGAAACCGGGTGGTGCAAGCACGATGATTGTGGAGCCATGCTCAAACCAACCGAGTTCCTCGCCCTTTGTGACTGGCACCTCGCAGTCCCGCTCCCAAGGACCTACGTGCTGACGATCTTGGGGCAGCTCCATGAACTTGAGCCGCAGACCAGCCACGAGGATCGCCGCGACCGGCACCAGTGCGATGGTGTGGCTACCAGCCGTCAGCCTGAAGCGCAGCACGGCCCGCTCGTTTCGGCAGAACACGCGCGGAATGCGTTGCAAGGTCGGCGGATTGACGTTCCAAGTATCGCCCGCGATGTGGGAGACGCGCATGATCTGCGCATCGTGCGGCGCATGAAAGCGATGGTACATACTCGCCGTCAGTCGCAAGGTGACGTAGGTGCCGTCGCGATAAGCGGCGACGAGGTCGTCGCTGCGAACGAGTTCACTCAGCAGGTAATCTGACCCTTTCACTTGCAACATCACGCCGTCGCAGACGGTCCCGGCAGTACCGACGATGGCGTCACAGGGGCTCACCAGGACTTCAGTCCGCCCGTCGATTGATCGTGCCCCATCCTTTAACTCGCGGATGAAGCAGTCGTGGAGGCTGCGGAATGAGGTCTTCTTGGCCTCACTCAGATCCAAATCAGAGAACTGCCGCCAGACAGCGATCGACAGATCCCGCATGAAAGGTTGCTCCACCTTGGCGAGCCAACCGACGAACCGCGTCAAAGTGCGGCGGGGGATATAGTTGGTCAAAACGACGTTGACCCACGCGACGTCCGAGATTTTCTGCAGTGCTGTGCGGAGTGTCATGCGGGTGTCGTCTCCGTTCGGTTTTGTTGGAGGCATGGAATCAAGCATCACGACCCTCGCTCTGTTCGGCCTTGGGGCAGCCGCTGCGGCCACCGCGCTCACCAAGGTGAAGCGAAGGCTCGAGCTTTCGCGCGCGAAACACCGATCCTTGACCGGCCACGTGCGCATGTCGCGCCGCGTGGCCTCGCTGATCCCCTTTTACGAGCTTGGCGATGATCGGTTCTTCAGCGCGGACGATGCCCCGGTCGACGTGGCAAACACCCGGCGCGTGGCTTTCGCGCGGCTCGGCGCCGACTACCAGACACGCTTTGCCAGGACGATCGCCCTGAAGAGCGAAGTCAAAGACATTATTGCTGATATGCAATTTACTGATGTTTACCGCGTGCCATTTCCGTTCAGCCGACGCGTGCGCGACACGCTCGGTGCCAGCCCCTTCATCGAGCACTCGTCTGGCGTCACCCTCACGGATGCCGATGGCAACACATACTACGATGTTGCCGGTTCCTACGGCGTCAACGTGCTCGGCTATGACTTTTATAAGGAGAGCATCGCCAAAGGCGGCGCTGAAGTCGCAACACTCGGGCCTGTACTTGGCATGTTTCATCCGCTGATCGCCTACAACGTCAGCCGCCTGCGCGAGATCTCCGGACACGACGCCGTGTCTTTCCACATGTCCGGCACCGAGGCGGTTATGCAGGCTGTTCGGCTCGCGCGGTATCACACGAAGCGCTCGCACATTGTTCGCTTCGCTGGCGCCTATCATGGTTGGTGGGGCGACGTTCAACCCGGCGTCGGCAACCCAACACGAGCGCGCGAAACCTATACGCTTGCCGAAATGTCCGAGGCCACCTTGAACGTGCTCCGCACGCGCAACAACATCGCCTGTGTTCTTATAAACCCAATCCAGGCCATGCATCCAAACAGCCCGCCGCCGGGCGATTCGGCCCTGATCGATGGCAAGCGCAACGTTCACTTTGATCGGAGCGCCTACGCGGCATGGCTGCAGAAGCTGCGTCAAGTGTGTACCGAGCGCGGCATCGTCATGATCCTGGATGATGTGTTCATGGGTTTCCGTCTCGCCCTCGGAGGGTCGCAGGAGTATTTCAGCGTAAAGGCGGATATGGTGATCTATGGAAAGACGCTCGGCGGCGGATTGCCAGTCGGCGTCGTTTGCGGGCGGCCGGACTTGATGAAGCGTTTCCGCGACGATCGGCCTGGTGACGTCGTACTCGCCCGCGGCACATTCAATTCCCACCCCCACGTGATGGCGGCCATGAAGTGCTTCCTGGAGCACATCGGAACCCACAATGGCCGTGCCGTCTATGATCGCCTGGATGAGACGTGGAATGCGCGTGTGTCGGATTTGAATGCGCGTCTGGCGGCTAAACGTTTGCCGGTTCGTGTCGCCAACATGTCGTCCATATGGAGTGTGCTCTACGACGTCCCGTCGCGTTACAGCTGGATGTTCCAGTATTATCTTCGCAAACATGGCCTCGCCTTGAGTTGGATCGGCACAGGTCGGCTCATATTCAGCCTCAACTACACCGATGCGGATTTCGACGAGATGGCGGTGCGTTTCGTTGCAGCCGCGGAAGAAATGAAAGCCGACGGATGGTGGTGGCATGATGCCGAGTTGGTCGCTCGCACCCCTTTGAAACGCCGATTCTTGCGCGAGATGTTGGAACTGGGTGTCCTGCGCCGGGGCAAGTGAACAATTCAGTATCGAACTCAGAAACCGCCGCCATCACCCAGCGGCGGTTTGTGTTGTTTGAAAAGATTTAGTGCGGACGGTGGGCCGAGATACTCGGATCAATCAGCTCCCCGCGCATCAATGCGAGCGGCGCTTTGTGGTAAAGCATGAGATCATGGAACGGGTCCGTGACGATTTTGAACGCCCAGCACAGCCCCGCCTGCACGTCCTGGATAAAGAACAGCTGCACGACGCGAAACACAACGCCAATGATCCCAAGTGCCAGCCAGATTGTACCAACGTGCCGTGCAAAGCCCATCCAACCTTCGTATGGTGCGAGCAAGCCGCCGACCGTCGGGTCAAGCACAACGACAAGCGGTAGCACTGCCCAGATCCCCATCAATACGACTTTGCGAAACAGATTGTAGCCAACTTTGATTTCTTCTTTGTGTTCGTGCGTCGCCTCGTTCGCATGATCGTAGCCCTTAGGCTCGAAGAAGAAATGCCCACTCTGGCGGGTCACCATACCAACGAGCCATGCGATCAAGGCCGCCATCGGCGGATCATAGAACAGCATTCCGTAGGCGACGACAAAGCTCATGGCGCTGATGAAATGCAAGGACTGGTTGATCCGGCTGTGGTGATAGAAGCGGTGGTCATCCCAGCGTTGGACTCGCAGGGTTTCTTGAAAGCTCGCCATCGGAGCGGATCCTTTTTGGTTGTAGTGGACATACATTAACCGGCCGCCACCTGAAGGTCGGCGGCCGGTTTGCAAAAGCGCTAAGCGACTGTCGGTTTACGCAAGCGAATGAGGGCGAAGTGACCGAACGGCTTAAGTGGTCGCCGCTCCATCAATTCGATGCCATCGTGCCGCGCCATCCAAGCCTCGAAGCGGCTCCATGGAAACTCTGAACGCCAGCCGAGGCGCTGCACGACGGGTTGCAACATTTTTTCAACGACCAGGCGCGGGCCAGCCTCTGCGCCAATTCTATTGACGATGATCAACTCGCCACCTGGCCGCAGCACGCGATAGAACTCATCGAGCGCAACTTCCGGATCTGGCACTGTGTTGACAACATACTGGGCTGTCACAGCGTCAAAGGAACCATTTAGAAAGCGCAGTTCCTGGGCATCCATGACTAAGATATCTTCGACATTATCCAGGTTTTGCTCTTCAACGCGGCGGCGCGCCACCGCCAGCATATCCTCGGAAATGTCTATGCCAACAATGCGGCACCGAGAAGAATAGTACGGCAGCGAAATTCCTGTGCCAACGCCCACTTCCAACACACGTCCGGTGACTTGCTCGCAGGCGCCGATGGCGGCTCGCCGCGCCTGCTCGAAGATCGTGCCGAAGACCACGTCATAAACCGGGGCCCAGCGGTCATAGGTCTTGACCACTGAGTCTTTACTGTATGCCAGCGCCATGGGATGTGATCTCAGTGACTGTTGATTGCAAGCTCAGAGAAGATGGCAAACGCAAACAGGCCCTACGCCATCTCCATTCTACATCCGCTCAGCGCACAATCTGTGCGGCGGTGGAAACCGGAAATTCTTGGTCAGACGTCATACTCGCGGTTCGAATGGGTCGCAGATTCGAAACGAACTGCCCGGCACTGTTCGCCCAAGAATAGCGCAGGGCGTGCGCGCGACAGTCGGCGCGGGTTGACGCCAGTGCCTTCAAGCACGCGATCTTAAGATCCTCATCAAGCGCACCCACGGGCGCGTCTCCGATGACATCGCGCGGCCCAGTTACAGGGTAGGCCGCGACCGGCACGCCACTGGCGAGAGCCTCGAGCTGGACGATACCAAAGGTGTCTGTCTTGCTCGGAAACACGAAGACATCTGAAGCTGCCATGTGCGCGGCAAGAGCGTGCCCGGACATCGCCCCCATAAACTTCGCGTCGGGGTAACGCTGCCGAAGTTCAGTTTCTTGCGGGCCATGCCCGATCACCATCTTTGTCCCCGGCAGATCAAGAGACAAAAACGCGTCCAAATTCTTTTCGACAGCGATGCGTCCAACGGACGTAAAAATTGGGCGCGGCAGATCCAAGGCTATAGCGCGCGTTGGATTGAAGAGCTCCGTATCAACACCGCGGGACCACATCCGAAGGTGCTCGAACCCGCGATCGGTCAACTCCTGCATGAGCGACGGCGTCGACACCATTGTGGCAGACGCGGGACCATGAAACCGCCGCATGACGGCGTAACCCCACGACACCGGCACCGGAAAACGTGCCGACGCGTATTCGGCGAACCGCGTCGTAAAACTTGTAGTGAACGGCAGTCTTCGCGAAAGGCAGTATCGGCGCACCGAAAAACCAATTGGACCTTCCGTCGCAAGGTGGATTGCATCGGGTGCAATGGCCTCAATTCGCCGACCGATCTCAGCCGCACCCGGAAGCGCGAGGCGGAGCCCCGGATATGTTGGTAGTTCAAACGACCGAAAGCCTTCCGGCGTCAGAAATGCGATGTCGTGACCGGCTGATGCCGTGTTGAGTTGCAACGCCTCAAGCGTCCGAACGACACCGTTTATTTGAGGACGCCATGCATCTGTCGCGACAAGGATCTTCAATGTCGTTTCCCCCATTTAGACTTGGGGCGGGTAACGCGTTAACATCACACCTGTGTGACAGCGAAATGTTACCCACAGGGGCTGCCTTTGTCGAATGCAGCGCCGGTTTATTCGGCGACACTGTGGAGTATATTGGTGAACGCCTGAATGGCTTCAGTTGGCCCAGTATTATTATTTATGACATGCTCAGCTGGGGCAACGAACCCAGTATCTCTCGCTAAGCGGGCTTGCACATCAGCAGCGCTTTCTCGATTGCGGGCAGAAAGCCGAGCAGCGCGCAACAGAGACGGCGCAGTGATCTCAATGACTTCCGTGCGTACATACATCTCTCGCGAGGCTTGGATCACCGTCCGGGACACATTGCACACGACCACTTTGCCTGTTGCGAGATCATGATCGATCGACGTTGGGATGCCATATTGTAAATCGTGTGCATTCCAATGAATCGCGAATGCATCGCGCACGTGGAGTTCTGAAAACTGCGCCGGGGTGACCGGAATATGATCCTCGCTGGCATCGATCGGTCGCGTGATGTAGCGGCTTGGAAACACGAACCTGCGATCATTTGCCAGACTTAATCGCGCGCCGCGAATGAGAGTGTCCTTACCAACGCCGCTGCCACCAACAACGAGTACAAGTGTGCCATATTTTTTTGCTCGCGCGTTCACGCCACTCGCGCCCCCGCGCACCAGACTTCGCGGATGATTGGAACTTCGCGGGACGCATCGACCCGCACAAGATCCGCGCGCCGACCAACAGCGATCTCGCCGCGATCGGTAAGCCCTAGGGCCTGCGCCGGTGCCTTGGTCACAAGGCGAATTGCACCCGCAAGGCCACCGATCGCGGGCGTATCCGCGAGCATCAACGCGCCCTGTAACAGGCTTGCTGGAACATAGTCCGACGACAGCGCATCAAGCAGGCCCCGTTCGGCAAGGTCCCGCGCGGCGACATTTCCTGAGTGCGAGCCGCCGCGGACGATATTCGGCGCGCCCATCATCACGGCGATCCCGGCCGCGCGCGAGGCGGCCGCGGCTTCGATCGTGGTTGGGAATTCAGCTAGACGCACGCCGTTGGTATGGGATTCGATCACATGCTCCCTCGTCGTGTCGTCATGGCTTGCGAGCGTCACGCGATAGGTGCGGGCCAGAGCTACCAGCGCGGCGCGATGGCGATCATGGTTGCGCGCGTACGACACCTTGCGTGCGGCAATGAACGTATCGAGTTCGGCCTCGGTTTTGCTCGACTTGCCGCGGTAGTATTCGCGCAGTTTACTTTCGTCACGGAACTGGCGAACGCCGGGCGTATGATCCATCAACGACAGCAAATGCACGGGGTGGGCGGCCATGAAGCGCTCCGTCTCATCGATGACGTCTTCCGAGCAGATCTCACAACGCAGGTGCGTGAGATGCTCGACGCGCAACATGCCTGACTGCCGTGCCGTGTCGAGCGCCGCGGCAAGTTTGAACACGCCGCCTGCAAGGGTGTGCCGGTCTCCGTCACTGCCGGCCCGCAGACTGTCGAACACGGTCGTGATGCCCGACGTGGCGATTTGCGCATCATATGAGAGCACCGCTGAGAGTGGGTCCCAGAACACTTTGGGGCGCGGCGAGTAGTGCGGCTCAAGATGGTCCGTGTGGAGCTCGATCAGACCAGGAATGAGTAGGTCGCGACCCCACTGTTCTGCGCTCGGATCCAAGCGTCGCTGATCAAGGCCAATTATGATACCATCATTTATCGTTACAGTGCCAGAGACGACGCGATCCGCGAGCACGATTGCTTCAGACGCGAACCGCTGCGGCCCCATGCGCTTTCTCGCTTCTCGGCTCGACATTTCGATTTCCTTTTCAAGCCGTCGCAGCAAAGCGGGACAGATCGAGTTCGCGATCGGCAATCCGGCCGCGGGCTTCAGCATCGTGAAAGATGCCGAGGATCGCGATGCCACGCGTCTTGGCCTCACGAACGAGTTCGATGACGACGTCGCGATTGGCTGCATCGAGCGACGCCGTCGGTTCGTCGAGCAGCAAAACCGCGTGACCACCGATCAGACCGCGGGCAATGTTCACACGTTGCTGCTCGCCACCTGAGAACGTGGCTGGCGGCAACCCCCACAATCGCGATGGAATATTAAGCCGCTCAAGCAGATGCGAAGCGCGCTTGATGCTGGCGTCTTCCGTCAGGCCCGCCTCGCGTCCGGCTGCAGCGACGACCGCAAGCGTTGGCACACGCGGAATGACCCTCAGGAACTGGCTGACGTATCCGATTGTGCGCCGGCGCACGTGGCGAATGACCCTCGGATCGGCGCTTTCAATGTCGACCCAGACATCTCCGTTCCGTAGGCGTATGTGACCGCTGTCACAACGATAGTTGCCGTAAATCATGCGCAGTAGAGATGATTTTCCGGCACCAGACGGACCGACCAGCGCGAGGCACTCTGACGCGCTTAGCATCAAGGATACGCGCGACAGAACCGGAATGCGCGTGCCGCCACGCAGGTGCATCGTAAAGGTCTTCGAGACGTCTTGGACATCGAGCACGGTATGGTGTGGCGTCATGGGTCAGCCGCGGTGTTTTTCGAGAAACGCGTCAACGGAAAGGGCGCGAAAATCCAGCATTGCTGATTTGATGCGGGCATCGGTCCAAGTCCACCACGCCAGTCTTTGCAAGCGTTCGGCCGCTTGCGGCTCAAACCGGCGCTTAATCATGCGTGCTGGCACGCCGGCGACGATCGTGTAGGCCGCAACATCCTTTGTGACGACGGCGCCGGCCGCAACAACCGCGCCATCGCCAATCGTAACGCCAGGTAGAATCGTGACGCCGTGGCCGCACCAGACATCATGGCCGACGCGCACGCGATCCAGTGCACGTTGCTCAAAAAACGCTGCATCACGGGTCTGGTCATGCCAGTAGTATTCAGGCGTGTACGTGAAGCGATGCTGCGAGACACGTGTGTACGGATGGTTGGGTGCGCCGATGCGCGACTGCGCGGCAATGGCGCAGAAACGGCCCATTTCCGTATTTAACAGTGACACGTGCTCGAGCAGGTAGGTGTAGTTACCAACGCAGCTGTCACGCACGCGAGAGAACTCGTGTATCTCGACATAGTCGCCCAGTTCCGAATCCGTGATGCGCGCAGTTTCGTGCACTACGGCGGCGCGACTGATCTTCGGCGTTCGGTGGATCTCCGGGTCCATGATGATCATACCTGCAACACTGAGGAGACAAGCAGTTGGGTGTAAGCCTCTCGCGGATCATCGAGGACCTGATCGGTCAGACCCTGTTCAATAACGCGGCCATGCCGCATGACCATGATGCGATGTGACAAAAGCCGCGCAACCGCGAGATCATGCGTGACGAGAACCACGGCTAGTCCAAGATCGGCGACAAGGCCGCGCAGGAGGTCGAGAAGCCTTGCTTGCACGGAGACATCGAGACCGCCCGTCGGCTCATCCATGAACACGAGGCGCGGTTTGGTGACGAGGTTTTTTGCGATAACGAGGCGCTGGCGCATGCCGCCAGAGAACGCGACTGGCCGGTCATCAATGCGGTCGCGATCGATCTCCACGCGGTCCAGCCAATCCAACGCATCGTGGCGAATGTTGCCATAATGGCGTTGTCCAAGTCCCATCAGCCGTTCGCCGACATTGCCGCCGGCCGATACCTGCATGCGCAAGCCGTTGGCCGCATCCTGGGCAACATAACCCCAGTCGGTGCGCATCAAAAAACGGCGTTCGGCGTCATTCAGCGTGCCTAGATCGCGGGTCGCGCCGTCGCGCAAGCGATAGCGCACGGCGCCACGCGTTGCCTCGAGTTGCAGCGAAAGAAGTTGAAGCAGGGTGGACTTGCCCGATCCAGACTCGCCGACAATCGCGACGACCTCGCCTTCGTGTAGATCGAACGAGACGCCTTCGCAGCCGACGCGAGAGCCATAGTGCTTCGTGAGGTCCTGTGCAGCGAGCAGAGGATGATCGCCATCAAGCATCATCGGCTTTGCCCCCACCAAATGCCTGTGGTGCTTCGCCCAGCATGGGACCTTGATGGCCGTTGGCGCGTCGTCCCTCGCAATGGTCCGTGTCCGAGCATACGAACATGCGCCCGCCTGCATCATCGAGAATAACCTCGTCGAGATAGACGCCAGTGGCATTGCAAAGGCCGCAAGGTTGCTCGAACCGGTTGACCTCGAATGGATAGTCGTCGAAGTCGAGACTTACGACGTCAGTATGCGGCGGAATTGCATAGATTCGTTTTTCACGGCCCGCGCCGAACAACTGCAACGCAGGCGAACGGTGCATTTTCGGGTTGTCGAACTTCGGTGTCGGCGACGGATCCATCACATAGCGTCCATCGACCTTCACCGGATAGGCATACGTCGTTGCAATCGTCTTGTGGCGTGCGATGTCCTCATAGAGCTTCACATGCATGAGGCCGTACTCTCCCAGCGCATGCATGCGGCGTGTCTCAGTTTCGCGCGGCTCAAGAAAGCGTAGCGGCTCGGGGATCGGCACTTGATAGACCAGGATCTGGCCGGCCTTCAGTGGCGCTTCGGGAATGCGATGCCGGGTCTGAACGATTGTCGCGTCGGCCGTCACCGTGGTGGTCGCGACACCGGCAGTTTTGACAAAAAATTTGCGGATCGACACGGCATTCGTTGTGTCGTCAGACCCCTGATCAATCACCTTCAGGACGTCATCGGGACCCAGGATAGCCGCGGTCACCTGCACCCCGCCCGTGCCCCAACCAAAGGGCATCGGCATTTCGCGGCTGGCGAACGGGACCTGATAGCCTGGGATCGCAATCCCCTTCAGAATGGCGCGGCGGATCATGCGCTTTGTCTGTTCGTCGAGGTAGGCAAAGTTATAACCGGTCTCGGTTTTTGGCGCGCCGGTTTTGGGTACGACTGTCATTTGGCCGCCTCCTTGTCGGGTGCACTCGTGTCGGGCGAACTCTTGGCCGCATGCTCGGCTTGCAGGCGGCGCACGAGTTGCAGTTCCGATTGAAAGTCGACGTAGTGCGGCAGCTTCAAGTGCTCGACAAAGCCTGTGGCTTGCACATTGTCAGAGTGTGAGAGCACAAACTCCACATCCTGCGCTGGCGCCGTCACGTCTTCGCCAAGCTCAGAGGCCCGCATAGCTCGATCCACAAGCGCCATCGACATGGCCTTGCGTTCAGACTGGCCAAAGGCGAGGCCATAGCCACGCGTGAACTGCGGTTGCGCCCCAGCGTTGCCCATGAACTGCGTGACCATCTCGCACTCGGTGAGTTCGATCTCGCCAAGCGGCACGGCAAAGCCAAGTTCCTCGGCGAAGATCTCAACTTCAACGCGGCCGATTCGAACTTCGCCGACAAAGGGATGGGTACGTCCATAGCCGCGCTGGGTTGAATACGCGAGAGCGAGCAGGAAGCCCTCGTCGCCGCGGGCAAGGTTCTGCAAACGCAGATCCCGCGCGGCCGGAAAAGAAAGTGGTTCGCGCGTTAAATCGCCGACCGGCGTATCTTTCGCCGCCGACGGATTGCGCTCGATCAGCCTCTCCTGATCAAGCATTCCCGTAACCCGCGGCATCGGCTCGACACCAGTCGCCGCCATCGGCGCTGGTTCAACGAGGCGTTCAGCCTCAAGCGAGAAATCAAGCAGGCGGTGGGTATAGTCGAAAGTCGGGCCAAGCACTTGGCCACCAGGTAGATCCTTGTAGGTCGCCGATACCCGCCGCGACACCCGCATATGATCGGTTGCGAGTGGCTCGGACGCACCAAAGCGCGGCAGCGTCGTGCGATAGGCGCGGATCAGAAAGATCGCTTCAATCAGATCGCCGCGCGCCTGCTTGATGGCAAGAGCCGCCAGAGACGGATCATAGAGCGAACCTTCGCTCATGACTCGCGCCACCGACAGCGTGAGTTGCTGTTCGATCTGCTGCACGCCGAGTTCGGGTACGGTTGGATCACCACGTCGCGCCACGTCGAGAAGCTTATGGGCGTTCTCAATGGCCGCTTCCCCGCCTTTAACCGCCACGTACATGGATCAGTGCACTCCGACGCGTGTGCTGCGAGGCAATGCTGCAATACGATCACCGGCACAAAAAATGATGTCGACGCCGCATGGAAACAGGGCGCGATTGGTGACGAGGTCGTGGACGAAGGTGTCGGGCAGGTTTGGAACGGTGAGCCGACGGGTGCCCACAATTCCAGGACCGGTCAACGACCACCCACGTGATGTGTCGATGGCCTCGACATCCAGAACGATCGTCGCGGACGCGTCAGGATACTCAAGGCTGCCCTGGGCGAATGTCGCAAGTCGCACAAGATCGCGAGGCCGCGTGACGAACGCAAATGCAGCGCCCATAGGCTCAGCAACGATGGGCGCGCTCGTGTGAAACCGCAAATACGATGCCGCGTCTATCGGCGCTGCTGCATCTAGCCACAAGCGCGTCTCGAAGTCAGCAAGCGTGAGAGCAATGGCCGTCATGGCAACCGAGAAGCCGGGACACCGGGGACCTTGGGCGTCGAGCGCATGCTCAGTGCCCGGCTCTGCAAAACCATTCATGACGGCACGGAATGTGCGTTGTGCGTCAAACACCGGCGTCGCAAAGCCGGCATCAAGAGCTGCGGCCGAGGGGGCGGCGGTCAGAGCGTGGGTGGCGGTCATGCGCTTTCTCGGGCCAGCGTGAAGAATTCGACACGGCTTGAAGCCGCTTCGAAGCTGGATTGGGCACGTGCGGCGGCTATCCGTTCCCGGATCGGCGTGAGAACAAGCGTCTCAATTCGTTCCCGCTGGTCCGGCAACTGCCATAGGGCATCGAGGATCGCCGCATTGCGGGCCGCAGGTTTGTCGCGGCCGAGGCGATAGCTATGGCCTATGGCGGCTCCAATCCGCACGATAGCGCGTGTCACCGTTGCCTCGCCGACATTGAACGCTGCGCCATCGCCTCCCGTGCGACCGCGCAGCATAACCAAGCCGGTTTCCGGCGGCTTGAGTTCAACGACGTCTGACCCGTCCATGACCACGGCAAATGCTGCCGCCAACTCGGAGCTTGTCGCTGCAGCAAAAACTGCAACAACCGCCCGGTGCGCCTCCGCCTTACTAAAGGTCGCCTGCATTATGGTCGCCCTACGGTGGCTTGCCCAACCTGGGCTTTGCCGTCTGTGGATTGCTCCCCAATGATGGCAAAGCGAACCTGCGCCGACACGAAGTCAATGATTGCGACAGTTACCAAGATCATCAGGACGATGAATGATACCTGCTGCCACTCGAGTGTGCGGATTGCCTCCGCCAGATGCAGACCGATGCCGCCAGCACCAACGATACCAATGATAGTGGCCGATCGCGTGTTACTCTCGAAATAATATAGCACCTGGCTAAGCAATACGGGCAACACCTGCGGGATGAGACCAAACCGCACGCGATGCAAAGGACTACCACCAGCCGACACGACGCCTTCCCCCGGCTTGTCGTCGACGGTTTCAATGGCCTCTGAGAACAGTTTTCCAAACGCACCGACATCGGAGATCATGATGGCGAGGACGCCTGCAAACGGCCCGAGACCAACGACGTTGATCCAGATTAGCGCCCAGATCAGCGTATCGACACCCCTGAGACCATCGAGGCCACGCCGTAGAGTGAAGCGAAAGATCCACGACGGCATGACGTTGCGGGCAACTAAGAAGCCAATTGGAAACGCAATGATGGCAGCCATGAGCGTACCAAGAAACGCGATGGCCAGTGTTTCAAGTAGCGCATGCCCCCACAGCATCAGGCGAGACGTGGTGCCATATTCTGGTGGGAGCATCAGCGTCGCGATACGCCCGAGCTCAGAAAATCCATTCCAAACCCGCTGCCATGAGACATCGAGCGTAGCGAAGCCAGCAACCAGCGTTACGAGCGTCAGTGTCACCGCCAGTATAATCGGCAGTCGGCTGAGCAGGCTTGGTCGCATGATGGCTGGATAACGCGCTGTCAGGTCGCTCATATCAGCCAAGGCTTTTTCGCGCAGACCGCTCATGACGAACCTCGTGTACCAATAAGCATCTGACGAACGCGGTCTGTTGTCAGATCAATCAGGGTCACCGTGACGATAATCATAAGCAACATCGCACTGACATCGGAATAGTAGAACTTCCGGATCGCCTCCAGCAGGTCTTGGCCAATACCGCCCGCACCCACAAAACCCATGATGGCCGCACCACGAACGTTGATCTCAAAGCGCATCAGGCCGTAGCTGGCAAAGTTGGAGAGGACCTGTGGGAGCGCTGCAAAGCGAACGGCCTCGGTCCATGTCGCCCCGGTTGCGGTGACGCCATCAACGGGTTTCATATCAATGTTCTCGACCACTTCAGCAAACTGCTTGCCGAGCGCGCCAAGCGTGTGGATGGCGAGCGCAAGCACGCCGGGTAACGGGCCGAGGCCAAAGGCAACGACGAATGTCAGCGCGAAAACAAGTTCCGGTACGGTCCGGCAGAACTCAAGGAAGCGCCTCGCAGCGAACAGGATGTAGCGATTTTGAACGAGGTTGCGGGCGCTGAGGAAACAGAGCAGAAACGCCCCGATTCCGCCGACGAGCGTGCCGAGATATGCAATGATTAGCGTCTCGCCAATCTTATAAAGCCACTTCCAAAAGCCCCAATACCAGCTGCTCTTAGACCCATAGATGTCGGTCCAGACGGGCAGTCCGGACTCAAGGAACATCAATCGGCCGAGGTAACTCGTGAAGCGACCGATGTTGGTCCAGAACTTCGCGAGATCGACTTCTGCCGTCAGCGCGGACGCGGCGACACAAACAAACAGGACAGCCAATCCAAGATAAACGGCACGACGCTTTGCGGCCTGCGCGTTGGAATAAGCCCGCAGCAGAGGTTCGAGCTGCGCTTGGGGCAGCGAAATAGTGGCGGATGACACGGGAGGGTCGCCTAAGTAACAGAACATCACCCGCACCATCTGAATGGCTGGCGCGGGTGACACTCAGGAGCATGATCAAATTTACGGCGCGGTCTCTGCGCCACGCTGCCGATTTTTACACGAGGTATCGGCGTCACAGATGTATCGGATGTTACACACCGCAGCCACTCGGCCACGCGTGGGCAACAGGACTGAAGCGGGTTACTTCTTGCGCAGTTCGTCGACGAACTTGTTCAGTTCGATGATGGTGTCATAGGCCTTGTTATCAACAGCTTCCCACGGACGCGCTTTGCCGTCGGTGATTTTGTCGAAAGCGGG
>JANNXS010000440.1:0-9560 GCA_031409695.1 Hyphomicrobiaceae bacterium
CGCGAAACAACCCGACGCCTGGGGAAATTGGCACGTTCGCCCTAGCGTTCCTCCGTTTACCAAAGAGCAAAGCCGAACTCGAATTCACCGCACATCGCCTGATGGGATGGTTGGCGCCAGACAGCCACATTTATATCTATGGCGGCAATGACGAAGGAATCAGGTCGGTGCCAAAGCGGCTGGCCAGTCTCGGTGTGGAAATCGAAACCGTTGCGGCACACAGCCACGGCCGTGTGCTTACACTCACGCGCCCCGTCGACCTGACCCGCGTCAAAATCCAGGATGTAGATTGGCGCGTTACAAAGGACGTTGAGTTCGCAGGCGCAAGGCATGTCTGGGCAAGTTATCCGGGCCTGTTCGCGGACGGGAAAGTTGATCAAGCGACAGCCTTACTCCTGGACCATCTCCCAACGCTCGCAACACAAGCAACCGTGCTCGACTATGGCTGTGGCACCGGCATCATCACACGCGCCATTCTCGATCGCGATTCGACGACAAAGGTTACAGCCATCGACGTCGACACCTTCGCGCTCAAAGCGACATCCGAAAATGCGCCGACCGCAAAAACACTACTCAGCCATCGCCTCAAAGGGGCCGGCCGACATGATCTGATCGTCTCAAACCCGCCTATCCACAATGGCTTCCGCGAAGATTTCACGGCGCTACATCAGATGATCGAAGATGCACCGAAGCACCTTTTGCCAAAGGGGCGCTTGTTGTTTGTTGTTCAGCGGCGCGTACCCGTTGAAGCACAGATGAAGGCACGTTTCGAAACCGTAGATATTATCGCAGACAGCGGAGCGTTTCGGATCTGGTCCGCATCGCAACCGACAAGGCACATCAGCCACGATGCAAAGGCCTCAAATCAGAACATGCCAAGATCCGAGAAATACAGACCCGAGAAATATGGAGACATCGAAATCAGCGACGAGATCGGCGAGTGGTGAGCGCTGCCTAACAGGCCCCCAGGCCCGTATGCCATCCACATGCTATAGCGCCTCACCATCCCTCGTATGTGACCTTATCCGATGCGGCCTGCCGAACTGAACTCGCTGTTTGCGCCGGCCGAAACTCTTTCCGGCATAGGCCCGAAAACGATACAATTGCTCAAGAAAGCCCTGCGTTTGCCACCAGGCATCAGGGAGCCGCGCATCATCGATTTGCTGTGGCACACGCCGACCGGCGTCATCGATCGCCGCGCAACACCAACCGTTTCAGCTTCGATCCCGGGCACCATTGCCACTTTGCAAGTGCGCGTGCTCAAACACTTTCCGTCGCCGCCGGGCAACGCGAAGGCACCCTACAAAGTTCGCTGCGAAGACGAGACAGGCCGACTCGAACTGATATTCTTTCGCGCTGACCGCCGCTTTGTCGAAAAACAACTGCCGATTGGCGAAATACGGTTTATCTCGGGCCGAATCGAACACTTCAACAATCAAGCCCAAATGACGCATCCGGACTATATCGTGCCTCCGGACAAGCGCGATGACTTGCCATTGCTGGAGCCAGTTTATCCACTTACTGCCGGGCTCTCCGGCAAAATGGTGACGAAAGCTTGTCGCCTGGCGCTTGAAAAGGTGCCGCAACTCGCTGAGTGGCAAGACGCTGCATGGCTGGCTGCCCGGACATGGGTCCCCTTTCACGAGGCGTCGCGACGCCTGCATCGCCCAGAGGACGCAGCCGAGATCTCGCCGGGCGGTCTCGTCTGGCAGCGATTGGCATTCGACGAACTGCTCGCGGGCCAACTTGCGCTCGGCCTCGTGCGCTTGTCGAACAAGCAGCAAAAGGGCCGCGCAATTCACGGCGATGGCACCGTACGCCGACGCATCATAGAATCATTGCCATTCGCCCTCACCGGAGCTCAAACGCGTTCGCTCAAGACAATTGAGGATGATCTTTCTGCGCCGCACCGCATGCTGCGCTTGCTGCAAGGTGACGTCGGCTCGGGCAAAACCGTGGTCGCACTCATGGCCATGGCGATGGCGGTTGAGGACGGCGCGCAAGCAGCGCTGATGGCACCAACGGAAGTCCTCGCCCGCCAGCACATCGAAACGATGTCACCGCTCGCGGACAAGGCCGGCCTGCGTCTCGGCCTGTTGACGGGTCGCGAAAAGGGCCGCGCGCGGGCACACGTTTTGGCCGCAGCGGCTGAGGGCGATCTCGACATTTTGATCGGCACGCACGCACTCTTTCAGCCAGATGTACATTTCAAGAATCTAGCACTTGCTGTCATCGACGAGCAGCATCGATTTGGCGTGCACCAACGCATGGCGCTGCAGTCCAAAGGCGACGGCACCAACGTGTTGGTCATGACGGCAACGCCAATTCCTCGTACGTTGCAGATGACGCACTACGGCGACCTCGAAGTCTCGCGCCTGGACGAAAAGCCTCCGGGCCGCAAACCTGTCAAAACCACCATGCCGCCGCTGGAGCGTTTGCATGACATTGTGGAGGCCCTAAAACGCGCTCTGACCAGTGGCGCGCAGATCTATTGGGTCTGCCCATTGATCGAATCGTCTGAGGTTATGGACCTCGCGGCGGCCGAGGAACGCGCCGCGCACTTGAAACAGTTCTTCGGCGACAGAGTAGGCGTCATGCACGGCGGCATGAGCGGCACGCAGAAAGACGCCGTCATGGCGGCCTTTACAACCAACCAACTGTCGATCCTCGTCTCGACGACCGTCATCGAAGTGGGCGTCAACGTGCCAAATGCAAGCGTTATGGTCATCGAGCACGCCGAGCGCTTCGGGCTCGCCCAGTTGCACCAATTGCGCGGTCGCGTCGGTCGCGGTGATCGCCAGTCTTATTGCATGCTGCTGCACAAAGCACCGCTCGGGCTGACAGCCGAAGCGCGCCTCAAAATGATGTGCGAAACGGAGGACGGCTTCCTCATCGCCGAAAAAGATCTTGAACTGCGTGGTGCCGGCGAAGTCTTGGGCGCGCGCCAATCGGGCTTGCCGGAATTTCGCGTCGCCACTGTCCCCAATTTCGAGGAACTGCTCGGCGCAGCGCGCGATGATGCGACCATGATTCTCGCTCGCGATCCGTCGCTCTCAACGCCGCGCGGCCAGGCTCTGCGCGCCTTGCTGTACCTGTTCGAATGCGACGACGCCGTACGCCTGTTCCGGTCAGGGTGATTGCGTCAGCTATTCGGCAGAAAATGACCCAGAGCCAAAGTCGAACGCTCGTGTCGATGCGCCCCGGCTGTCATCCTGCCCCTCTTGTTGGCAGGAGCCATTTTTCAGCACACGCGAAGGTCAACTTGTTGCTCTGCCAGAGCAAAAAACTTACTCTTCAGCGAGCGGATGAATGGGTCCTACCCACAAGGGGTAGGATGACAGTTGGGGATGTTGCGCGCGCGGATGACCACGCTCGCAGCTGGCCCCAGGCGGTCCTAAGCTTTAATATTGCCAACGTGCTTACAACACTGCCGTCATGCCACCATCGACATACACGATCTGTCCGTTGACATAATCCGACGCCGACGACGCCAGAAACACGGCGACGCCGATCAACTCCTCCGGTCGTCCCCAGCGCTTCGACGGGGTACGCCCAACAACCCAGGCGTTGAATGTCGCATTATCGATCAGCGCCTGGTTCATGTCGGTCATCATGTAACCGGGGCCGATGGCGTTGGCCTGAATGCCGTGTTGCGCCCACTCAGCCGTCATGGCCTGCGTCAGCATCTTGATCCCGCCTTTAGCAACTGTGTACGGTGCGACCGTCGCGCGCCCAAGGCTGCTCATCAGCGAACCAATATTGATGATCTTACCGCGCCCGCGCGGGATCATGCGCTTGGCCGCTTCGCGCCCAACCACGAATGCGCTCGTCAAATTTGTGTCGATGACCTTGTGCCACTCGGCCGTGGTCAGTTCGACCATCGGCTTGCGCAGCTGAATACCCGCATTGTTGACCAGGATATCAACACCGATCCCCGCCGCATCAAACCCGGCGAAGGCTGCAGTAACCGCCACCTCATCGGTGACGTCGAATACGGCAGGATCGGCTTCAAACCCCTTGTCCCGCAATGCGGCGACAGCCTTTGCAACGCCCGCGTCCGTCGTGCCGTTGATCAGCACACGCGCACCAGCCATTGCAAGGCCTTCGGCCATGGCAAATCCGAGCCCGCGCGCAGAGCCCGTAACCAAGGCGACACGTCCTGCAAGCGAAAAAAGTTCAGACATGCGGCGATCCTGATGTGATCTCTGGTGACGCGCCACCCGACCATTGGCGCTCTGGCAAGGGCACAGCACCCCAGAACCGCACAATGCTCGACCGAAGCATCTGACGAAAGACACCGTCGCACGGATTGCTCATCCCCAACAATGCGGTATGACCCTTGGGAAATGCTGGGGGGAGACTATGGTCGAGCGTCCGACACGGCTTGCGCGTATCGTCCCGCACATCATCCTGTGCATTGGTGTCCTAGTAGTCGTCTTTCCGGTTTACTTGGCCATCATAGCCTCGACGCACAAAGCGGGCGACATCATTTCTGGTCAGTTCGGACTTCTGCCCGGTGGCGAGCTGATCGAAAACTACAGCCGCGTTCTGTTCACCGGCTCGGGCAAAACCACGCGTGAGCCCGTCGGTACCATGATGCTGAACTCGTTCATCATGGCGCTCACGATCGCCTGCGGCAAGATCGTCTTGTCGATCATCACGGCCTTCGCCCTCGTCTACTATCGCTTTCCTGGCAAGCAGTTCGTATTCTGGATGATTTTCCTGACGTTGATGCTGCCCATCGAGGTCCGCATTTATCCAACCTACAAAGTCGTCACGGATCTGCGTCTCCTAGACACTTACATGGGCCTGACGGTGCCGCTGATTGCATCAGCGACCGGCACACTGCTATTCCGCCAGTTCTTTTTGACCGTACCAGATGAACTTTTAGAGGCCTCCAAGATTGACGGCGCCGGCGCCTGGAAGTTTTTTAAGGACACACTGATCCCCCTCTCAGCAACGACCTCGGCCGCCCTGTTTGTGATCCAGTTTATTTATGGCTGGAACCAGTATCTATGGCCGCTGCTAATTACGACCAAAGACAACATGCAGACAATCGTTATCGGCATAAAAAAGATGCTCGTCACCCAAGACGCGCTCACCGAGTGGCAACTTGCCATGGCAACGTCTGTGCTCGCCATGCTGCCGCCGGTCGCCGTTGTGCTGCTAATGCAGCGCTGGTTCGTAAAGGGCCTAGTCGATACGGAGAAGTGAGCGCGCACAGCTCACGACGCCAGTTCACGTTCGACCCGCCGCGCCACCGCGGCAATTCGCAAGTCTTTTGACGAATTCGTTTCGTGATCGTCGTCAAGCTTATAGAACGCGAGATCGGGCGCCGCCCTCTCTCTCGCCCGGCGCTTAACAATGACCACCGCCGCCTCTGAAACTTCGCTCGGCGCGTCCGGCAACGGCGCAGCAAGCACGGCTTTACGTTTCGGTCGCAGGGGCAACTCAGTCAACGGCTGCAGCAACGGGTTTGCAGTCCCATCGCGAACTTTAATCGTCACATCCGCCTCTTCCAGAGGTGCCGTCATCGGCAGCATGCGCGGAATAGCCGGTCGCGCGAGACCTGAAACATGCTCCGGCATGGCAATCGCCGCCACGGCGCGGTTTGGTCCCGCTTCAAGCTGCAGCGGCACCATCACCGGCTTCTGATCAAGAGCGGTGATATCGGCCTCCAGGGCATTGATCCGATCGATGGCTGCAATATGGATCGGCGTCACAGTCCGGGGCGTCGCAGGTTTCCCGACTGGTTCACGGGCACCATTCGTCTGCGCAAGGGCAACTGTCGCAATCGTGTCGCCAGATTCCGCCTCGTTGCCAAGCGCGGGCGACACAATCACAGGAGTTGCAGTTTCCATCAAAGCCGATGGACGCCAGGGCGCCTCATCAGTCCTATCAAAAACCGCGATCGGGGTATGAATCATGCGCGCAATGAGCGGCGCGATGGACAGTATATTGCAAGGCTCAAACCCGCCCGGTCCGCGCCGCAAATCAGCATGGACGTCGGCCAGTTCGCGTTCGGTCAATGATCCCGCATCGAATGCATAGGCCACGTCGATCTTCTGGGTCCGACGTGGGCTCCATCCTGCAACGGGACCCGCCACTGCGGTGCCTGCTGGCTCACACGGCGTAAGCAGCATCCGTGCTTGGTCGACAATGGAGTTGGAACTGAATCCGCGGCCAAGATCGAGCGCGAGACCAATGGCGTGCACATCTTCCGGCACCCAGGCTGCGATCTGCGCAAACTTCGTGATGCCGAGTGTTGCCAAACGTTGGGCGGTCTTGGCGTCAATGCCGCGAATTTGCGAAAGATCATCAGGTTCAGGACAAGAGTTGACGGCTACGCGTTCTGTAGGCCGAGGCAACACGCTTTGCACTTGCAGCCGCTGTAGCAGATGCAGGGCGCTGGTAAGATCTGCATGAGCAGAATGGAGGGGAGCGCACTCACCCGAACCGGCCGTAAAGGACAAACAGTGCTCAAGAGTAAGTCGCGCCGCGTCAATGGCATGCGCAAACGTCTCGGCTCTGGTCCGAACAGTCCCATCGGCGGGCATAACGCTTACACTTTCCCGGCAACGGCCAAAGCCGCACTACCCCGCACATGAGAGTGACACCTCTGGAACGTCAAGAAAACTCTGTCCGGCGGCGTTTCGAGTGTGGCTGGGCAAAGACACTCGATAAAACACCTGCACGGGCTGTGCCAAGGGCATTTAGCCCCCGCTCGAAGTCAATTTTTGCGCCAATAAGTCTCGGTTTGGCCGATCGGCTCGCTTTAATCCGCCACGGTCGACGACGGCGTTAGAAGGCTCTCGAAATTTTGTGCGCCTTCGTTTTTCCAAGACTGCAGCACGAAGACGATCATGGCAACGGTGCCGACCGCCAGCATCACATAGAGCCAATGCAGCGGCGTTCCAAAGGCCTGGAACACGGCGAGGACGGCGCCAGCGCTGGTCATATAGGCAGCGTTGAGCACGTTTACAGAAGCGATCACGCGCGCGCGCTTATCGGCGTCGGCCCAGCTCTGCACAGCGGCAAACGCTGGCACAATGTACAGGCCACCGCCGATGGCGAGACCGAACAAGCAGACACCAGCTCCAATGCCGCGCTTTGAGGTGGCAAAGTCGAAAAGACCAATCGGTTGCGCGGAGGTAGGCACCAAGGCGGCGACCAGGGCGAGGCCAAGGGCGAACACGGCGATCATTGCGCCTCCGAGAGGCACGAGCGCGAGGTTTGGCGTATCGTGGCTAACGCGGGCGGCGAGGAGTGAGCCAATGGCAATGCCGATGGTAAACACCATCAGTGCACCGCTGTAGACGTACTCATTGCCGCCGAGCGTGTCTTTGATGAGGACTGGAAGCAGTGACATGGCAACGACGCCAACGAGCCAGAACCATGATGTAACATGGCCGCCGACCGACAGTCGTGGGTCCGCGCGCAGTTCGGCAAGGAGTGCAAATGTCGATATCAGGGGATTGCGGGCAATTGAAATGTTTGGCGCCGCGGGACCGGACCTCGGAATCATCCGAGCAAACAGCCAGCAGGCAACCGCGAGCACAACAATAATTGCAACGATAAGCTCAGGGCTCTTGCTTTGCGTCACAGCAATAGAGCCACCGAGTGTACCAAGGAGGATGGCCATGAAGGTTGCCCCTTCGACCAGGGCGTTTCCGGACGACAGTTCTGAAGTCGAAAGCTTCTCGGGCAGAATGCCATACTTTACCGGGCCGAACAGGGCGCCAACGATGCCAAAGCCAAGAAGCGCGACGAACAAAAGTGGAATTGAGTGCAAGTAAAATCCCACCGCTGCGAGCAAAGCAACAGGGATCTCAGCCAGCTTGATTCGTTCGGCAACGCGGGCTTTATCGAACTTGTCGGCCAACTCACCGCCAAGCGCTGAGAGGAAGAAAAATGGTGCAATAAAGATGACGCCAGAAAGCGTGATCAGCAGCCCAGCTGTTTTAGGATCTTTAGCTGCCAGCTCCGTGCCAAACCCAAACAAGATGAGCATGCCAAGCGCGTTCTTCAGGAAGTTATCATTCAAGGCCGAGCAGAACTGACACCAAAACAGCGGCACGAAGCGGCGTTCGGTCATCAGAGACTTAATCATTGGGAGGGTCCAGGTCAGGCAGGAAGGGAAGGGAAGGGAAGGGAACGGAAGGGAACGGAAGGAGAGGGAAGTCACGCAGGGCGTCCGAAGATCTGACTTTGATTCGATCGCTTGAGTGTTGCCATAATAGCCGCTCGAAATCGTTGATACGACAACCCCAAAACACTTACGGGTCCGCGTGGCGCTAGCGCATCAGCGCATGTGAACAACGTTCATTTAACCCATAAATCGATACCTTGCAAATCAAATCGCGGTCGGATCACCGTGATATTGCCAAGCAACAGCCTGAGAGTTGAAGCGAACGCCCAGCGATCGCTCGGGGGATCGCAAATAATACGAGATGATCCAAGACACCGAGCATTTCTCGTGCTTCACTCTGTTGTCTCTGGTCTCCGGCGCAACCGCAGAAGGACGGACACATGATCCCCGACATCCATTTCCATGGACTCGAGAAGAGCGAGGCCATCGAGGCTAAAGTGCGAGACAAAGTCGCAAAGCTTCATCGGCACTTTGGCCGGATGTCTGCTTGCCGCGTGGTACTTGAGGCCCCCCAGCGGAATGCGGCAAAGGCAAAACAGTTTCGTGTGAAGATCGAAATCTCAATTCCCAATGGTGCGCCATTGGTCGTCTCCCATGACCGCGAGGGCGCGAGTGCAAATGAAGATTTGCCGCTTGCCATCCGCGACGCATTTGAGGCTGCGACGCGCAGGGTCGACGAGTTGGGTGACCGGAGGGCGAACCACGGACGCACCGAGACCAGTCGGCGCCGACCCTCTGAAGACGCAGTTTGACATTGCGCCAGTTAGCCGGGCCGCTCAGGGCGGGAAGATTTAGTGGCCCGGACCAACACCCTTACCCAAGTGTGCGCAGCCAATAGCCGGTACTCGCTTTCAGGCGATTTTTCGTCCCGGGAGAATTGTGCTAACCTTTGCGTCGCAGCATTGGAGCCAAGCCTTGATCACGTCGCGCTTCACCCGCCGTTTCCCGCAACGAGCCATCCCACAGCTTGCCATGTCGGCAGTGGTGCTCGCGGTCATTTTGACCACCTGTCCGCCCCTGGTTTTGGCCCAGATTGCGGCCCAGACGGCCAGTACTGACAGCACAACCGCAGGCTTGACGCCGTTTCCTGAGAGCGATGTTTACAAATTGCAGGTCTACGGCGACGGCTTTGCCGATGGCTTGAGCGCTGGCATCGTTGACGTTCTTGCCAATACAGCCCGCGTCCAGGTGCAAAGGAAACACAAGCCAATTGGGTCGCTCGTACGGGCAGAGTGGGAGGAGGACATAAGGACCGAAGAGGCTTCAAAGGAGACGGTCCACATCGGCGTCCTGATGTTAGGACTGAGTGATCGTCAGATCATTCGGCCGGCACCGGGAGTAAAACCGCTTTCGGTTGGCTCTGACGAGTGGCGGGACGAGTACGGCCGCCGCCTTGATCGCGTGATAGAGA